>NZ_OX424407.1:1200000-1500000 GCF_949152215.1 Lancefieldella sp. Marseille-Q7238
CGAGAATATCCAGCGGACTTGCGCATGTATGTTCGAATGGATAACGATACTTTCTTACGAGGCAGGTATTGGATTAGAGGACGTTGGTTCAGTGATGGAGAAGAACTGTTCAAGCGCATATGTGAGTTAGAACTGAAAGTGAACCCTGATAGCCTCAAAGCGCAGGCGCGGCGTGACTAATTTGCGCGTACAAGAAACCCCGATTTCAATTTGGCGTTTGAAATCGGGGTTTGCTTCTATCCTGTTTACGTTATGCTACCGGATTAGCTCCGTTTGCAAACACCTGAATGACATGAGTGAAGTCCGCAAGCATACGATCGTAGGCAGTCGTGGTCATATCGTGCCAATAGACAGTCTCGCCGTTCTTCTCGCCAATGAGCTTTTCTACAGCCTCACCGGCATATTTCACGCCATAGGTGTAGTAGTTGATTTTACGGATACCGGCATTGATGGCCTTAGCATAGTCAGCGTCGGAAACGCCGGAGCCGCCGTGCATGACGAGCGGAGTCTGAGAGAGTTTTCTGATCTTATTGAGCACATTAAAGTTCAGGTGCGGTTCACCTTTGTAGATGCCGTGAACCGTTCCGAATGAGCATGCGAGAATATCAAGACCGGTTGATTGGATGAACTCAAGCGCTTGGGCGGGGTCGGTGTAGATGGCGCCTGATTCCTCTGCTGTGGCGCCTTCATCACGTTCTCCGAATTCACGGGAGCCCATTGAGCCAAGCTCACATTCAAGACCGGCATCGAAGCTTGCGCACATGTCGGCGGCTCGCTGGGAGTTCGCTACGTTTTCTTCGTAGGGTTGATAAGAGCCGTCGTACATCACGCCGTTGAAGCCCATCTCAAGAGCTCGGCGCAGGTAAGAGAGATTCTCTCCATGGTCAAGATGCACGCAGACCAAAGTGCTGGAGCGCTCCGCAAGGGCGACCATTGTAGGACCGATCTTATCAAGAGGAGCGAAGGGCTCATGACCTTCTGCATGGGCGATAATGACGGGATAGCCGGTCTTCTCGGCAGCGTCGATCGCGGCACGCAGCGCTTCCATACTCGGCACATTGAAGGAGGGAATTGCCATGTTATTCTGCTCGGCAATGGCACAGATATCGCGAAGATTTACCAGCATAATGACTCCTTTTCTAGAGGCATCTGATGCAGTTATGATGTAGATATGTCCTACGGGGCCGGCCGTACGTGGATAATTTGCCGACAACCTCGTGACATTTCTTACAAAAACTGCTACAACTTGTACATGTAATTATATACAAGTTTGGAAGTGTGGAAACGAGAAACTAGAAATCATGATTGACTGAGCGTGGGGTGTCTGTAGGATTTCGCATATGAAAGGAAATATGATGATTCTGAAGAAAGAACTTATTCTCCTTGCTGTTGAAGCCGCTGATTCTGAGGAAGCCCTGCGCATTGTCGCTCAGGGTTTTGTGGATAGTGGCTATGCGAAAGATACGTATCCCGGGGCCATTGTTGATCGTGAACGCGTATTTGCGACAGGGCTTCCCGCTCCTGCTTTTGATATTGCCATCCCGCATTGTGATAGTGAACATGTGATTAAGCCTGGCGTTGGTATTGCAACGTTAAAAGATCCTGTTGCATTTCACATGATGGGGGATCCTGAAACCATCTTACATCCAAAAGTTCTTTTTATGCTTGCTCTTACCGAGCCTCATGGTCAGCTTGAGATGCTTCAGAAACTTATCGGAGTCATTCAGGATGCCGAGCTTCTTGAGAAGATTGCCGCTTGCAATGATGCTGATGCGCTGTACGATCTTATGGCTCCCGTGCTGGGATGATAGAGGATAGAGGCGACTGCCAGTGGTTCTTTGACTATAAAATTGGGAGTGTGATCTTCTCGCGATTATTTTAGAACGAGGGATGAATCGACAGTGATAATCTTTTTTACTCCGGATTCGCGAAAATCATCGAGCTCTTTAAGTGGCGCGCCTGTATCGGTGATGAGACAGTCAACTTCATCAATTGACCCAAATTGAAAGTTTGAGGTTACTCCGATTTTAGTGGAGTCTGCAACGATGTATCGTTTCTGAGAGTGCTCCATCATTAGCGTGTTAATTGACGGCTCCGGTGAAGTTGCAGAGGTCAGTCCATAATTTACTGAAATTCCAGTACACCCCAGAAAACATTTTGTTGCCGATACCTTTTCGATACAGCTCATAGCCACTTCGCCTGTCATAGAAGAGCGGGGAGGACGGATTTCTCCTCCGGTCAAAATAATCGTATACGGAGGATTGTCGTTCAAAAGAAGTGCCTTACCGTTATTGGTTATGACGGTAACATCCTGAGCTGTAATCCAGCTTAGAATGCTCAGCGCAACAGAACTGGTATTCAAGAGAATACAGTCTCCGTCTTTGACATGTTTAGCCGCTTCATAGGAAATGGCTCGATTAGCTCTGATTTGTTTTGATCCCGAGGGGCGCCCGTAGGGATTTTTAAGAGTTGCATAACCATGGTGTCTGCTGGCAATGCCTTCTTCCTCTAGATAGTCCAGATCGCGCCTTATAGTAAGCGGGGAAACATCAAGCTGGAGCGAAAGTTCAGTGATACTGATTCGCCCTATGTTTTCAAGGATGGAAGCGATTCGCTCACGGCGACTTGTTACTTCAGCGTCACTCTTTCTCATCAGATTTTCTCCATACATCTATACGAATATTTCAGAATATTATATGAATGTACAATCAAATATATACGAATTACATTATACAAAAGTATACTAAGATAGCAAGAGAAAATAGTATAAAAGTATCTATATCTGTAGACAAATTCTTATAATTGCAGTTGTTTTACTATAAAATAAAGATAACTTGATATGATATAAATATATGATTCAGCTGTTTTATTTCAAACATCATAAATTTTTATGAACAGTATTTATGAAAGAAATATGAATAAATTGTTGCTTCAATACACAATTGGTGGCATAGTATATACAAGATTACGTCTTACCTTATGGATCTCATACAACAGATGAGAGCATTCAACGAAAGGCAAGGTAGAGCATCTATGTTGAGCGATCTTTTATCGAAGGAATTGGTTCAGCTGGATGTTGACGCCGCTGACTGGGAAGATGCCATTAAAAAAGCAACTCAGCCGTTGGTGGACAACAAAAAAGTAACGGTTGATTATGTCAACGACATAATCAAAGGCGTTCATGATCTCGGTCCCTATATTGTTATTACAGAACACGTTGCCCTTCCGCACGCTCGCCCGGAATCCGGCGCTCTTGAACCGGCCGTGGGAATTACGATATTAAAAAATCCCGTGGAATTCGGTAGCACAGATAACGATCCCGTCAAATTCCTTTTTCCGCTTGCCGCAAAAGATAGCGAAAGTCATTTGGGAGCCCTTCAGTCGTTAGTTGAATTGCTTTCAGATCCGGATTTCTTTGTTCAGCTTGAGGCTGCAAAAACAGCTGAAGAGATAGTAGCGCTCGTAAACCAAAAGGAAGGAAGGCTGTAATGGCAAAGACGTATCATGCACTCGTATGTTGCCGCGCCGGTATGGGATCTTCGATGATGCTTAAAATCAAAGTCGATCAGGTAATCAAAGAAAATAATTTTCCTGTTGAGACGGAGCACGGCAATCTCGATTCCCTCATTGGGTTTAACGGAGATCTCGTTATCACTATGTCCGATCTTACGGATGAGCTTAATGCCGATCCCCGCGTTCCGTCTGCAATTGGCATTACCAATATTGTCGATAAGAATGAAATGAAAGAAAAACTGGGCACGTGGCTTGCTGAGCATGCTGAGTAATCATCCGGAATCGATCGTTTCTAAGTAAGGTATTGTTGGAAATTTGCTGAAGGGGTAATCGCATGCTTAATGCAATCCTTATGCAGCTGAGAGACACTGCCGTTATCATGGGTATCATTGCCCTCGTAGGTCTTTTGCTGCAAAAGAAGTCCGCTGTGGACGTCTTTTCTGGTACGGTAAAAACCATTATTGGCTTTATGATTTTCAATATTGGTTCAAGTGCAATGTCCTCACAGGTGAATATATTTTCCGATATGTTCAGCCGCGCGTTTTCTGTTCACGGTGTTGTAACGCAGGTCGAAGTTGCGACTGCGCTTGCCCTTAATACGTACGGCACCGAAGTGGCAATGGTCATGGTCCTTGGCTTCATTATGAACTTGGTCGTTGCTCGCTTTACGAAATTCAAGGCCGTCTTCCTTACCGGCCAGCACTTCCTTTACTTTTCTTGCGTGCTTGCTTTGGTATTCATTGCTCTTGGTTTGCCAATGGCTGTCACGGTTATTCTTGGTGGTGTTATTCTCGGTTTCTGCGGCGCGGCGCTGCCATCGCTTTGTCAGCCTTTCGTAAACAAACTTGTAGGAGCTGACAATATCGCAATCGGCCACTTTAACTGCATTGGTTATGCCTTCTCTGGCTATGTAGGAAAGCTCTTTCAAAAGAAGAATGAAGTTGAAGCAGGGTCTGATGACGCAGCAGCTAATCTTCCAGAATTCTTCAAGCTTTTCAAAGACTTTGTTTTCTCCGTTGCCCTGTTCATGATTGTTTTGTTCTATGTAGTAACCATTGCCTGCTATGCAACAGGTCACTTTGGCGATACGCTTGCAAATGGTAAATCCTTCATGAGCTACTTCGGCAATGATATCTGGTGGGTCTGGCCTTTCCTTGCGGGTCTTCAGTTTGCTGCCGGCATGTCTGTGCTTATTTACGGTGTGCGTCAGTTTATTGCCGAGATTACTGCGGCATTCGTAGGCATTTCCGAAAAGCTCATTCCTGATGCGCGTCCTGCCGTTGACTGCCCGGCTATTTTCCCGTTTGCCCCCAATGCAGTTATTATCGGCTTTATCGGATCCTTCCTCGGTGGTCTTGTGGCAATGGCGGCTATGGTCTTCTTCCACAGTGAAACTATCATGATTCCCGCAGCTGGTATCTGCTTCTTCTCTGGAGGTACCTGTGGTGTCTGCGGCTATGCATACGGTGGCTGGCGTGGTGCTTTGCTCGGTTCGTTCCTGGTTGGTATATTCCTTACAGCCGGTCCGCTCGTTCTTTATCCGGCATTTGCTCAGCTTGGAATTGCAGAAGCATCGTTCCCCAACGTGGACTATAACATCGTTGGTTCCATTCTTTATGGAATTGGGCACGCTATCGGACTTGCCTAGGGTTTCGATGTTTTCGCTCGACTCTAAGGTTTAAAACTGAGGGCACCTGTGGATGTCTATGGGTGCCCTTTGTTTCTCTCGTTGGATTGAGGTGTTGGATGCCAGATTCGCCAAAAAAGTCAATCTCACAGCAACTCTTTGGAAAGGCAGCCAAAAAGCGCACTGCTCAATCCATTGATGATGTCCAGGACGATATCATATATACGATTGAAGAGGACCGTGGGTATCTGCTGTCGTACATGGCCCTTAGACTAGTGGGCGTGTTTTTAGCGCTGTTTTTCTCATTTCTGATGTGGGTTTTTGCCAATCGGAGCGGAAATGTCATATTTCTAGTTGCCTTCATTATTGGGCTAACGGCAGCTTGGTTCTTCGCGAAGGGGCTGGGTAAAAAATCCGGACGGTTTATCTCACGTGTTCCCGTAGTTTCTTTTGGAGAAGAAAATATTTTTATTTTTGAAACAGCCGATAAAGAGTATCCGTTAATTGTGTCGTATGGTGATATTGCAGCATATAAAATCATCCGTCAAAAAAACGCATTACGACTGCTAATGAATGGTAAATGGGTCGAGCATCCCTCGGGATTTTATTTAATCGACATACAACGCCCTTTCATGAAAACAACGTTGAGCGACGTCCAAGAACGGATTAAGGATATCTTGCAAGACAACAAGATTAAAGAAGTAACTTCTTAAGGAGGAAACGCATGCAGACGGATAAAGAGCAAATACAAGAATTTCTCAGGATTGAAAAAGAATCTGTCGAGAAGTACCTCGAAAATGTTGATTTTGATGCTCTTAGCGCAGCGAAACAGTTGATTCTTGATGCAGAAAGTGGCGGCAATCGCCTTCACATAACCGGTATCGGTAAACCGGGCCACGTTGCGGGTTACGCCGCATCGCTCTTCTCGTCAACAGGAACGCCTGCCTACGAGCTTCATGGCACCGAGTGTGTGCATGGATCTGCTGGTCAGACTCGTCCCGGTGACGTAGTTATTGCCATTTCAAATTCAGGCGAAACAAGCGAACTCAAGTCTACGGTTACCTGTCTTAAGGGCGTCGGTGTTCGCATTATCGGCCTTACAGGAAACTCTCATTCCTGGCTGGCTCAAGAAGCAGATGTTGCTCTTATTGCAGGAGTTGAACAAGAAGGCGATTCGATGAACAAGCCTCCTCGAGCTTCTATCCTTGCTGAGATTATTGAACTCCAATGTCTTTCAATCCTCTTGCAGAATGAATACGGCTTGACTCCTCAGCAGTATGTCAAATGGCATCCGGGCGGGGCTTTGGGAGCTTCGATTCGTGAGGGAAAGTAACGTAGACTCTGAAGGGTGAATGAGATGTCATTATTTAACGGGATAATTGTGCCGATGGTTACTCCCTTCAAGCGAGATGCGGAGCAATCGATTAATTATGATGCTGCTGAACAGCTTGTCGAGAAGATTATTTCAGGCGGGGCAAGCGGGATTTTTACCTTTGGGTCTAACGGCGAATTTCACGTATGTTCCGCTGACGAGAAGATTAACTTCTCGAAATTTGTTATAGACGTGGTGGCTGGTCGTGTTCCTGTATATGTGGGAACGGGCTCATGTTCAACGCGCGAAGCAGTGGAGCTTTCAAAGCGTGCCGAAGCAATTGGCGCTGATGCGCTGTCCGTTATCAATCCGTATTTTTTAGGCATCAGTGACGCGCAGTTGGGGGACTACTTCAAGACGGTTGCTATGAGCGTCAAGATTCCGATGATTCTTTATAACATTCCAAAGGCAACTGGTAAAAATATTTCTAAAGAGGTATTTGCCGGAGTAAGCTCAATTGACACTATCAGAGGAATCAAAGATAGCTCAGGGGATCTTGCGATTTTGCAAGGCTATTTGGATGTGGCAGAGAGCAAGGATATGGATGTCCTTGTGGGGTCTGATGGCAAGATTTCTGCTGCTTATGAGCTTGGTGCTTCCGGCGCTATTGCAGGAACCGCCAATTTAATCACTGAGGTTGTAGTTGAGCTTTGGAGAGCGCTTGAAGCTGGGAATGCAAGGCAAGCGGAGGCTCTTCAGGCGGAAATTGAACCGCTTCGCGATATCTTGCACCTTGGATCAACGCCGCAGACTCTGAAACGCTCTCTTGAGCTTGCTGGCTATCCGGTCGGTCCGGCTCGCTATCCGGTTACTGAGGTGGCTGAAGGACTTGATAAAAAGATTATCGCTATGCTTGATTACTATACAATCGCGCATGACTAGGTCATTTGGAGGCATATTATGAAGTTGCAGAAAGCATACGTTACGCAGAGACTCTACGATACCTGCGCCTTTGCCGTTGTACGTGTTCCCACCATTGAACGTGGCTGTGAGATTGCTGAAGGCTTGCTTGCAGGTGGCGTGAAGGCTATGGAGATAAGCTATACGCTTCCCAATGCAGGCGAGGTGATTACTGGTATTAAGGAGCGTTTCGGTGACGATATGCTGGTTGGTGCCGGAACGGTTATGGAGGCAACGACAGCACGTCTCGCTATTATGTCAGGTGCTCAGTTTATAGTTGCCAATTGCGGTTCAGATGAGGTCGCCCGTATATGTAATCTCTATCAAATCCCGTATGCACCGGGGTGCACTACTATGACAGAGGCCAACCATGCTCTTGAAATGGGCGCAGCTTTCATCAAATGCTTCCCAATTTCTAATGTGTATGGCTCGAATTTAGTCGGTCTTTTTAAGACTCCGACTCCTTGGATGCCACTCATGGCTTCCGGCGGTATCAACCTGACAAACCTTTCTGAGTGGATTTCAAAGGGCATTGATTGCGCCGGAATGGGGAGCTTGCTTACAAAAGGAACGAAAAATGAGATCGCACAAAATGCTGCTGAAGTTCGGCACATCATCGATGAGGTTCGTTCTGAAAGATAAATAATCTCCAGCTTTATCGCCAGAATATGCAAGCCGACCCTGATGCGCTTCTTGGTCGGCTTGCTTCTTTTTTGTATAAATTGTTAACGCTTTAATAAAAAAACTATAGAATGAACCCGTACGTACTTTCAAGTCAACGTGAAAGAAGTGCTATGAGCCAGATTAAGGATATGCTCAAATTGGAAAATGTCCAGGTCGTTGATGCAGCAAAAGACTGGGAAGACGCTGTTCGTATTGCAGTTACCCCTTTGGTAAAAGGGGGATATGTTGAGGAACGCTATATTGACGGTATCATCGCCAATGCTCATGAGCTCGGGCCGTATTTTGTTCTCGTTCCAAATCTTGCATTACTTCATGCCCGTCCCGAACAGGGTGTTATTAAAAAACAGCTTGCGCTTACCATTTTACGCACCGGCACCGTATTCAAAGAGGGTCAGGCGCCTACGAGCGTACTGCTGACGCTTGCCGCTGAAGATTCGAACTCGCATATACAAGTGATGCGTGAGCTTGCCACATTGCTATCAGATCCTAAAAATATTGAAGCTCTTGCTCAAGCGGAAAATGCGCACGAGGCATATCAGCTCATGGTGTCCGAAGCATGAGCAATGTGAATAAGCTCTCGCTTTGTGAGCTGTAGTTTTGTGCATAGAGGTTGTGCGGGCCTTTTGCAATAGATTTTGAGTTCGATTAGATACTTGGAAGGAGTACGTAGTATGCCAGTTATAGATTTTGTCGTTAATGTGCTGTCAACGCCTGCGATTCTTGTTGGTCTTGTAGCTCTTCTCGGTCTGGTGCTTCAAAAGAAACCAATTGAGGAACTCGTAAAGGGTACCTTGAAGACCATAGTTGGTTTCTTGGTTCTTTCTGCTGGAGCAAGTTTCCTTCAGTCCGGTTCACTTCTTGCGTTTGGTGAAATTTTTAATTATGCCTTTAACATGCAGGGCGTTGTTCCCAACAATGAGGCCGTTGTCTCAATGGCGCTTCAGGACTTTGGACAGGCTACCGCAATCATTATGTGTCTTGGCATGGTTCTCAACATCGTCCTTGCGCGCTTTTCCCGCATGCATTACATCTTCCTGACCGGTCATCATACGCTTTATATGGCAGCTATGCTCGCTATCATTTTGCATATCGGTGGTCTGTCCGGTTGGATGCTCTATATTGCCGGAGCTTGCCTTTTAGGCCTTATCATGGTGCTCTCCCCAGCGTATTGCCAGCCGACCATGCGTAAGGTAACCGGCAGCGATTCCGTTGCTCTTGGACACTTTGGCGGCGTTGGCTATTGGCTTGCCGGAATGGTTGGAAAGCTCTTTGCTTCCGATAAAGAGAACAGCACCGAAAATCTCAAGTTCTCCAAGCGTCTTATTTTCTTGCGTGATAACACGGTTTCCATCGGTCTTACCATGATCATCATGTTTCTTGTCATTACTGGTGTTGCTGTGGGCCGCGGTCTTTTAAGCGTTGTTCCTGCCGGTATCTCCGCTGCTGACTTTGCTTCTGACCCCGCCTATGCCGGCTTCCAACACCTTGGCGACTTGCTTAACGTCGGTACAGAAACTACTACAAACTGGGTAGTCTGGGCATTTCTGCGGGGACTTTCCTTTGCAGGTGGCGTTTATATCATTCTCTCTGGCGTCCGTCTCATCATTGGCGAGATTGTTCCTGCGTTTAAGGGCATTGCTGAGAAGCTTGTTCCCGGTGCAAAGCCGGCGCTCGATTGTCCTATCGCGTTCACCTATGCTCCCAACGCCGTTATTATCGGCTTTTTGTCTTCCTTTGTCGGAGGAATTCTTGGCTTGATTTTGCTTGGGGTCATTAATGCCAGTCTTGTTCCCATTGCTCTTATTCTTCCGGGCGTCGTGCCTCACTTCTTCTGCGGCGCGACGGCTGGCGTCTTTGGTAATGCTGAAGGAGGCATGAAAGGTTGCATCGCCGGCGCGTTTGCACACGGCCTGCTCATTACCTTCCTTCCGGCGTTTTGTATGCCGGTCTTTACCAGCATGGGCTTTACTTCTGCGACGTTCTCCGACGCCGACTTCTCGGTCATGGCGCTCATCTTTGGAAACGTTGCTCTTAACGTTCAGGGTGTTGTCTTGACGGGCATTTGCGTTGTGTGTTTCCTTCTTCCAATCATCTTCAACCTTGTCGCTCCTAAGCGCGAGGCATCCGAGAAGGCTACAAAATAGCTGTGTCTTAGGCCTGGTAGGGTTTTAAGCCTGCCAGGCCTGAGCAAGTTTCCAGGTTTGAGAGAGTTTCGGTTCGAATGCTTTCAACCCTGAGTAGGTTTAGGCAAGTATCGTTTTTCGTTTCTAACAAAGGGGATACAATGGCGATTCAAAAAATTCTTTGCTGCTGCGGCAGTGGCCTCGGCTCAAGTCTTATGGTCGAGATGAACGTTCAGGACGTTCTGAGAGAGCTTGGCGTTGATGGCGTTGAGGTTGAGCATTCGACTGTCTCTGACGTCATGCCCGGAGCTGCCGATTTATTTATTGTTGGTCGCGATCTCGGCGATTTTATTGCAAGCATTCCCGATGAGGAAAAAGTCGTTCTCGACAACATCCTTGATAAGGAAGAGCTGAAGGGCAAGCTCAGCGAGAAGTTCAACGCATAGTGCGTTTGAATACGGAGGTATCATGACCAATAAAGAACTGGAACATGTTGCCCGTGAAGTTCGCAAGGATATCCTTGTTGCAACGCATGCTGCAAAGTCAGGTCATCCGGGCGGCTCGCTTTCCGCAGCTGACGTTCTGACCTATCTCTATTTTGAAGAAATGAACGTGGATCCGTTGGAGCCTCGCAAGGTCGGGCGGGATCGCTTTGTGCTTTCAAAGGGTCACGTGACCCCTGCATTGTACGGCGTCCTTGCTGAACGCGGGTTTTTTCCCAAGGAAGAGCTGGAGACGTTCCGTCATCTGAATACTCGTCTGCAGGGTCACCCCAACATGAATGACACACCGGGTGTTGATATGAGCACCGGATCTCTCGGACAGGGCGTTTCAACGGCAGTCGGGATGGCGCTTGCCGCAAAGAAATTCGGGGACGCATACCGCACGTATGCGCTTCTCGGTGATGGTGAGATTGAAGAGGGTCAGGTTTGGGAAGCGGCGATGTTTGCCGGCAATCACAAGCTGGACAATCTGACACTTATCATCGACAACAATGGACTTCAGCTTGACGGGACACTTGAACAGATCAACTCGCCGCTTCCTATTGGCGAGAAGTTCCGAGCATTCAAGTTCCATGTTATTGAGGTTGCCGATGGCAGTAACTTTGATCAGTTGCGTGCGGCTTTCGGTGAGGCTCGCGCCACAAAGGGTCAGCCAAGCGTAATCGTTGCTCATACGATTAAGGGCAAGGGTGTTTCATTTATGGAAGGCCAGGTTGGCTGGCACGGCAAAGCACCAAATGATGAGCAGTTTGCCCAAGGGATGGCTGAACTTGAGAAGGAGGCCGAGTAACCATGGCAGAAGTCAAAAAAATCGCTACGCGTGACGCGTACGGCAAGGCTCTTGTAGAACTTGGCCGTGACCATGACGATCTTCTCGTGTTCGATGCTGACCTTGCAGAAGCTACGCGTTCAGGTAAGTTTGGCGAAGCATATCCGGAGCGCTTTATTGACTGCGGCATTGCCGAGGCCAACATGATTGGTATGGCCGCAGGTGTTGCCGCTACCGGTCGTACGGTCTTTGCTACTTCGTTTGCCATGTTTGCGTCGGGTCGGGCTTTTGAGCAAATCAGAAATTCCGTTGGCTATCCTCACCTGAACGTTAAGATTGGCGCCACGCACGGTGGCCTTTCCGTGGGCGAAGATGGAGCCACACATCAGTGCAATGAGGATTTCGCCGTGATGAGCACCATTCCCGGTATGACGGTCATCAGTCCTTCTGATGCCATTGAAGCGGAAGCAGCCGTTCATGCTGCGTATGAAATCGACGGCCCTGTGTACATGCGTTTTGGACGTCTCCCGGTTCCTGTCATCAACGATCGTCCTGATTATACGTTTGAGGTGGGTAAGGGTATCGTGCTTCGCGAGGGAACCGACGTTACTCTCGTTGCAACCGGTCTCATGGTTGGTACCGTTTTGGAAGTTGCTGAGGAGCTTTCGCGCGTGGGGATAAGTGCTGAGGTCATCAATATTCACACGATTAAGCCGATTGATGTCGATCTTCTCGTTACGTCCGCACAAAAGACGGGCAGGGTCGTGACGGTTGAGGAACATTCCGTTATTGGTGGTTTGGGAAGTGCGGTATGTAAGGCGCTTTCCGAGCATGCTCCCGTACCCGTGAAAGTCATCGGCGTTGAGGACACGTTTGGTGAGTCCGGTCCTGCTCTTGAGGTGCTCGCAAAGTACGGCCTTGATAAAGCAAGTGTTTTGGCAAAAGTGCAGGAATTCTGCAAGTAACGCTTACAGCGTCCGTGAATCGCAGGTCAGTTCAGGTCAATCAAAAACAGCAAGTGCGCTAGCTACAAGTGCACTTGCTGTTATGCGTTTTGATGCTTGTTCTATTTTTCGTACGCATTTCGCCGGTGCCCGATTGTCAGAGCCAAAATTATGAGTTGAGCGTCCTCAATGTAACAGATAAGGCGATAATCACCTATTCTGTATCGCCACTGACCACTTCTGACCGTTGCGTCAATACGTTGAATACTAGCGTCTCAAGGGCGCGACTTTACGTATTTTTGAGGCGCTTTCCAAGTAGGTCATGTATCATGAGAATACGAGTATGTTCTGCAGTTACCTGCAGATAGACCAAGACAACAGAGGTAAGAAGGAAGGGAGCGAAAATGAAATTTTTTATCGATACGGCCAATCTTGACGAGATTGCCGAAGCGAAGAGCTGGGGATGCCTTGCAGGGGTTACTACGAACCCTACACTTTATGCAAAAACAGGGGGCAAGCTCGAAGATTTTGAACCTCATATGGTAAAAATTGCCAAACTTTGCGAAGGCCTTCCCGTTTCTGCTGAGTCAACAGCGGAAACCGCGGAGGACATGATTGCCGAAGGTCGCCATCTGGCCTCTCTGGCGCCTAACATTGTGGTAAAGCTTCCCATTTGTCCTGAAGCGCTCGCCGCTACTCACACCCTCGCGGCAGAGGGCGTCCGCATAAACATGACGCTTATCTTTTCCGCTCCACAGGCACTTCTCGCCGCAAACGCGGGAGCTCGCTATGTGTCGCCGTTCCTTGGTCGCTTTGACGACATCGGAGAAGACGGTGTCGCACAACTTGCTGATGTGGTTGAGGTTATTCAAAATTACGACTGGTCGGGTAAGAATGTGGATGATCAGGTTGAGATTATTTCCGCCTCTATTCGTACGCCCCATCATGTAACTCAGGCAGCTCGCCTCGGTGCTGATATCGCAACCGTTCCCTTTGCCGCGCTTAAGAAGTGCGTGCAGCATCCGCTCACTGAGAAGGGGCTCGCTAGTTTTAAGGCGGATTGGGAGAAGGTCAAGGCACTGTAGACTAATACGAGAGAAGTATTGGCAAGTGGCATGATATAGCAGGTCCTGGGCTTCCTTGGGGCCTGCTATTACTTTCATTCAGGGATGAGTTTGCGAGTCGCTTATAGCTCTTTTTAAAAGCAGAAGTGAACTTGACCCGATACATCTAAGCTTCCAAAGCTCTCTTCAAATCTGTCAGATTGTCATAAGAGGCGACCGCTTCATCACGAGAAATTCGTTTAGCTTCTGCCATAGCTTTCAGGGTCTTCTGACTGTAATTGGGATCTTCAACCGCGAAGGGAAGACCACCGCGCAATAGACATTGGCGAAGAAAAATATTGACTGCGCTAGACATGTCCATTCCCAAGTCATTAAACAATAAAGTTGCCTGGGTTTTTACGGTTTCATCAATCCGAATTTGAGTTGGTACAGTTGCCATAAATGCCACCACCTTTCAATAAACAATGTAATGTGTATGGTTTACATTGTCAATTATTTGTAGCTGTCTTGTGCATTCAAGTACTGTAGTTTTGTTAAAAATAAAGCCGTCGGGCGCATAGTGAGCCCGGCGGCTTTTTCTGTCATATGGTGCCCCCAGCGAGAATCGAACTCGCATTGCCGCCTTGAAAGGGCGATGTCCTAACCTTTAGACGATGGGGACGCAAGGAAAGAGTATAGCAAACGTTGGCCAAAGTCACGTCGAGGTTTTAGCTATTTATTCGTTCAAATCAAATCCATTTGCTTCAGCGTAGCTGTCTGAAGCTGCCGAGAAGTCGGGAATTTGCTCTGCCCACCCCACAAAATCGGGAGAGTCGACGATAATCGGCTCCGCTTCGTGAATGGCGAGAAGGGCCTCTTCAAAGCTCCCTGCTGCTGCCTTCGGCCTGTCGGGAATATACACATCAACGAAAGTAGGATGGAGGAGGGCGAAGGCGCCGCCTTCGGTATTCATCTGGTAACTCTTGAGGGCTCTGCGCGCAGAGCTGAGACGTGAAAGCTTGAAGAGCAAAATGGCGCGCGCGAGCTCAGACCATGCGTTGCTGTGAGGATTGTATGTTTTGTCAAGTCTGTTAAGTGCATTCTCATCTTCAAGGCGAGCATAGACAAGCGCTAAGGTAAGCCGAGCTCCGACCTGGTCGGAAGGGGAGTCTTTGAGAAGTTGTTCACAGGTTGCTTGCGAGAGCCTGAAGCGAGCAGTGTCAAGGTACTCTCGTGCAATGGCGGCGTGCAATCTGAGATAGGGGCGTGCAAAAACATTGCCCCACATATCCGAGGTATCCGGTCGTGACAGCAAGTCGGTGGCACGGATTTCTTCTCGGGCGCCTTGCTGAAGATGCAGCAGGGTCTGGAGCGTATGTTCATGGTCGGACCCATCAAGGAGGGCTTTAATCCGAAGGAGATCCGTGGTTTCGCCGTACTTCTCGCGAATGCTTGCCAAGGAGTCCCAGAGTTTTTTGATGCGCTCGGTGCGGGTGGCCATGAACTCTTCATCGTTGTATGCCTCGTCATTGTTTTGCGCGTCAACATACAGCTGCACCGCTTGAGCGAGGTAATAGAAGGAGAGTTCTCCCGTTTCTTCAGCGTATGTTTTGGGATCGGAATGTACTGCCAACAAAAGTTCACGATAAGCGGCGTCAGACAGAGGACCTATGGAGGCGTTCCGCTTGAGAGCGCAGCGCTGGATCAATTCTTCAGTAAGACTTGTTTCAGTGCGGTTCATGACAGGTTGTCCTCAAGGTCCTGATGTATAAAGTGCAGCAGCTCTTCTTCGAAATCATCGGTGAAATCGGGGTAGCGCTTTTGAATCTCGGTGCCAAGCCAGCGGCCAAAAACGCCGCGACCGGTGAAATCGTTGCCTTCCTGAAGCAGCACGGCCGCTTCGGAAACCGCGAGGATAAGTTCGTCTTCCGAGTAAGGTTCAACGTTAAGACGCGCATACTCGCCTTCGGGGATATTCCGCTGGACAAAGAGGGTAAGCGCACCTGTGGCATACCGTTCGAGCAGCTTGGATACAAGGGCAGAAGCGGAAGCGAGATCATTTTCCTTAAAGGCGAGGGCTATCCGGGAAAGCGTCATCCAGGCATCATCAGAAGGACGCGCCGGCTTGACGGTTACATATTGGTTTTGGAGCTTTACGAGTCCATGCTGGTCTTCCAGTTTTGCGTAGGCCAGTGCAAGCGTGAATCGAACGTTTCCAAAATCATAAGGATCAAGCGAAAAGAGCTTCTGTCCGTATGCAATGGCCGCCTTATTACGACCGGCAATGAGTGCTCGGGAGGCAAGCGCTGCAAGCCAGCGATGATAGGGCCGCATGGCAAGTTCAGTGACGGCTTCCTCGAACTCTTTCGGAACGTTTTGTGAAGCTGCGGCAGCTTTCTCTGTGCAAGCCCGGAAAACTTCCTCCTCAAGCTCCGCAAGATACGAATAGCTTTCCTCAAGCATGCTGCAGCTCATGGATTGCTGGATACGGAGGGCGTCAAAGCAGTTTGGGTCAAGAGAGCAAGCGTCTTTCAAAAGGCGTTTTCCATCTTGGATGAGCCTTTCTCCTCCGGAGATGTCGGCGCCCGGGAGTAGGTAGTCGATTTTTTCAACGGCCTGCGACATAAGGTGGAAGGCGCGGTTTTCATCAGAGTCAAGCAGCGTGTCGGCGTGGTTTGAAAAACGCTCGATAAAGACTTCAAAGGCATGCGGCTCAGGAGGCTCGGCAGCGCCCATGTCAATCAAGTGTTGGACAAAAAGGCGATCAAAGTCTTCCTTTTTTGGATCAAATGCCACGCGTTCTCCTCCGAATGAGACTCTCTGTCTCTCTGGTCGTATCTCTATGGTAGACCACTCGTAGTTCAGGGAATAGAAGAACATGTCATGTGGCGCGTTTTTCTCGCCACGTTATCGCTACATTCTCGTCGTGTCACGGTATCTCTAGGTTCTCGCTACATTCTCGCTGCGCCCTTGCTGTAGTCTTACTCAGAGAATGTGCTGGTACAAGTGTGCCGATAAATAATTTGATAACCGTAAAAGTGAAAACAGCCCGTATTGTCGATATAGTAACGTTAACATCTGGCGCAAAATGTGCTAGATTACACACTAGTGTCAAATGACGCAAGACGGGGAAGTGGGTCCTCGTTGTACCCACCATGTATGGTGGAAAAATAGAGAGAGGAAATGATATGGGACGTTTTACGAACCCGCGCGACCTGTACTTTGGTGAGGGCGCACGCCACGAGGTCAAAAACCTTACAGGCAAGAGGGCAATTATCGTCTCCGGTGGCAGCTCGATGCGTCGTGGCGGCTTCCTGGGTGACGTCGAGAACGACCTGAAGTCCGCAGGCTTTGAGGTTGCTCACATTGAGGGCGTCGAGTCTGACCCGTCCGTTGAGACGGTTATGAAGGGCGCAGCTCAGATGTCTGAGTTCCAGCCTGACTGGATTATTGCCATCGGAGGTGGCTCGCCAATTGACGCCGCGAAGGCAATGTGGATTAAGTATGAGTATCCTGAGACAACCTTTGAGGATATGTGCAAGGTCTTTGGCCTTCCTGAGCTTCGCACCAAGGCTCACTTCTGCGCTATTTCTTCCACCTCCGGCACCGCAACCGAGGTTACGGCCTTCTCGATTATTACCGACTATCAGAAGGGCGTTAAGTACCCAATTGCTGACTTCCAGATTACCCCTGACGTCGCCATTGTTGACCCCGAGCTTACCTATGGCATGCCCGTGAAGCTTGTTGCTCATACCGGTATGGACGCACTGACCCACGCAATTGAGGCATATGTCTCCACTGCAGCTTCTATGTTTACCGATGCAGACGCTCTGCACGCCATCCGCGAGATTGTCGAGTGGCTGCCTCAGTCCTACAAGGGCGACAAAGAAGCACGTCAGCACATGCATGAAGCACAGTGTATCGCCGGCATTGCATTCTCCTCAGGCCTTTTGGGCATCGTTCACTCCATGGCTCACAAAACTGGCGCAGCGTTCTCCGGTGGACACATCATCCACGGTTGCGCCAATGCCATGTATCTTGGCAAGGTTATCCAGTTCAATGCTCGCGATGCCCGCGCTAAGACTCGTTATGCTTACATTGCCAAGGAGATTTTGCATCTTGAGGGCGAGACTGAGGACGAGCTCGTAGCTGCGTTGGTCCAGAAGATCCGCGACATCAACGATTCTTTGGACGTTCCACAGGGCATTAAGAATTACGGCGAGGGCGGCACTAAGTCTGATACCTCTATCATTGATGAGAAGGAGTTCTTCGAGAAGGCTCCCGAGGTTGCATGCCTTGCTATCGAGGATGCTTGCACCCTTTCCAACCCGCGTAAGCCTACGCAGGAAGAGATGGAGCAGCTGCTCAAGTGCGTCTACTATGACCTGCCTGTTGAGTTCTAAGATTGCTTCACAGAGCGTATTTCGCGCATAACGCGTCATGTAAGTGTGAGCCCGGTGTCGTTTCGGCGCCGGGTTTTCTCTTGTCGCGAGTTGTTTGGAGTTGCTTGAGGCTGTTTACTGCTGTTTACCGCCACCTCGTGCTCGTTTGCCGAAGAAAGAATGAACGTTTTTATGAGTGGAACTAAACTAGTAAGGTATTGCATATTGCATGTACGTTGTACGTTGAAAGAACCAAGTCCCACAAGCAGGAGGAAACATGGAGCTTAACGGCCTTATCGATCACACAAATCTGAAGCAGAACGCGACAGCCGAAGACATCAAGAAGTTGTGCGCGGAAGCTCGGGAGTACCACTTCAAGACTGTGGCTATTAACAGCTGCTGGACAACGCTTGCTCACAAGGAGCTCGAGGGTTCCAGCGTGGGAATTACTACCTGCATTGGGTTTCCTCTGGGGGCATGCTCGACAGAAGCAAAGGTCGCGGAGGCAAAACAGGCTGTTGCAGACGGAACAACCGAGATTGACATGGTCATTAACGGCGGACACCTCGTTGCCGGCGATGACGACTATGTTATTGCTGATATAAAGGCCGTTGTTGAAGCTGCAGGCACCGTTCCCGTTAAGGTCATTCTTGAGTGCTGCCTTTTGAATGACGAGCAAATCGTTCGCGCTTGTGAGGATTGCCTTAAGGCAGGCGCGGCGTTTGTCAAAACCAGCACGGGCTTTAGCACGGGCGGTGCGACCGTTCACGACGTTGAGCTTATGCGCAAAACCGTGGGCGACAAGTGCTACGTTAAAGCTGCTGGAGGCATTCACACCAAAGACGAGGCGCTTGCGATGGTTGAGGCAGGGGCCGATCGCTTGGGCGTTTCAAGCGGTATCGCAATCGTCAGCGAGTAAGTCGGCCCACGGCTTGTAGTTTACAGGCTGCAGACTACGTGTCACAGACCACAGGTCACAGGCCACGAGCCGCAGGCATAGACTTACCGGCTACGAACTGCAGATAGATTTAACTTTGGGGCGGATTTCTTCAATCTGCTCCAAAGTTTGTTTTGAGCATAATCTGTTTGGGAGCCACTATCTTTTCAGTCTGAAAAGCGAGAGAGTCCTACGAAACGTACTGTCGTAGGAAGTACTGCGAAACGTATCGCGAGAAGTATACGCGAAGCATATTGCGAGAAGCCCACGCAACCCTTCTCGCCCTTTTCCAAAAAAGTGCCATAGTTGTGATAAAAATACTTCACAACTCATGGCATTTTTAGGGGATTTATCACAACTGATGCCTTTTTTAGGAGTTTTCATATCACAACTCATGCACTTTTTTGGAATGAGCCGGCTGGCGGTGGGTCGGTCAACGGACAACCAACCAACACCCAACACCCCGCCAACGGACACCCAATACCCGTCCAACGAACAATGAAACTAGCCCTTAAGTTTACAAAGCTGAGCGGCAGTCTTTGCGCCTAGGGCAACGTTGTTAAAGACCAGCTGGATATTGGCCTCAAGCGAATCTCCGCCGGTAATTTCAGAAACTTTGGCAAGCAAGAACGGCGTCGTCTCTTTGCCGTGGATGCCCTGTTGGGCCGCTTCGGCCAAGGCCTGTTCAATGGCAGCGTCAATGACTGCCTTGTCCATTGAATACTCCTCGGGAATGGGATTTCCAACGAGCATGCCGCCCTTAAGGCCCAGTTCACGCTTGACGTGGAAAATTCGAGCAAGCTCTTCTGGTGAATCAACACGACGGTCGACCCCAAATCCACTCTTGCGCGTATAGAACGCAGGGAGCTCATCGGTTTGATAGCCAAGAACGGGAACACCCTTGGTCTCCAGGTACTCAAGCGTTAGTCCAAGATCAAGGATAGACTTTGCGCCTGCGCAGATGACCATGACGGGCGTTTGTGCGAGCTCCTCAAGGTCAGCGGAGATGTCCATGGTTGTTTCAGCGCCGCGATGAACGCCGCCCAGCCCGCCGGTTGCGAAAACCTCGATGCCAGCCATATGAGCAATGATCATGGTGGTGGTAACGGTGGTGGCGCCGTCGCCCTTCTCGGCAACGATAACTGGCAAATCGCGACGGCTTACCTTGGCGACCTCTCTTCCCTTTTTACCGAGATAGTCAATCTCGTCGGGAGAAAGGCCGGCGCGCAGACGGCCGTTGATAATGGCAATGGTGGCCGGAATGGCGCCGTTGTCGCGAATGATTTGCTCGACCTTGAGGGCGGTCTCGACGTTTTGCGGATACGGCATCCCGTGGGAGATGATGGTTGACTCAAGCGCGACAACGGGTTTCTGCGCCGCAAGCGCGTCAGCTACCTCAGGTGAGATATCAAGAAAGTCATTCAGTTGAGACATACAAGTTCCTTACGTAATTCTTGAGCGTAATCGTTGCTTCTTTTGCAGTTTCTTACAAGGTGCTTACAGGTCTTACGGAGCGCTTAGAGATTTTACGGGGCGTTTAGAGGTTTGCTCGATCCATCACGTTGCGCAGCGTAAGGTTGGGGTTGATAGTGGAGAAGCTCTCGGAGGCGATGGCGGAAGCAGCCAAGCCCGCGCGTCCGGATTGTACAAGATCCATGTTTTGCGTATAAGCCCAGGTGATTGCTGCGAGCATAGCATCTCCGGCGCCAGTCATGCTGGCGGTATGCGCCTCTATCATTGGCAGCTTGCAGGCTTCGCCACCCCGCTCAGCGCAGTAAAGGCCATCGGTGCCAAGAGAAATGAAGATGCGCTCAAGTCCAGTATCTAAGAGTTCTTTTGCAGCGGCTTCAAGCGAAGCATCGTCGTGGATAGTGATGCCAGAAAGAACTTCCGCTTCGAGCCGGTTGGGCTTGAGCGTGTGGAAACGACCGAGGAGATGACGAACCTTGAGAGCCTTCTTAGTCGAAACAGGGTCGCAGAAAATGGGTGCGTGGAGACTTTCGGCAAGATAGCGAAGGGTCTTGTCGGGAAGGTTAGTGTCAACAACTACTGCCGCGGCATGATCGATGATATCCATGCGCTCTTCCATGCGCTCGGGGGTCAAGTGCTGGTAAATGTCCATGTTTGAAATGGCCAGCTGCATCTCGCCGTGCTCATTCATGATGAAGAGATAGGTGGGAGTTGGCTCGTCGGGAACGATTATCGAGGGATCAAGGTTGACATTGGCGGCACAGCAGGAATCTTTGAGCTCCTGGGCGTTTGTGTCCTGACCAAATGCGGTGAGCAGGCGAACTTCAGAGCCGAGAAGAGCGAGATTGTGTGCAATATTACGTCCGACTCCGCCGGGAGACAGGCTGACAGTGCCGGGGTTGGAGTCTGCGGGGACGAGCTTTTCATCGGGAACGCCGGCAATGTCTATGTTGGCGCCGCCAATGACTACGACATAAGGCGTCTCGCTGAGAATGTAGCGACGTCCGAGGACTGCTCCCTTGCTGGTAAGATTACTAATATGTACAGAAACTGAGGATCGTGAAATGCCCGCGCGTTCCGCAATTTCCTTTTGTGTAATAGAAGGCTGCTCTTTGAGCCAGTTAAAAATCTGCTGCTCTCGTTCTGTAAGCGTAAACATCTACTCTACTGCTTTCTAATCGAAATGAACAAAATCTACACGATTCAGTTTACTGTAACGGGCGAGAATTGCACCCGTAAATGTTGAACTTTTTTGAGTAAGGTAGTGTTAATTACTAGTTTCGTTCCTTTTTAGGGAGTTACTCATTTTTTCCTAAGCACTTCTTTATTACCGTTTGCAGAATTCTAGCGCCGCAATCGGTAGGCGCTCTATAAAAATCGCTTGATTGACAAAGAGTGTAATAAAATAAAAAAGTGTAATTTTATGTATAGACGTTTCTTAGTCACAGCACCTGGAAATGCCTGCAGGATGGAGGATTCATGGCAAAACGCGTGTTTGTCGTTGTTCTTGACAGTTTCGGCATCGGTGAAGAACCCGATGCACCAGAATATGGAGATGAAGGCAGCAATACCCTTTGCGCCTGCGGAACCAGCCCTTATTTACATATTCCCAACATGGCTCGCATGGGGCTTCTTAATATTGATGGCGCTCTTGACTCCGTATATAAAACTGATTTAGCTCCTGTTGAACATCCCGAAGGAGCCTTTGCTCGCATGCAGGAACGCTCAGCGGGCAAAGATACTACCGTAGGTCATTGGGAGATGGCCGGCGTTATCTCGCCGCGTCGTTTTCCCACATACCCGGACGGGTTTCCTCAGGAAATTATTGAGGAGTTTGAGCGTCAGACCGGCCGCAAGGTCATCTGTAACAAACCGTATTCCGGAACAGAGGTTATTAAGGACTTCGGTAAAGAAATGGTTGAAACGGGAGCGCTGATTGTCTATACCTCGGCTGATTCCGTTTTCCAAATTGCCGCTCACGAGGACGTTGTTCCCGTTGAGACGCTCTATGACTACTGCCGTATCGCCCGTGCTATTCTTCAGGGAGATCATGGCGTTGCTCGTGTCATCGCCCGTCCTTTTGAGGGGGAGTGGCCGTATACGCGCACGCCTCGCCGCCATGACTTCTCGCTGGAGCCGACAGGTACCACCATGCTGGATCAGCTGAAAGAAAACGGTTTTGACGTGCTTTCAATCGGCAAGATTTACGATATCTTCGCGCATCGTGGAACAACCGATCATGTGTTTACCTCAGGTAATCCCGAGGGTATCGAGCGCACCATCGAAGCAACGCATAAGGATTTCCATGGCCTGTGCTTTACTAATCTGGTTGACACAGACATGATTTACGGGCACCGTAATGACGTGAACGGCTACGCTAAGGCGCTTTCGTACTTTGACGAGAAACTTCCCGAGCTCACCGCGGGTCTCGGCAAAGACGACCTGCTTATGATTACGGCTGACCATGGCTGTGATCCCGTTACGCCTTCCACCGACCACTCGCGCGAATACGTACCCTGGCTGATATACGGCCCGCGCGTCAAAGCCGGCACCAATCTTCACACGCTTCCGACATTTGCGGATCTTGCCGAAACAGTCCTCGCGTATCTGGGCGCTCCTCAGCTGGGTGTGGGCACGTCGCACGTTTCCGAAATCCTGAAGGAGGATTAAATGCCTGCAACTCCTACACCGCATAACGCCGCCCTTGAAGGTCAGATTGCAAAGACCGTTCTGATGCCGGGCGATCCGCTTCGAGCCAAGTTGCTTGCTGAGAAGTACCTCGAGAACGTTGAGCAGTTCAATACCGTGCGCAATATGTTTGGCTATACCGGCACCTACCAGGGAAATCCCGTCTCCGTTATGGGTTCTGGTATGGGTATGCCTTCCATCGGCATTTACTCGTATGAGCTTTTCAACTTTTACGACGTCGATAACATTATTCGCATCGGTTCTGCGGGCGGGCTTGCAGATGGCGTCAAGTTGCGCGATATCGTGGTAGGCATGGGTGCCTGCACCGACTCAAACTACGCGTCCCAGTTCAACCTGCCGGGAACCTATGCGCCAATCGCCGACTACGGTCTGCTTCGTCGCGCGGTGAACGGCGCTGAAAACCTTGGTTATCCCGTGCGTGTGGGTAACGTCCTTGCCAGCGATACATTTTATGGAGCCGATGAAACAGCGCTTTCTCGCTGGGCATCCATGGGCGTGCTTGCTGTCGAGATGGAGTCCGCAGCCCTCTATCTCAATGCCGCGTACGCCAAGAAGCACGCGCTTTGCTTGTTGACCATATCAGACCTTCCTCTGGCGGGAGAGTCTCTTCCGGCGGAAGAACGTCAAACGAGTTTCACGCAGATGATGGAAGTGGCGCTTTCACTGACGCTTCCTGAGTCGCAGTAGGTTTGTTGGCGAGAAGCCCACAGAGTCCCAGGCGTTTGGGAGGATTTGTGCTTCTCGCCTTATGATTTGGAGCCATGCGAAGGATGCTATTCGGGCGACTTCGCAGGTAATAGTGAGGGAAAAAATGGTTCCCTCAAGAGACCCCGGCACACGCGGGGGTGGACAAACGTAAGGAGAGTCCGATGAGCAATTCTGTTTCACGTCGTGGCTTTGTCACCGGTGCCGCTGGTGCCGGCGCAATGGCTATTCTCGCAGGTCTTACGGCTTGCGGCGGCTCAAAGAAAGACGACACCAAGAAGGGCGCAGGCGGCGGCGACCAGGCCAAGTCCAAAGCTAAGCTTGAGATGGTCACCGATACTGGTGGTGTCAATGACCAGTCCTTCAACCAGCTTGCCTGGGAGGGCATGCAGCAGCTCCAGAAGGAAGAGGGCTGGGACGTCAGCTATCTTGAGTCAAAGCAGGAGTCTGACTACGCTACCAACCTCGATAAGGCTGTCGACGATAAGTCTCAGCTCGTGTGGGGCGTTGGCTTTGCTATGGCAGACGCTATCGTTGAATCCGCGAAGAAGAATTCTGACGTTCAGTTTGCCATTATTGACAACGGCAATGACGACAGCTCTATCGCTAACCTGACTGGCGTTACCTTCCGTGCCCAAGAGCCTTCATTCCTCGTAGGCTACATTGCGGCTCGTACTACCAAGACGGGTAAGGTTGGCTTTGTCGGCGGCATCACGTCTGCCATCATCGATCAGTTTGAGTATGGCTACAGGGCCGGCGTCCTCTTTGCGAACAAAGAGCAGAGCCTGAACGTTGAGGTTCAGTCCCAGTATGCTGACTCCTTTACTGACGCTGCAAAGGGCAAGTCTATCGCCGCTAAGATGTTCTCTGACGGCTGCGACGTTGTCTTCCACGCCGCTGGCGGCGTTGGCACGGGCGTTATCGAGGCCGCTAAGGACGCCGGCAAGTTTGCCATCGGCGTCGACAAGGACCAGGCGTATCTGGCGCCTGAAAACGTCCTGACTTCCGCGCTCAAGAAAGTCAACGTGGCCGTTGTTGACGTCTCCAAGAAGATCCTGAAAGACGGAGACAAGGGCGGTAAGACCGTTGAGCTGGGCTTCACTGATGACGCTGTCGGTATTCCTGAGGACCACAAGCTCATGGGCGATGAGGTTTACAAGGGCGCTATGGACGCTGCCGACAAGATTAAGGCTGGCTCCATTGTTCCTCCCGCCAACAAGGACGACCTGGAAAAGTACGAGAAGACTCTCGCATAAGAAGAAACGTATATGCGGCGAGAAGGATCTGAGGCTTGAGGTCCTTCTCGCCGTTTAATGAACTGTTTCGACAGCTAAGGGGCCCATCTCGGGTCCCTTGGTGGTGAAACGCGAACGAAAAGGAGGTGGCTCGTGGAAGCTAACTCGGAATATGCCGTTCAGATGCAGGGCATCACGAAAGTGTTCGGTACGTTCAAAGCGCTCGACAGCGTTGATTTGAATGTGCGCAAACAATCCGTTCATGCCATCTTGGGTGAAAACGGCGCAGGTAAGAGTACCTTGATGAATGTGCTCTACGGCCTCTATTCTGCAGATGAGGGAGAAGTCTTCCTCAATGGCAAGCATGTAGACATCTCAAATCCAAATGATGCCATTGCACAGGGTATTGGTATGGTTCACCAGCACTTTATGCTGGTCGACAACTTTACGGTAACTGAAAACATCGTCCTAGGAGACGAGGTTACGTCATTTGCGGGCGTCCTTGATCCAAAGAAGGCGCGCGAGAAGGTCCTTGAGATCGTCAATGAGTACGGTTTCGATGTTGATCCCGATGCGAAGATTGAAGACATTACCGTCGGCATGCAGCAGCGCGTGGAGATTTTGAAAGCGCTGTACCGCGGGGCCGATACTCTGATTCTTGACGAGCCAACCGCAGTGTTGACCCCTCAGGAAATCGAAAAACTCATTCAAATTATGCGTGACCTGGTGAGTAAGGGTAAAACCATCATCATCATCACACACAAGTTGAAAGAAATTATGTCTTCGGCCGATGAGTGCACCATTATCCGCCGCGGCAAATATATGGGTACTGTTGACGTTGCAAAGACCAATGAGACCGAGTTGGCAAACAAGATGGTCGGACGCAATGTTAATCTGCACGTTGACAAGAAGCCCGCGAAGCCGGGAGAGGTACTGCTTTCCATCCGTGATCTTCACGTAAAGGATGAACGTGGTATTGAGCAGGTCAACGGTCTTAATTTGGAAGTTCGTGCTGGCGAGATCGTAGGTCTTGCCGGTATTGACGGCAACGGTCAGCGCGAGCTTGCCGATGCCATTAATTCGCTGGTAAAGCCCGAATCGGGAACCATCGCTATTCGCGGAGAAGAAGTGCAGGCAACGACGCCTCACAATGTCATCAGCCATTCGGTAGCAACAATTCCTTCTGATCGTCAGCGTTGGGGTTTGGTGCTGCCCTTCTCGGTAGCGGAAAACATGGTGCTTGAGCGCCACAATGAGGAAATGTTTGGCAAAGGGGTTTCCCTGGATTACGCCAAGGTAAATGAGTTTGCCAAAGGTCTTATCGAAGAGTTTGATATCAGACCCGCAGGCTGTTTTGACCATAACGCGGGCGGCCTTTCCGGAGGCAACCAGCAAAAAGTCATCATTGCGCGCGAGGTTTCGGGTGCGCCTGACGTGCTCATTGCCATCCAGCCGACACGAGGCCTTGACGTGGGTGCCATTGAGTTTGTTCACAAAGCGCTCATCCGGGAGCGCGATCGCGGAGCGGCTATTCTTTTGATCTCACTTGAGCTCGATGAGGTTATGGATGTGTCCGATCGCATTGCCGTTATTTATGCCGGAAAGATCGTCGGCACCTTTGATCAGGGCGCCATTACCGAGGAGCAGGCAGGTCTCCTCATGGCGGGAGGTGGTGAGGAGTGGCTGCTCTCACCAAAATAATGAGAAAGCCGATTACTTCGGCAATCGTTGCTATCTTGTTCGGTTTTTTTATCGCAACCATCGTGTTGGCTTCTGCGGGCTATGACCCTATTGAGGCGTTTAGCGCTCTCGTTGACGGCATGATTGGCAAGCCGAAATATATTGCAAATGTAATCATCAAGGCTACTCCGCTGCTCTTTACGGGTGTGGCCGTAGCGTTCGCGTTCCGCGTGGGTCTCTTTAACATTGGCGCTGAGGGCCAGTACGTGTTTGGTACGGTCTTTGCCACCATGGTCGGCATTCTGCTTGATTTGCCGCCGGTACTTGAGATTCCTGTGGTGCTCTTGTCGGGCATGCTTGCAGGAGCCGCCGCGGGCGCTCTTATCGGATGGCTGAAGGCCAAATTTGGCATTCATGAGGTTATTACTAGCATCATGTTTAACTGGATCAGCCTCTATTTCAGCAACTTTGTGGTGAATTCTGAGGTCTTTCATAAAACTAATTCCACCAAGTCGCTGCCGATTAACCCTTCAGGTCATACCATGCTTTTTACAGACATGAAGTCTACTCCCGAAGGCCTTGCGGCGCTTAAGGATATCCCTGTGGTCGGAGACGCCATTGCGCGTACCGACGCTAATATTGGCATCATTGTAGCCATTATCGCAGCTATTTTCATCGGCTGGCTGCTCATGCGCACGAAGGTAGGATATGAGATGCGCGCCGTTGGCTTTAACCGCGACGCCGCCCAATTTACCGGCATCAACGTCAGTCGTAACCTGGTGCTGTGCATGGCTATCTCCGGCGCTCTCTGCGGCATTGCAGGCGCTCTGAACATTACGGGCTTGAATCCGCACAGTATCTCAACGCTCGCTGCGTTTGAAAACTATGGATTCAACGGCCTGTCCGTTGCCTTTATCGCAGGTTGCTCGCCTGTCGGCTGCATTCCCGCGTCCCTGCTCTTTGCCGGCCTTTTGTACGGAGGACAGTCTGTGCAGCAGGTCGTAGGAGCTCCGTCCGAAATCATCAGCATCATCATCGGCACTATCGTCTTCTTTATGGCGCTTGGTGGCGTCATTCCGATGCTGGCTGAGTATCTTGACCGTCGCCGCGCCAAGCAAGCTAAGCTTGCCGAAGGATCCGGTGGAGCTGATGTGGCGACTGATGACAGCACTCACGGAAAGGAGGCGAAGTAGAGATGGATATGAACGCTTTGATTAAAATTCTCGTACTGCTTGTCGGCGGTACGCTGATGTACTCCACTCCGCTGGTATTCGGTGCTCTTGGCGGTGTTCTTTCCGAGCGCTCCGGTGTCGTAAACATCGGTATTGAAGGCATGATGAACGTTGGTGCCTTTGCAGGTGTTGCCGGCAGCTATCTCACTGGCAATCCGTGGATCGGCCTTCTGTGCGCGGGTATTGCGGGCGGTTTGGTAGCCCTTTTGCACGCGGTTGCTTCCATTACCTTCAACGCGGACCAAACAGTTTCGGGTGTTGCTATCAACCTTTTGGCTCCCGGTATCGCGCTTTTTGCCTGCGGTCATCTATTTGAGGGTGCAAAGCAAACGCCAGCCGTTACAACACTGCCAAAGCTCTTTGGAGACGGCGCCTTTAACGACACGCTCTTTGCTGCACTCAACGTGGACATCACGGTTCTTCTCGCCCTTATCGCTTCGGCTGTTGTGTGGTTTGTGCTCTATCGCACCAAATGGGGCCTGCGGATTCGCTCTGTCGGCGAGCACCCCCACGCGTCTGAGACGCTTGGCATTGGCGTTCGCCGGACACGCTACATCTGCGTAGTTATCTCCGGTATTCTCGCCGGTTTCGGCGGCGCGTCCGTGACGCTGGCGATTATTTCTCAGTACACGCAGACGGCCATTTCCGGCCAGGGCTTCATTGCGCTTGCCGCGGTCATTTTTGGTAAGTGGAAACCACAGGGAGCGTACGGCGCGTGCCTGCTCTTTGGCTTTACGCAGGAACTGGCAATCCTTCTGGGCGGCGGTGCGACACCTATTCCGTCCGAGATTATCTCGATGCTGCCGTACTTCATTACCATCATCACGCTCATACTCTTTGTGGGTCGTTCGGTGGCTCCAAAGGCCGATGGCGTTCCGTATGTTAAGGGGAGCCGTTAACGATGGCTGCTGATTATCAGTTTGAAAAGGTCCCGTCTGCTGAGGAGCTGGTCGAGCTTGCCGTTAAAGCTCGCGAGAAGGCCTACGTGCCGTATTCGCATTTCGCAGTTGGAGCGGCTTTGCTCTGTTCCGATGGCGCAGTCTACGGCGGCGCAAATCTTGAGAACGCCGCGTATACGCCTACAAACTGCGCTGAACGCACAGCGTTCTTTCGAGCCGTTTTTGAAGGCAGGCGGAATTTTTCCGCCATTGCGGTGGTCGGCGGGCCTGAAGGACAGCTGGTCAGTGAGTGGTGCACGCCATGCGGTGTATGCCGTCAGGTAATTCGTGAGTGGTGCAATCCCGATACCTTCCGCGTAATTTTGGGTCGCGCGGGCTCAAAGCCGCGTGAATTTTTGCTGCGTGAGATTTTGCCCATGGGCTTTGGCCCTGAGGATCTGGGAGAAAGTGGGCCTTCGGGCATGTCAGGCGGCAACTTCGTTGAGCGCGACGGCGCATCGGACTGTGGATGCGGCTACTAGGAAAGGATATATATCATGCGCATGTATGATGTGATTGAGAAAAAGCGCGATGGTGGTGAACTTACCGACGAAGAGATTGACTTTTTTATTTCCGGTTATGTGTCCAGTGAGATTCCCGACTATCAGGCATCGGCTTTGGCAATGGCGATTTTTTATGAGGGCATGAC
The DNA here is from genome assembly GCF_949152215.1 of Lancefieldella sp. Marseille-Q7238. Taxonomy (GTDB): domain Bacteria; phylum Actinomycetota; class Coriobacteriia; order Coriobacteriales; family Atopobiaceae; genus Lancefieldella. The sequence goes on from NZ_OX424407.1 coordinate 1,229,416, forward strand.
GCCCCGAGAGACTGCCAAGCTTACCATGGCGATGGCTGAGTCGGGCGATATGATGGACCTCTCGGCTATTCCCGGCATTAAAGTTGATAAACACTCCACCGGCGGTGTTGGCGATAAGACCACGCTAGTGGTAGCCCCAATCGTGGCATCGCTTGGCGTCAAGGTTGCCAAAATGAGTGGTCGCGGTTTGGGTCATACGGGCGGCACGCTGGATAAGCTTGAGTCAATTCCCGGGCTTTCCGTTGAGATTTCCGAGCCCGACTTCTTCGAGCAGGTAAACAAGATTGGCGTTGCGGTAGCTGGACAAACAGGCAATCTAGTGCCGGCCGATAAAAAACTGTATGCGCTGCGAGACGTGACCGCTACGGTTGACAGCGTACCTTTGATAGCGTCATCCATCATGTCGAAAAAGATCGCTTCTGGTTCAAACTGCATCCTTTTGGATGTCAAATGTGGCTCCGGCGCCTTCATGAAGACAGTGGATGCGGCCATTGAGTTGGCTGAGGCTATGGTTTCTATTGGCGAGCATGTGGGTCGTACAACCGCCGCTTTGATTACCGGCATGGATCGACCACTGGGCAAAAATATCGGTAACGCGCTGGAAGTTTCAGAAGCTGTGGCAACTCTTCGCGGCGAAGGTCCCGAGGACCTGACGGCGGTTTGTATTGAGCTTGCTGCCAACATGCTGCACCTTGCCGGCAAGGGAAGCGTCGCAGAATGTCGCGATCTGGCGCAAGGTCAGATTGCCAATGGCGAAGGCCTGGCGAAACTTGTGGAGATGGTTACCGCCCAAGGTGGAGACGCTGCGGTGATTTGGGATACTTCGAAGTTTGATGCAGCGCCGTTCCGTCGTGAGGTGCTGGTGGAAGAGTCCGGCTATATAAGCGCGATGAATGCCGAGCGCGTGGGCATAGCATCCGTAGCGCTTGGCGCCGGCCGCGAGAAAAAAGGCGATCCTATTGATATGGCAGCCGGTATCATCCTTGAACGTAAGACCGGTGATTATGTCGAGAAGGGCGAGGTGCTTGCAACGCTTCTGACTTCTGACGAGAAGCGCCTGGATGACAGTGAGCGCATCTTCCGTGAAGCGCTGTCGTTCGGACATGAGCAGCCGGTGCTTGAACCGCTCTTCTTTGCCCGCGTTTCTCGCGACGGTGTGGAAAAGCTCGCGTAGGTTCACCTGTACATGGCTTAGCGCCATGAAATTCGCATCTGACATTTTATGACTGACATTGAACGGCATCTCTTCTCGAAGGGATGCCGTTTTGAGCAAATCAAAAACTTGCTGGTAGATGGGTATCTACATGGGAAATGAACCTTTCTGTAGTCAGAGGGTTTGCAAGCCAGCGGAAAATTCTCAAGAAAACTGAAATTCTCGAAATGATAAAACGTTTTACCACTTACACTGAAAGAAACATATAAAAGAAGCGCTGCGTTGTGTGATGCGGCCAAATAAAGGAGGAACAATGGCTCAGCCTGTTATCGGTACGCCTTGGCAAAGGCTCAATCAGCCTGTTTCCGAGGAAGAGCTTGCCGGTGTCGACAAGTATTGGCGAACGGCAAACTATCTTTCTATCGGTCAGATTTACCTGCGCAGCAACCCTCTTATGAAGGAAGGCTTCAACCGGGAAGATGTTAAGCACCGGCTGGTGGGGCACTGGGGAACCACACCCGGCTTGAATTTCTTGTTTGGCCATGTCAATCGCTTTATCCACGATCACAATCAGAACACTATCTTTCTTATGGGCCCCGGTCACGGCGGACCTGCTGGCACTGCTCAGTCGCTGCTTGATGGCACGTATCGCGAGACGTATCCCTTCATTACCGATGACGAAGCTGGTTTGCAAAAGTTCTTCCGTCGCTTCTCGTATCCCGGCGGTATCCCTTCGCACTATGCTCCTGAAACTCCCGGATCCATCCATGAGGGCGGCGAGCTTGGCTATACGCTCTCTCATGCCTACGGCGCGGTGCTTGACAATCCGTCGCTTTTGGCCGTTGCCGTTGTGGGTGACGGTGAGTCCGAGACCGGTCCTCTTGCAACCAGCTGGCAGACGAACAAGTTCATGGATCCTCTCACCGATGGTATTGTACTGCCGGTGCTTCACCTGAACGGTTACAAGATTGCTAACCCGACTATCCTTTCGCGTATTTCTGACGGAGAGCGCGACGAGTTCTTCCGCGGCATGGGATACCACCCCTATACGTTTGTCGCCGGCTTTGACGATGAGGACCACGCGTCCATTCACCGTCGCTTTGCCGCCCTTTTTGAGGCGGTCTTTGACGAAATCTGCTCCATCAAGAGCCGTGCCGCTGCGGGCGATGCGTCCCGCCCATATTATCCGATGATTATTTTCCGTACGCCTAAAGGTTGGACCTGTCCGCCTTACATTGACGGCAAGAAAACCGAAGGTTCATGGCGTGCGCACCAGGTGCCTCTGGCGTCTGCTCGCGATACGGAAGCTCACTTCCAGGTGCTTCGCGATTGGCTTGAGTCCTACAGGCCTGAGCAGCTCTTTAATGAGAACGGTTCCATTCGTCCTGAGGTCACGTCATTCATGCCTGTCGGCGAGCTTCGTCTCGGCGCAAATCCGAACACGAACGGCGGTCTGCTTCGCAAGACGCTTGACCTGCCTGACGCTCGTGAGTATGAGATTCCTGTGGGCGAGAAGGGCCACGGCTTCGGAGCTACTGAAGCAACTCGCGTTCTTGGTGAGTACACAGCCGATCTTATCAATAAGAATCGCTCTGACTTCCGCATCTTCGGCCCGGACGAGACGGCGTCCAACCGCCTGCAGCCTTCTTTCCAGGTGACGGACAAGCAGTGGTTCGGCGGCTTTAACGATGACTTTGAAAATGACGAGCATATCTCGCCTGTCGGCAACGTTATTGAGCAGCTTTCCGAGCATCAATGCGAAGGCCTGCTCGAGGGCTATGTGTTGACCGGCCGCTACGGTATGTGGTCAAGCTATGAGTCCTTCGTGCATATCGTGGATTCCATGATTAACCAGCATGCGAAATGGCTTGAGGCGACGGTTCGTCACATTCCTTGGCGTAAACCCATTTCAGCCGTTAACGTATTGCTTTCCAGCCATGTGTGGCGCCAAGATCACAACGGCTTCTCCCACCAGGATCCGGGCTTTGTCGATGTTCTGCTCAATAAGTGCTACAACAACGATCATGTGATGAACATCTACTATCCGGCTGACGCTAACCTCCTGCTTGCCGTGGGCGAGAAAGCATACACCTCCACCAACTGCATCAATGCTATCTTTGCGGGCAAGCAGCCTGCTCCGACATGGGTCACCCTTGACGAGGCTCGAGAAGAACTTGAGCACGGAGCCGTGGAGTGGAAGTGGGCTTCTAACGTGTCTGCAGGCGAAGACTACGATATTGTCCTTGCATCCTGCGGCGATGTGCCCACTATGGAACTTCTCGCAGCTCTTGATATGCTTAGCAAGCTGGGCATCAAAGCTCGCTTTGTCAACGTTTTGGAGCTGCTCAAGATTCAGAACGCGGACGAAAACGATCAGGCACTCTCGGATGAGGAGTTCACTGAGCTCTTCTCGGCAGATAAACCCGTCCTCTTTGCCTTCCACGCGTATGCGGGTACCATTCATCGTTTGATTTGGAACCGTCCAAACCACGACAACTTCAAGGTTCACGGATATGAGGAGCAAGGCTCTACGACTACGCCGTATGACATGCTTCGTCTGAATCACATGGATCGCTGGGCGCTGGCAGCTGATGCACTGCGCATGATTGACGCCGACAAATGGGCCGAGCAGATTGCTGAGTGGGAGCAGTTCCGTACCGATGCGTTTAACTTTGCCGTCGAGAAGGGCTACGATCACCCGGCGTTTACCGATTGGGTATGGCCGGACGCGTCAGATGCCGGCGAATCGCTTTCGGCAACCAAGGCAACAGGCGGCGATAACGAGTAGTGTCGCGAACCGGCGGAATCGGTAAACCGGCAGGTAGAGGCGATGATGTCTCGTGCGGAAGGTGTGATTGAGGTAACGATTTCTCACTGAAGTTTCCGCCGATATACGTGCTTGTGATATGCGCTATAAAGACCGTGTCGAAATAAGGTTTCGACACGGTCTCTTTTTGCCTTTTTATTGCTCACTCTGTGCAATAGTTCTCAGATTGTGCAATAATACTCACTGTGTGAAATAACTAGTGAAAGGCAGACATGACCCAGCCTCTGGAATTGGAAGTCGTTCGTCCGGCGACGCTCTTGCAGCTTGATCGCCGCTCACTGCGGACGCGCCTGGCACTGAGGCGCGCGCTCGCGGAAGAAATTGATGCGGTCGGAGATCTTTCCCAAGTGACCGTTACGGCCGTTACTGATCGCGCGGGAGTGACACGCCGCACGTTCTACTCTCATTTCAAAGATATTCCCAACTTGGTTGACCGGGTTGAGCAAGACGCTCTTCAAGAGCTGAAGCCCTATCTGTCAGCGCTTGCTGAAGTGAACCTTGCGCAGTTGAAAGACGCGCTTGACTCGTACAAACCCTGTCCCGGCTCCGCTGAACTTCTCGGCGCTATCCGTAAGCGTGGATTCTATCTACGCGCGCTTCTTGGTAATGGCGGAGATCCCGCCTTTGCCGAGCGTCTCAAGCGCATGGTTCATGAGGTCATTGCAAAGCGTGCCCTTCACGATTTGGACCCGCGTGCGGTCGGGCCGTTCTTTGACTACTATCTGACTTTTGCTATTTCCGCTGAGGTCGGCGTTTTGGTGCGCTGGCTTACCGGAGGCATGCGCGAAACTGACGAGCAGATGGCCGGCCTTATGACCGCGCTTATGTTTGTGGCGCCGGGCGACCTTTACGGCAAACCAATCAAATTGGATATTCCTCGTTTTGCTTTGGCAACGTTGGTTCTTGGAGAGAAAAACAATGAGTAACGAGAAGATTGAGCTGATACAAAATGGCGCAGAGCTTGCTCCTGCGCAACCGATTGACCTGGATGCTGCTCATCTTATGCTTGGTATTGATGTCGGCTCCACTACCGTCAAGCTCTCTGTCATTGATGAAAACGCTACGCTGATCTACGCGAACTACGAGCGCCATCATACTGATGTCCGCGCTACGGCTCGCGAGCTCTTTGAAAAGGCTCAGCGCGTCATTGGTTCCGCTCCGCTCTACGCGGCTATTACGGGATCGGGCGGTATGCTGCTTGCTCAATGGCTTGATCTGGAGTTTGTTCAGGAAGTTATTGCATCCAAGCGTGCGGTTGAGACGCTTATTCCCAAAACTGACGTAGCCATTGAGCTTGGCGGTGAAGACGCTAAGATTATTTACTTTGACAACGGCATCGAGCAGCGCATGAATGGAACGTGCGCAGGAGGTACCGGCGCCTTTATTGATCAGATGGCGTCCCTCTTAAAGACCGACGCTACTGGTCTCAACAATCTTGCCAAGGACGCGAAGCAGATTTATCCTATCGCGTCACGCTGCGGCGTCTTTGCAAAGTCCGATGTGCAGCCCCTGTTAAATGAAGGCGCGGCGCCCGCCGATATCGCGGCATCTATCTTCCAGGCTGTCGCAAACCAGACGGTCTCAGGTCTTGCCTGTGGTCATCCCATTCGTGGCTACGTTGCCTTCCTTGGTGGCCCTCTGCAGTACCTCTCTGAGCTGCGTCGCCGCTTCTACATCACGCTCAACTTGGACGATGAACATATTATTGTGCCCGAGAACGCTCACCTCTTTGTTGCCACGGGAGCGGCTCTTGCCGGAGAGACCGAGCGCTCAACCACGCTTGCTGAGCTCATCGGAGCTCTCGATAATCTTAAGGGAGCTCAGGGATCAGAAGTCGCCCGCCTTGACCCCCTGTTCGCAACGGAGGCCGACTACCAGGCCTTTAAGGAGCGGCACAACAAAGAAGTCGTTCCCAAAGGAGATCTCTCCGGCTACCATGGCCGTGTGTTTATCGGCATAGATGCCGGATCGACCACCATGAAAGCCGCAGTTGTGGGCGAGAAGGGCGAGCTGCTCTATACCTGGTACGACAATAACAACGGCGATATTCTGGGCACCGCCCGCAAGATCATGGACTCTATTTATGACGCCATGCCCAAGGATTGTATTATCGGCCACGTGACTACGACGGGATATGGCGAGGGCATCTTGATTGAAGCACTCCGCGCGGATTCCGGTGAGATTGAAACGGTGGCTCATCTGCGCGGTGCCAAAGCGTTCGTACCCGACGTTGACTTCATTCTTGACATCGGCGGTCAGGACATGAAGTGCTTGCAGGTGAAAGACGGTGTCATTGAGCACATCATGCTAAATGAAGCCTGCTCGGCGGGGTGCGGCTCGTTCATTGCGTCTTTTGCGGATTCCATGAAGATGGATGTTCGAGAATTTGCGCAGGTGGCAACCAAGGCGCACATGCCAGTTGACCTTGGATCACGCTGCACCGTCTTCATGAACTCCCGCGTTAAACAGGCGCAAAAAGAAGGGGCGACCATCGGCGACGTGGCTGCCGGTCTTTCCTACTCCGTCATCAAAAACGCCCTGTTCAAAGTTATCAAACTGCGTGACTTCAACGAAATTGGGGAGCACTGCATTGTGCAGGGTGGCACGTTTATGTCCGACGCAACGCTCAGAGCATTTGAGCTGCTTACCGGACGTGACGTCATTCGCCCCGATATTGCCGGTACGATGGGCGCCTATGGCGCGGCACTTCTCGCCCGCGATCGTGCGGGAGCCACGGGAGTGTCCACGCTTTTGGATAAAGAAGCAATCGACAGCCTTGAGGTTAAGCTCACCAATACGCACTGCCGCATCTGCCCTAACAGCTGCCTTCTGACGATCAATGATTTTGGTGGCGGGCATCGCTTTATTACCGGCAACCGCTGCGAGAAGGGCGCGGGCAGGAAACGCGGCAAGAAAAACGAGGCTCCCAACCTCTTTGCGTTCAAGAACAAGCTGCTCTTTGATCGTGAATCGCTGCCAAAGGAAACGGCTCCGCGCGGCACCGTTGGCATTCCGCGTGCGCTCAACATGTACGAGAATTATCCGTTCTGGCATACGTTCTTTACTCGGCTGGGCTTCTCGGTTATGTTGTCTGACCAGACGACCGCGAAGACGTACGACAAAGGTATCGAATCCATGCCGTCCGAATCGGCATGCTATCCGGCCAAGCTTTCCCACGGGCATATCATGAACCTGTTGGAGAAAGACCCCGATTTTATCTGGATGCCCTGTATCCGTTGGGAGCGCAAGGAAGACGAATCCGCAACTAACCATTACAACTGCCCGATTGTCATGAGCTATCCGCAGGCGCTTGGCCTCAATGTAGACGAGCTGTCCGCGCCGACCGTCGAGTACCTGGCACCCTTTATTCCCTACGATAAAAAGTCCGAGCTCAAGCGTCGTTTGTACGAGCTCATTTCCGAACAGCGCGAGAAGGACGCGGCGACTGGCAAAGGTCGGTTCCGCGGCGATCACATCACGCGCGCCGAAATTGACGCGGCGGTCGACGCGGCGTGGCAGACTGATATCGAATTCAAGGACGCCATGCATCGTGCAGGCGATGAGGCGCTGGCGTGGATTGAAGCGCATGACGCGCACGGCATCGTGCTTGCGGGTCGCCCGTATCACAACGACCCCGAGATCAACCATGCTATCCCTGAACTCGTGCACTCGTTTGGGTTTGCCGTACTCACTGAGGATTCAGTGGCGCACAAAATGTTGCCGGAACGCCCGATTCGAGTAGTTGACCAGTGGATGTTCCACTCGCGCCTGTACCGGGCGGCGCGCTTTGTGGCGTCTCGTAACGATCTTGATCTGATTCAGCTTTTCTCCTTTGGGTGTGGCCTTGACGCGCTGACAACCGATCAGGTTCAGGAAATCCTCGAGGCTTCGGGCAAGATTTATACGATGCTCAAAGTTGACCAGGTTTCCAACCTTGGCGCGGCGCGTATTCGCGTCCGTTCGCTCATGGCTGCCTTGAAAGAGCAGCGAGCAGAACTTGAACGTGCCACAGCGGCGGGAGAGATTGAAGAGGTTGCGCCCGTCGGCGTGCGCATGGCTGACGGTTCTCTGGAAAAGTTGCGGGACACAGGTTCTTCTCGCCAGAGCGTCACTACGAGCGCGGCTGCTGGCATTGGTGGTGGCCGTAGCGGTGATGGCAGTCGCAGACGGGTGCCGGTGTACCGTGAGGCTCAGAGCGCCGCGTACGAGAAGGTGCGCTATACCAAGGAAATGCAGGAGGCGGGCTATACCATTTTGGCTCCGCAGATGGCGCCGATTCACTTTGAGCTGGTAGAAGAGCTACTCAGGGGCGCGGGATACAACGTGGTGCTGCTGCCCTCTGTTGATCAGGGTGCTGTTGACACGGGCCTTCGCTATGTCAACAACGACATTTGCTATCCGTCAATCTTGGTTACCGGCCAGATTATGGAAGCGGTGCTTTCGGGCAACTATGACCTGACACGCACGGCCGTGTTGATTTCTCAGACAGGCGGCGGCTGCCGTGCGACTAACTACATTGCCCTTATCCGCAAGGCGCTGAGAGATGCCGGTCATCCGGAAATTCCTGTCATTTCTGTTTCCGCGGCCTCAGGTCTTGATGAGGACAATCCCGGCTTCAGACTTTTTAAGCCTGAACTTTTGATCCGTGCTGTGTATGGTCTTCTGTACGGAGACCTCATCATGCAGCTTTTGTACCGCGTACGCCCGTATGAAGCCGTGATAGGGTCGGCAAACGAGCTGTATGACCAGCTCATGGCTGACGCACGCTCACGCATCTGCACCATTAACCGTGCGGGCTTCTATAAAATGTGCCAGCATACGGTAGACGCGTTCGACGCGCTTCCGGTGGCGCATGATCGACAGAAGCCCCGCGTGGGCGTTGTGGGGGAGATTCTGGTCAAATTCCACCCGACAGCCAACAACGAATTGGTCAAAGTTATCGAGTCAGAAGGCTGCGAAGCCAACGTACCAGGGCTTGTAGACTTCTTCCTCTTCGGCATGACCAACGCCATCAATACGCATAAGGAGCTGGGCACCAAACTCAAGAGCCGCATCTCGCACATGGCCGGCATCAGGTTGGTCCAGGGTCTTCGCACGCCTATCAACAAGATGCTTGAGAAAAGTGAGCGTTTTGAGCCCTACCCTGACATCTTTGAGCTGGCCAAAAAAGCCGAGCAGATTCTTTCTCTGTGCAACACCATGGGAGAGGGCTGGCTGCTTACGGCCGAGATGTGCGATCTTATCGACACCGGTACGCCCAATATCGTGTGCGCGCAGCCGTTTGCCTGTCTGCCGAACCATGTGGTGGGCAAGGCTGTTATCAAGCGCTTGCGTCAGATGCACCCGGAGAGCAACATCGTTGCCGTGGACTACGACCCCGGCGCCTCCGAGGTAAACCAGCTCAACCGCATCAAGCTCATGATTTCGGTCGCCAAAGAGAATTACAAAAACGGAATCTCTGCAGGCAGCGCTTCTGGCCCTAATGACTTTAGACTTGAGAATGAGTTTGATCCCGTGACGAACGAGGCGACTATGCCGTATACGGGTCGCGATCGGTATGGTATGGATTCGATTGTGAATGAAGGTGCGGACCGCTCAAGCTGCGGAACTCATCATGGCGCGGGAGCCATTCATCTTTCTGATGAGCAGCTTGCCGCCATCGAGCGCGCTAAAGAAAAAGCAGGGGTAAAGTAGGCGTGCTACCTCGATAAAAAGAGTCGTGTGCTGATGTTGTTTCTGGCGAGAAGGGCTTGGATTTCCGAGTCCTTCTCGTTTGTAGAGCAGATACAGCTGTACAACGCTTGCGGAAAGCAATAAGATTGCCTTGAAATCGTTTGAGCGTTTGGAGCAGATCATTTGAGAAGAAGGCTGATATCTATACATCATTGCTGGTCACACTGGCTGGACGGACGATCTTGATTTTCCCTTTGTCCGCAGGACGGAAAATGCGGGTTGACTACGATTAAAAAGCTTAAGGATCCGGCACGGCCTTATGACGCCTATGAAGAAGATGACGATACGGAAGAGAATATGAAGCAAAACGGGTATTTGAAAAGAATTAAGAAACAGTACGAATGAGAGAATTCTGAGGAATACCACTTTTAACGCAATAATTTTGTGCAAGATACTCCCTCTGATTGCTTCTTACAAACCACTGATACTCGCTATGACTATCTTCATCAGAAGATTAATCACACGAACCAAACCATTCTTTTTGATTTGTAAATTGTAATAACAAGTTGAACATCGACAGTTGAATAGTCTTAAGCGCTCAGGATGGTTATCCCAAAGGAATGGTTACATTCCTCTTGATTACTCTGAAAGCACAGAGCGAGCAGATGGCCAGGATCGCCGGAGGCACCTCGCAAGGGGCCGCCTTGACGAGCTGAGAGCCTGCGCTTACGGAGTGTTATGCCATGACAGCATAGATTCTTTCCAGATTATCCTCAAAAAGTTCGTCCGGAGTGTTGTAATCGAAAGTTTTTCTTGAAAGACTGTTACATCAGACTTTGATCTGACAGATGCACTCGTTTGAGAGGCTATCAATCCTTCGACCTTTCGGGATAAATCTGCGGGTCAACTCATTATGCCGCCTCACGGATTCCTTCTCACAGAAGGTATATAGATGTGCAAAATAGACCAGTGTATTGCTCAGGCTCTCCAGTCCGGGTAACAACGAGAACTCGAAGTCGTTGTTTGCGGTGATTATCTTGAAGGTGTCGCCCCAACGCCCTTTGCACCATAGCCTTACTTCCTGGAATGCTTCTATGACACCATCTAGATTTCAGCTCGGAGTATAGATTACCCAATACTCACGAGATTGCACTCAATCATGATAAGCAGAGCATCATCACTGCCGCTTTTTGACCTGATGATCAGATCTGCTTTCAGTGTCCGAATTCTGTCTGGGCATCGATACTGGCCTACCGCTTTAATGCTTCGACCAAGGTTCCGTTTGTTCTCTTGAACCCGCGTCTTTTTTGGGAGAACGCCGCAACTTTTCGGAAGATCGATGTTTCTGATGTTCAGAAGCCCAAAATCTGCGTAGCTGTAAAGCGTTTTCGTACAGACAATCTGTTCTCTGGTAAATAGACCATCTTTTAGAGTGCGATGGACCAGACATCCAGCGACCATTTGTCTTCAAAAAATGCTCTCTTACATAGGAGAAGAAGGCGCTCTTTTCAAGAAAATCACAATGACGGCAGCAAGCTTCGCAGTTCTTTTCGTAAGCAGTCTGTCTGGCTTTCGCCTTATAGTGGAAGACACTGCTTCTCTGGTAATCCTGTTGAGCGTTCATCCATCTTTGGGACGAGTTTGATAGCATGCTCTTCAAACAAAAAATAATTTATCCTTTCTGAATTCAGCTGTAGAATATATTTGGTTCATGAAGTCTTCTCCTCGTAAATGATGACTGTTCAACTTGATTTTACAGTCAACGATGCTAAAAGACCGAAAAAATATTCACTTTTGGAGTCATAGACAGGAGAACTCATATTGTTTGGAATTACTTTTGAATCATGGCGAGAAGTTTGTCACATGTATTTTAAATTGGAGATAGGAACACATAAAACTTATCTCCAATGGTACCCCTTTTCAAAGTTATCCGATGAGGAAAAAGAAACGATTGCTGGAGAGAATTTTTTTAACCGTTATATCAAAGATGGGAGCTTTGTTCTATTTCCGGAGGTAATGCGCCATTCAGAGAATTATATTCAAAAAGGTGATGGAAGCTTTCGGCATTCTGCCCTTATATCACCGATTATGTTCCTTGTAGTACAGGCTATCGGAAGAGAAATCTCTATTCGGTATTCTCCGAGACGAACCTCTAACCTAGCTGTATTCTATGCTGGAAATTATAGGTCTTCCAGGCCTAAGTATAAGCAGGATTATGATGATTTTTACAAGGCTATAAATACTGGGAAGGGACGGTATCAGTATTATATTAAAACAGATATTACTAACTTTTTTGATAATATAAACGTGAACGAATTGACGAATCAGATTAACAGTGTATGTAATAGGGATGAACAAATCATATCACAAACACAGCTGTTACTGATGAAGGAACTTCTCCTGTATATCGGAGATGGTAAATTTCCACTCATTGAGAACAGTATGGCATCATCATACCTAGCAACAATAGTTTATCTTGACGAGGTAGATTGCGAACTCTACAGTTACATTAGTACAAAAATTAGTACGATTACAGATTTTCAAATGATAAGATACGTGGATGATTTGTACATTCTTTTCTCTTCGAAAAATAGGTATGAAGAACTGACGCATACATACAATTCGATAAAAAACAGTTACTCGTCTATTCTTAAGAAGCACAATTTAGCTCTTAATGTAAGAAAATGTGTTTTTAAGAATATTGGCGAAGTAAATGATGAGTTGAAAAAATCTTTATACGATGAATATGTAAATGGAATTGAACATGACCTTGGTCAATTTTTTCTCGGAAGATTAGGAAAATTTCTCGGCGAAATATATAATTGTATATGCAAATATGGATTAACAAACGAGCAATATGTCAATCTTATCGAAAAACACTTTACTGTGCCAGATATAGAATTTACAGCATCCGAGGTCTATAATTACTTAGTGTATGAAAATCAAACGGAACTGAAAAGTTTAAAAATATCTTCGCTTTTGGTAGAGATCATAAATAAGGATATTACATTTTTATCCATTGATCCAAAAAGACTATCTGTAATGGTTATGCAGTCCGGTAATAACAATGCCGTAAAGGCAATGCTAAACCAACTTTTTATCCGTCACCGAGATGGTGAATGGAATTCTTATGATACAACAATTGCAATTGCTTACCTTATCCAAAGTAAATTCCAACACAAAGATCTTCTGAGCGTTTTGAAGCAAAATAATTCAGATCTCTATGCATATTACGACTATGGATGTAAAAATGGGTTTGTTTGCCAGGTAGAAGATGAAAAAAGGAAAAGATTACTGAGATGTACGGAATCGGACGAAAAGGCCAAATTTTTGTATTTTATGAGTCTTTGCGAAGAAAATCGTTCTAATTATCTTGGCTCATATGCATATTATAAGAACTTCTTCGATCGTATTTCTGCAGACATGGCATTTAAATCGGGTACAGACAGCGAGTGCAAACGGCCAAATTATAAAGGGTATTATAAAGAAAGCAGCTTCTGTCGCTTGTACAAAAAAATAGATAAAAGTGAGGATATAATAAAAACTGCGCATACACTAAGAAATGCAAATCCACTTTCCCATTCATCTGCAGGCTTGATTGACGATAATAGTTCTAGCGAGTCTTTAACAGAAATTCGTAAAAAGTTGGCAGATCTGATTTATGAATTTTCGAAAATTAATAATTTATGATTCAGTACAAATACAGTGCTCCAGTAGTGTTCGGGGCAGTTTGATTATGTGTAGAAGCACCTGAAATCTTCTCAGAATCATACAGTGTTAAAAGTCTTATGGATAGTGTAGTGCCGTATTGAATTGGCTATAGCAAATCATCGAAAATGAAATATGTATTTATCTACACAGAGAACCTTGAGCATCCTAGTGGATCCTTTGGAAGATTGGAAAGGAGATTCATCCGTACCATGGGTATTTATGCATTTGTTTAATATACCTTAAATAGCCAAGATAAGGATTTGCTACTTGTTGTCAAGAATGATGAGATGGGCAAATAGATACAGGGATGAATCTAATCACAAAAGCATCGTTGACTGTAAAATCAAGTTGAACAGTCATCATTTACGAGGAGAAGACTTCATGAACCAAATATATTCTACAGCTGAATTCAGAAAGGATAAATTATTTTTTGTTTGAAGAGCATGCTATCAAACTCGTCCCAAAGATGGATGAACGCTCAACAGGATTACCAGAGAAGCAGTGTCTTCCACTATAAGGCGAAAGCCAGACAGACTGCTTACGAAAAGAACTGCGAAGCTTGCTGCCGTCATTGTGATTTTCTTGAAAAGAGCGCCTTCTTCTCCTATGTAAGAGAGCATTTTTTGAAGACAAATGGTCGCTGGATGTCTGGTCCATCGCACTCTAAAAGATGGTCTATTTACCAGAGAACAGATTGTCTGTACGAAAACGCTTTACAGCTACGCAGATTTTGGGCTTCTGAACATCAGAAACATCGATCTTCCGAAAAGTTGCGGCGTTCTCCCAAAAAAGACGCGGGTTCAAGAGAACAAACGGAACCTTGGTCGAAGCATTAAAGCGGTAGGCCAGTATCGATGCCCAGACAGAATTCGGACACTGAAAGCAGATCTGATCATCAGGTCAAAAAGCGGCAGTGATGATGCTCTGCTTATCATGATTGAGTGCAATCTCGTGAGTATTGGGTAATCTATACTCCGAGCTGAAATCTAGATGGTGTCATAGAAGCATTCCAGGAAGTAAGGCTATGGTGCAAAGGGCGTTGGGGCGACACCTTCAAGATAATCACCGCAAACAACGACTTCGAGTTCTCGTTGTTACCCGGACTGGAGAGCCTGAGCAATACACTGGTCTATTTTGCACATCTATATACCTTCTGTGAGAAGGAATCCGTGAGGCGGCATAATGAGTTGACCCGCAGATTTATCCCGAAAGGTCGAAGGATTGATAGCCTCTCAAACGAGTGCATCTGTCAGATCAAAGTCTGATGTAACAGTCTTTCAAGAAAAACTTTGATTACAACACTCCGGACGAACTTTTTGAGGATAATCTGGAAAGAATCTATGCTGTCATGGCATAACACTCCGTAAGCGCAGGCTCTCAGCTCGTCAAGGCGGCCCCTTGCGAGGTGCCTCCGGCGATCCTGGCCATCTGCTCGCTCTGTGCTTTCAGAGTAATCAAGAGGAATGTAACCATTCCTTTGGGATAACCATCCTGAGCGCTTAAGACTATTCAACTGTCGATGTTCAACTTGTTATTACAATCTTTTTGGTTCCTCCGTAACGCTCGATTTCAAAATTGTGATTAGCTTAACAATGATTTAACACCCCTTCTGTTGTACTGGTGAGCACAGGAGAAGGGAGAGCATATGGAATCAAAGCTCGCTTGTGTTCGAAGTTGTCGTTTGCGAATACTGCCAATCGTGTTTTTACTTTTGGGCGGCGTGTTCGTGGTGTATGGAGCCTCTCGGGGAGAAGTTCAGACCGTTTTTGCAAAAGCGGTCCGTATCTGCCTTGAGTGTGTGGGTATCGGGTAGGTGCGCTCGTGAATAAGGTAGTTACCGGAGCGTGTACTCTTGGAAAGCGGGTATGGTCAGTTATCAGCAGGAGAGGAGTTGTGCAGGCATGCGCGGCCTTTCTTACGAATCCCCATATTCCCAATTTCATCAAAGGGACTATTTACACCGGCTCGGCAAAATCGGTCTGTGTACCTGGACTTAATTGCTATTCTTGTCCGGCGGCAACAGGGGCCTGTCCTATCGGAGCGTTTCAGGCAGTAGTCGGCTCCTCCAAGTTCAGTTTTTCCTACTACATTACGGGTATTTTGATCTTGATTGGAACCCTTCTGGGGAGGTTTGTCTGCGGTTTTCTCTGCCCCTTTGGCTGGGTGCAGGATCTGCTCAACAAAATCCCGTTTCCCAAGAAGTTTGGTACTAAAAAGCTCAAATGGCTGCGCTATCTGAAATACGTCATTTTAATCGTGATGGTGTGGGCACTTCCGGCTTTGCTTCAAAACGCCGTAGGAATGGGTGACCCCTATTTTTGCAAGTACATCTGCCCGCAAGGCATACTTGAGGGAGCGATTCCCCTCTCGCTTGCAGATGAGAGCATCAAAGCGGCTCTCGGCACGCTTTTTACGATGAAATTCAGTATCTTGGCGACAATCGTGCTTTTGAGCGTTATGTTTTACCGCCCGTTCTGCAAATGGATCTGTCCTTTGGGGGCCTTCTATTCGCTGTTCAACCGGATTTCTATTTTGCAGTATCGCGTTGATACGGACGCCTGTATCAAGTGTGGAAAATGTGCCCGTACGTGCAAGATGGATGTGGATATAACCAAGAACAACGCTGCGCTTGAATGTATCCGCTGCGGAGAATGCATTAAAGCATGTCCGGTACACGCGATTGATTCAAAACTCATGTTGATGAACCGTGAGATTGCAGCGTCAAAGAAGGTTGCGGCGGCAAAGACCGCGGCAGCAAAGGCAGCAAGGAGCACGAAGACCGCGGCAGCAAGGAGCACGGCAGCGAAAGCTTCAAAACAAAAGGCCGCTGCAAAAGCGGCACGATAGTAAAGCGAGAAGCGCTCTTGCGCTCTTATGAGGCGTGCGCCTCTTTGTAAAGGTATGAACCGTCCGACAGGTCGGAAATCATATGCAGGAAGTGTTACGAATACGCAGGATGCGTACTACGTAGAAAGAAAGCGTCAGAAAGGAACCTGGTATGAAAAAGTTCGCAATGAAACCACTGGTGTATGTTTTGGGAGTACTGATGGCATTCGCCCTGGTAGGCTGCAATGCAAATGCGAAAAAGGACACGGGATCAACGCCGTCAGCCTCAACCGCTGAGCAGCAGTCAAGCTCGTCCGATGTGCCGCCCGAGGCAGCTTCTAAACTTCACCTGAAGGACGGCGATACGTTCCCCACGCTCAAGGCGACCGACATTACTTCGGGAGAGACGTATGACAACGAGATGTTCAAGAAGAACAAGGTTACTGTTTTGTCATTCTGGTTCAACGGCTGCACAGGCTGCATAAAGGAAATGCCTTTGCTCCAGGAGCTCGCCGATAGGTACAAGGATAAGGGCGTCAATGTCTTAGGCGTAAACGCTGAAGCAGCGTATACTGACGACGCAAAGAAGGAAGCTCAGAATATCCTTACGAAGCAGGGTGTGACCTATGGAAACATCGCTCTTGACCCCAAGAGTGACGCCGGTAAGGTCATTGAGGGCCTGACGGCATTCCCCACAACGATGGTTATCGATCAGAACGGCAAACTCGTAGGTGATCCTATTACCGGCGGCGCTGAAAAACTCGACGGCAGCGAGCTCCAAAAGCGCGTTGAGCAGGCGCTCTCTCAGAGCAAGTAAACCGTATGTATATGCCGCAAGCGACTTGGCATGCTCGTCGGCATACTCTGTAATCGGTTAGGCTAGTATGTGAAAAAGGCTGTAAGGACCGCGTCCGAGTCAGGTGCCAGAAGGCCTGACTCGCGGCGCGGTCTGAGCAGCATCAGTAATGACGACATCACCTGTGTGCAGTGCGGTCAATGTGTGGAGGTTCGGATTTGAAGATCCTTGTGGTAGAAGATGAGCGCGAACTTCTTACGTCTATCAGAGAAGGACTTGAGATTGACGGCTATTACGTTGACCTTCTCGACAACGGAACCGAAGCGCTTGAGATGGCCCAGATTGAGCAGTACGACCTCATTTTGCTCGACCTCAATCTTCCCGGCGTTGACGGCTTGGACCTTCTGCGCACGCTTCGAGAGCAGCATTCTGAAACCAAGGTATTGATTCTTTCCGCCCGCTCATCGGTAAACGACCGTATCATCGGCTTGGATGCGGGGGCCGACGACTATCTGGTAAAGCCGTTTGCCTTTGGCGAGCTTGAGGCTCGTATCCGCAATCTTTTGCGGCGCGAATATACTCACGGAGAAACGTCGCTTGTATCGGGAGAACTTTGTCTTGATACGGCTGCCCGGCAGGTCTTTGTCAAGGGCGTCAAGGTAAACCTCACTAAAAAGGAATTGGCGATACTGGAATATCTTATGCGCCACGCAGGCACTGTAGTAAGCAGCGAAGAACTGCTGTCACATGCTTGGGATAGCAATGTAGATCCGTTCAGCAATTCCGTGCGAGTCCATATTTTTTCTGTAAGAAAAAAATTGCGAGAAGTGCTTGGATATGACCCGATTTTAAACAAAGTGGGAGAGGGCTATTACCTCAAGGAGGAGAGCGATGATACAGATTAGTGAGAAAATCACGAAGCCAATGCGATCGGTGCGTGCACGGCTCACCCTTCTTATGGTGGCTCTTCTCGTGTGTTGCTGCGCTGTGTTGACCTGGCTTGTATACCATTCAACCGCGCAGCTATTGGAAGTTGCCGCGGCAAACTCACTGCGGCGAGGAGACCTCTCCATTGTTTTGGATGTTGCTGGAATCGAACAGACGATTTTATCTGAGGCCTTACTCATTCTGGTGTTTGTGATTATCGTTGGAAGCTGCGCCTCATACGTTTTAGCAGGGCGCTATACCAAGCCTGTCAAACAACTTTCAGCCCACATGCGCGAAATTGTTCCGAACAGCCTTTCTCGCCCCATTGAAGTTGATGGAGGTGGCGAGGAGATCCAGGAGCTTGTGAAGTCGTTTAACCAGATGACAGAGCAGCTCGGTGAGGCGTTTGCCATGCAAAGCCGTTTTTCGGTCAGTGCGGCGCATGAGTTGAGAACCCCGCTTGCGGTACTTCGCACTCGGCTTGACGTGTTCAAGAAAAAGAAGCGCGAACAGAAAGAATACGATGAGCTCGTGAATACGATGGAGACCTACGTAGACCGTCTTTCCTCTCTCATTTCCAGCCTTTTGGAGCTTACGGCCACCGGAGAGCTGTCTGATGTCGAAGACATCTCGCTTGACACAATGATTGAGACTGTTGTCTCTGATCTTGAGCCGATTGCGCAGGAGCATTCCGTTCGGGTCCAGACTCATGTGCAGCCTCTCGCGGTAAAAGGAAACGTCGATCTTTTGTATCGTGCGCTCTACAATCTTGTGGAAAATGCCATTCGATACAATCGCGATGAAGGAACGGTGGATGTTGACCTTACGGCACAGGAGGATACGGCTGTAATCCGCATTGCCGATACGGGAGTAGGCATTGACCCTGAGGCGAGAGACCTCATATTTGAGCCGTTCTATCGGGTAAACAAGTCTCGCTCGCGAGCCTTCGGAGGCGCCGGCATCGGTCTTTCTTTGGTCAAGGCTATTCTCAAGAGACATGACGCTCACATTGCGGTGGATGGGAACGAGCCTCAAGGAACGGTGTTTACGGTTACATTTTCCAAGGACAAAATGGCTGGTGAAGCTGAGGAAGCAGTAGATGAGCTTGCGACAGGCGAGTCTGAGATGACAGCAGATGTTCCCGAGATGACAAATGAAGTTGAGACAGCGGTAACAAATGAGCCAGGTGCGGCAGACGAGCCTTCGTCTGAGTAAACCTAAGCTTCAAGTGGGTAAACTGAAGCGCTCATGACATCAAAGTTTGAACGAATCCGTAGTTTGTTTTCTGATGGGAACCAGCGGGTGGAAAATACCTCAGCGCCATCGTTGGCGTAGACCTCAACACAGCTTGCATCAATAACGATACGAATATTGCGTAGGTCATCAAGGCGGATCCAGCGTTCGCTCCTGCCGGCTGAGGCGTCTCTACCCGCGTCAGTATCGGCAAAATGAATGCCAAAGGTACCACGCTCAAAAGAAATGCTCAATATATCGTTGAGCATGAGACGGCCTGCGGTCGTACGAATTCCCTTCAGTTCGATATCAGCGCAAAGTCCGTCCAGCTCAAGGGTGGTGTCGTTTTTGAGGGACAGTGCGGCGCCGCGACGTTTTTTCAACTCACGCACAGGCACCTGATGCAGGACACCCGCGTCATCCGCGCTGATTTCGCGGGGGAGCGTCATGACATGGCAGCGGTCCATACCTTCAGGAGCGCTTGTGTAACTTTCGTCGAACGTGCCCATCCAGCCAATGGAGATAGTGCGGCCGCTTTCGTCTTCGAAAATCTGTGGCGCGTAAAAATCAAAGCCGTAATCCCATTCAACAAAGCTGTCAACGTTGACGGTTGTGGCATCAGCGACCTTCTCGCCTTGCGGAAGAGGGAAGTACCCCGCCTGCCACATGTTATGCCAGCGGAACGTTTTTGAGGGGAGTCCCTGCGGACATACGGCGAGAAACTCATAGCCGTTCAACCGGCAGAGATTGGGGCACTCCCACATATATCCGAAGGGTCGAGAAGAACCTTTGGTGTCAACGGGGCGAATGACCGTGCGCAGCTTCCAGTTTTCGCCTGAATCGGCGGAGTCATATACCAGCACGCAGCCGAAATCGCCACGCTCATCAACGTTGGGCGTATTGTGTTCGCCGCGCTCACGGGCCCCGAGCAGCATGTGAAGCAAACCGTCTTGCTCCCAAACCTTGGGATCACGGACGTGCAGGGTACAGTTTTGGGGATAGTCAATATTGCGCAGAAGCACGTTTTTCTCGGAGAAATGAATACCATCTTCGCTGGTGACCATAATCTCGTTGGCTTCCCGGCCTTCATCGATATACTCGCCGATAGACGTATCGATGACGTTGCCCGTGTAGAAGACGCGCATGAGATCTCCGCCGTCAGGAGCGGCGCCGCGGTCGACCCATGCTGAACCTGAGAACACGCCGTCGCGGTCCTCGGCAATATCGGGTGAGAGTGCGATGCCCTGATCGGCCCAGCTGAGGAGGTCTTTGCTGACGCAGTGGCCCCAATATTTGAGCTCGTCTTCAGGCCACTTGGGGGCGTATTGATAAAAGGCGTGATACAGGCCTCTGAACTCGCAAAGACCATTGGGATCGTTGAGCCAACCATTTCGAGGCTGAAGGTGCAATTGAGGATTCCAAAATAACTTGGACATCGTGCTCCTTTGGATGGTGACAGCATGTCGAACACAGCATATTAGCGAATGTCGCGACAGATGCAATAAGCAGATGCGTTTTGCGCAAAATCTCTGCACAAACGTGCCACGACTGACGCAGGTCAGACCGTGGCACGCTGAATAAAAAAGCTCTTAGCAATTCTGGAACGTGTAGCCGCCCATCTCATAGCCGCTGTGCTGTGCCGAGAAGGTCGATGTCACATGAAGCGTATCGATATCCATGGGGAACCAGCGGGTAGTAAGCGTTACTTCTCCACCGTTGACAAACAGCTCGACAACGGAAGTGTCGACCATAAGGCGCATGCTTTCAATCTTGCCCGCAGAAAGCGCGGAAAGCGGGAGCCGACGCAGGGTGCGGAAACGGCCCGCAGGTCCCAAAAAGACAAGCTCGGCGGTATCTCCGCGTACCACGAACTCAAGATCTGCGTTGAGCAGGAGACGCCCTTCGCCCTGGATGTTGTCAATCGAAACGTCGCAGGTGCCTCCAGCGAAGGTAGCGCCAAGAGCGCCGTCCATGACAAACATATCGTAGCTGGATGATCCTACAAAGCCTGAAGCGCCGTGCGCGGCCTCAGGAGTAAAGGATACCGCCTTACCGCGGAGCGCGTTCATTTCTTCTACCGGCCACTGGCAGACGCGGCCCGCCTCGTTAAGTGAAAGGACGCGCGGCATCGTAACAGTGTGAGCCCATTCACGCGTGGGAACGTCATACTGGAATTCGATGTCAGGTACGCCAACCCAGCCGATAAGCAGAGAACGGCCCGTAGCATCCTCAAAGACTTGAGGAGCGTAAAAGTCAAAGCCGTAGTCAAGTTCAACAAAGCCACGCTCATCGATGCAGCGATAGGGAGCCTTCGCGTTCATGAGGTCCTTGTCGCCAGCCATTAAATCAATGAGCTTGGTATCGAGGGCAAAATAGCCTGAGTTGTAAATATTTTGGAACCGCAGATCTTCCTTCGATTTGCCTTGAGGACAGACAAAAAGGAACTCGCGCCCGTCAAGCGTGACAAGGTTCGGGCATTCCCACATGTAGCCGAACGCCCTGTCCGAAAGCGAGGTGCAGGTGCCCTCCAGCGTCCATGCGCGACCGTCTTCAGAGCGGTACAGCAAAACGCAGCCGCGGTCGTCCATAGTGCGGGCGCCCAGCAGCATATGGAGCGCTCCGTCCTGTTCCCAAACCTTGGGGTCGCGAACGTGGTTGGAGCAATATGCGGGATAGCCATCATTGCCGAGCACCAGCTCTTTTGGACCAAAGTTCAGACCGTCTTCGGTGATAGTCAGCGTTTCGTTGGCGCGCCGACCGGAATAGTCGTAGTCGTGGTCACCTTCCTCCAGGAAGTTGCCCGTGTAGTAGCACCACATCTGGTTGTTTTTGATGATGGCGCTTCCCGAATAGGATCCGTTTGCGTCGAGCTCGCAGTCGGGCATGATGGCGCCACCGCAAAAGGTCCATGTGATGAGATCGGGGCTTGTCCAATGGCCCCAGCCGTGACCGCGCTTGGGCCAGCGGGGAACATATTGGTGAAAGACGTGATAGAGACCCTTAAAATAGCAGAGTCCGTTGGGATCGGTTATGTTACCGTTGGGCGCCTGCAGATGATATTTCAGACGCCAGTTATGCTTTGCTTCAAGGTTGATAAGCATTGCCATGCCTGCACTCCTCTTCTTATTTTATATGGCTACGTTCGATTGTATCGTCGTGCAATCAACCCAAGGAAAACCGTTGTACGCATTGTTTACATGCTGTTTACGCGGAGTGCTCCTACGCTGGGGCGCCCTTACGCGAGGACGCTTTCGACCTCGTCCAGGGTGGGCATCGCGGGAATGCCGCCACGCCTTCTGACGCAGAGCGACGCCACGGCGTTTCCGAACTTCGCGCACGTTTTGACATCTTCAAGCGTAATGTCCGCCAGATCGACTCCGCTGTCCAAAAACGCGCAGAGGAAACCGCCCCAGAATGAATCTCCTGCCCCGGTGGTATCGACCGCCTCAACGGTAAAGGCGGGAACCACCGCAACGCCCTCTTTGGTGGCCACGAGCACTCCTTCTCCACCGAGCGTTACGCAGACCACCTTCACCCCCTTGGCGAGAAGCGCTTCAGCGGCTTGGGCAGGGTCATCATGCCCGGTGAGCAAAGTAGTTTCTTCCTCGTTGATTTTAACGAGGTCCATGTACGCGACGACAGACTGCATATGCGTGCTTGCAGTGACCGGGTCGCTCCAAAGACTTGCGCGATAGTTGGGATCGTACGAAAGAATGCAGCCGGCGTTTTTCGCCACTTTTAGAGCGTCGATGGTAGCGCTGCGCGCCGGCTCATCGGTGAGAGAGAGCGAGCCTACATGAAAAACACGGCTCTTCTCGATAATATCGGTACGAATCTCTTCAGATGTAAGCTGCGTATCCGCTCCCGGTTTACGGGCAAAAGAAAACGTCCGCTCGCCCTCTTCGGAAAGGGCGACAAAAGCGAGGGTTGTGAAGTAGTTTGGATCGGAGATGAGGCCGTCACAGTTGACATCGGCAGTGACAAGGGTGGCGCGGAGAAAATCTCCATGCATGTCGGTTCCCACTTTGCCGATGAAAGCCGTACTTTTGCCAAGGCGCTCAAGCGCTACCAGAACGTTTGCGGGAGCGCCACCGGGATTGCGTTCAAAGAGCTTCTGGCCGGCCGGAGAGATGCCGGCATCGGTAAAGTCAATGAGCAGTTCGCCCAGTGCCGTGACGGAAAACATATGTTGGCTCCTTTGTCCGTACTTCGTATACAGGATTATATGGGGCGCACCGCAGTGCGTTTCTGCTTGTGCGCCCCGTGTGATGGCGTTGTGCTTACGTAATCGCTTATCTCATCGTTTACGCAGGCGGTTACTTGACGTTGATAAGCGGGTCTCCGGCTTTGACCTTAGATCCTGTGTGGCCCTCAACGGAAGCGTATTCATCGGTATTGGTGATGACTACCATGGTTGTGGCGGGAAGGTTAGCAGCCTTGATGGCGCCGAGGTCGACGTCCATAAGTAGCGTGCCCTTCTTGACCTTATCGCCAGCCTTGCATTTGGCAGTAAAAGGAGCTCCCTTGAGCGTAACGGTATCAATGCCGATGTGGATGAGCACTTCCGTGCCGCTGTTGGAAAGCAGGCCGATGGCGTGTCCGGTTTCTGCCACCATGGTGATTGAACCGTCAACAGGCGAGAAGACCTTGCCCTCGGTGGGCTCAATAGCGGCTCCCTTGCCCATAGCCTCGGAAGCGAAGACGGGGTCTGAGACCTCAGTCATTGCAATGGCATCGCCGGACATGGGGGCGACGACGGTATCGGCGCCAGTGGTCGGAACAACGCCCTGGTTGCTTTCGGCAACCGAAGTAGCGACGGCAGCGGTTTGCTTTGCCGTAGCTGCTGTGGTGGCGACGACCTTCTCGATGTTCGGTTTCTGCTCTTCCTTGGGCGTGGTGGCATCTTCAGTGTCTTTGTAGAGCATCCAAGTGATGACAAAAGCGATGATTGCAGCTGTGAGGATGCAGATGGCATAGGCAACTGAGTGGCTGGTGGTAATAAGGAAGCCAAAGATGCCGGTGATGCCGTAGGCGATGGAGACAACACCGAGAATAGAAACGAGGGCTCCGCCAACAGCGCCACCAATCATAGCGGCAATAAACGGCTTCATGCTAGGCAGGTTGACGCCGTAGATGGCGGGCTCAGTGATGCCGAGGAATCCGGAGATACCGGAGGGAAGCGCGAGCTCTTTCTTTTTCATGCTGCGAGTCTTAACGAAGACTGCCAGGCAGGCGGCGCCTTGCGCAACGTTGCAGCAGGAGATGATGGGGTTGAAGTTGTCGATTCCGGTGTTGGCGATGAGGGTAGCCTCAAGCGCGTTGAACATGTGGTGTACGCCGAGAACAACCGTTGTGGGGTAGATAGCTCCGACCAGAGCGCCACCAAGACCAAAGGGAATGGCAAGCAGGAACTGGAAGCCGACCATGACGCCGTTCTCAATCCAGGAGAAGAGCGGTCCGATAACGGTAAGAGTTAGAACGCCGGTTACCAGTACGGTTACCAGGGGAGTTACAAAGAGGTCGAGCATGTCAGGCACATGCTTGTGGAGCCATTTCTCCAGCATGCACATGATGAAAACGGCGATAACTACAGGGATGACGTGTCCTTGATACCCCTGCAGAGTGACGTTATAGAAGCCGAAGAGCTGGACCTGCGGAATGCCACCCGCGGCCATGATTGCGCCGGCTGTAGCGTGAGCCGCATCCACAGCGCTGCCGGTTACTGAGGTAAGCCAGGCGGCGGCGGATTCGGAACCAACGATCTTATAGGCGGCATCGCCGAGCTGCTGTACAGCATTGGGGATGCTCCATGCGTTCATGAGGGCGGTGTGATTCATAATCATGCCAATAACGCCGCCGAGGAACTCATTGCCACCGAAGACGCGGGCGGCGGAGAAGCCAATCAAAATCTGCAGGAACACAAAGGATGCGTTTGAGAACGTATGAACAAGGATGTACCAGCTGTTGGTCTCAAGCGCTCCGCCCATGGCACTGTTGATGCCCTCGGTGAGGCCCATGAGCAGGCCGGACGCGACGATAGCAGGGATGATGGGGACAAAGACGTCGCCCAAAGCTTTGACAGCACGCTGGAATGGGTTGGCCTTTGCCATACCCGCTTCTTTAGCGCTGTCCTTTGACGTGGCTGAGATGTTGCCCTGCTTGATAAACTCGTCAAAGACTTTGTTGACGGTGCCGGTTCCGTAGATGATCTGAAGCTGACCGGCCGCCTGGAAGCTGCCTTTGGCTCCCACGGCGTTATCGACCGCTTCTTTGTCTACTTTGGAGTCGTCTGCGACAACAAGACGAAGACGAGTAGCGCAGTGTGCCGCGGAAACAATGTTGTCCGCGCCGCCTACCGCCTCCAGGATTTGCCGTGCCGCCTCTGCGTGATCTAGTGCCATGCAATCCTCCCTTATCCGAACAATTTATGAAATCGTTCCCATAGAAAGAATATAGCAAATAATGGTAGTGTTGGGTAGTGTTTTCTTAAATCTATGAAATCGTTCCCACACTCAAAAACGACATGCTAAAAGGTTTGATACCGCAATGGAATTAGTGCCTGCAAAAAGGTGGTTACGCCTGTGCGTCTGAACGGGTTGAATTGCGCACAAGAAGTTCATATCCCATGCGAATTTCGCGCACAATGTTGTCTTCGTTATCCATCGCGCCGATGAGCATCTTCGCCGCCTCCATGCCTGACGTTTTGTAGTGATGATGGATGGTGGTAAGCGAAGGGGTGATAACTTTGGAAAGATCGGAATCGCCGACACCGGTGACCTGTACATCTTCCGGTACGTTTCGACCAAATTCCCTCAGGCAGGTCATGGCTCCGAAGGCAATCGCGTCGCTTGCGCAAACAATCGTGTCGACTTCGGGATATACGTCAAGCAGTGTTTCGCAGGCGAGATAGGCTGAATCGACCGAAAAATCGGATTCGATCTGCGCTCGTTCCGGCACCTTAATCTTTTTCGCATCGCAAGCGTGAGTAAAGCCCATATGCCGGCTTTTACCGGCGGCGATATCACGCTCGGTAACGCCGATGTAAGCGGGTCTTGATCCGTACTTCAGCGCATGTGAGGTGATGTCGTACAGGGCATGATAGTCATCGTGGTAGACACAGGAGAATCCGTCAAATTCCTGGCCGAGTACGACCAAAGGAATGCGAAGGTCTTTAAGGACGCGTTCGTGCTCGGGCGTCAGAATGGTTCCGACCAAAATAATGCCGTCAACGCGATCTTTTTCGGTAAAGACGCGCAGATAGTCAATCTCTTCTTTTTCGTGGTTGTCGGTGTTTGCAAGGAGCATTTGATACTGGGAGTCATTGAACACCGAAGACAGACCGGCGACCATGCGTGACACCGATGCCGAGTTAATTTTCGGAATAATGACTCCGATAAGATGGGTCTTGCCCGTGCGCAGAATCTTTGCCTGGCGAGAGGGGATATAGCCCGTTTCCTTGATGACGCGCGCGATAGCTCGGCGCTTCTCGTCAGAGACATATCCATCGTTGAGGTAGCGCGATACCGTAGCGCGAGAAACGCCTGCCAGTTTGGCTACCGTGGTGATGTTCATAGGCTCCTCGCAATCTATACGGTACGACGTGAGCGATGCGGTTGGCGCGGATGCGCGCATGAAATCGTTCTCATAGCATAGCCTGACCGTATAGTATTGCAAAACCGTTGCGACTCTGAGATCTCTGTCAAATAAAATCGGCGGACGTATTAAGGTAGTAGCGTTACATGACACTCAACGAATGGAGGAACTATATCCGGTCAGATACCTGATGTCGTAGAGCGCTTTATGCGGTATGTGCAGATTGACTCTCAGTCAGACCCCGAGCATGACGACGTGACGCCTTCAACGCCTCGTCAACACGAAATGGCTCGTTATTTGGGGGAGGAACTCAAATCGCTCGGCTGTGCGGACGTTACCGTTGATGAGCACGCCTATGTGACCGGCACGCTTCCCGCGTCCAAAGGAGCTGAAGACGCTCCTGCGCTTATGCTCTGCTCGCACCTTGATTCTGTCATTGACGCGCCGGCCGCGGGCATCAAACCGCATATCGTCCACTACGAGGGCGGCAATCTGGTAGCAGGCGTTGTTGGGGGCGAGAAGGTCGAGACTACGCCGGAGCAGGTTCCCGACCTCGAGAAATTCGTGGGCATGGACATCGTTTGCTCTGACGGCACAACGTTGCTTTCGGCCGACGACAAGGCCGGCGTAGCTGAGATATGTGCCCTGCTCAAGCGCCTGTCTGATGACCCTGCGCTCAAGCATCCGACACTCAAGATAGCCTTTGTTCCGGACGAGGAAATCGGCCACGGCGCGGCCCTTCTCGATCTTGAAAAGCTTGGCGCGGCATATGGCTATACGGTAGACGGAGAGGCCCTTGGCGAGTTCAATTACGAGTGCTTTACCGCGTCGCAGGCAGACATTACGATTACGGGTGTGATGGTGCATCCGGGCAGCGCCAAAGACGTTATGGTCAATGCTATTACCGTGGCATCTGAGTTCCAGCAGATGGTACCCGCGTTTGAGCGCCCCGAGCACACGGAGGGTCGCGAGGGTTTCTACCATCCCATCAGCATCGAGGGCTCCGCGTCAGAGGTCAGGCTTTCCTATATCATTCGCGATTTTGATGCGGGCATTTTTGACAGGCGCGAGCAGACCCTGCGTGATATAGCGGCATTTCTCAACAAACGCTACGGTGAGGATACCGTGCATATTGAGATTCGCCAGCAATACCGCAACATGGCCGAGAAGTTCAAGGGCTACGAGTTCCTCATTGACGACGCGCTTGCGGCAAATCGTGAAGTTGGCATTGAGCCGAATCCCGTGCCTGCCCGCGGTGGCACCGATGGTGCTCAGCTGACATTTCGTGGTCTGCCCTGTCCCAACATTGCGACAGGTGGATATAACGCCCACTCTATCCGTGAATTCATTCCCGTGCCGAGCATGGAGCTCACCGTTGATCTGCTCGTTACGCTGGTAGCGAAGTTTGCTGACCGCGCTTCTCGCCAACGGTAGCCTGACTGCGCTTCTCGCCAACGGTAGTAATTGAGCCGTGAGCGTGATACGCGCTATCGCTCACAGCGTATTCGGTACCGCTTACGCTCCCGTTCGCCCTGTTCAGACAGAGTGAAGCGGGAGCGTAGCATAATTCTAGGAAGCGTTTGTTCTTTTTTGTTAACAAATGGGTAGATTAATTCACAAAAGGTAACTGCCCCCGAGAAAAGAAAGGAAGCATTGCCGTGCAGACCATAATTCTTGCGCTCATTATTATTGCAGCACCAATTGTGGCAGCACTTATGGAACGAGTGAGCAATGCGGGCCTTTCGGAGCGGCGGCATAGCCATCATGATACCTATGTCGCCCCCGCTTCCCTTACCAGAGCTCTTGTTGTCGACATGGCGCTTATGGCTGGCATGAGTCTGCTTTTGGGAGTCTTTTGCGCAGGCGGGTTCTTCTCGGCAGATCCGCTGGTGGTGCTTGCTTTCTTCGCGAGCTTTGCGGCGGTGATGTTTGTAGCGTGGTATGTGCTGTCCCGCTACAAGGTTCAACTGTTTGATGAAGAGATGATCGTGACCCCGTTTTTTGGCCCCGACATTACCGTTCAGTATTCCGATATTGAACATATGGAGTGGTCGGGCATACGCAGGGGAGCCGGTTTCAGAAATTTGGTAATTTGGATTGATGGACAGCCGGTGACTACCTTGTCGGGTATCATAGGTTTGGATCAGGTGCTGCTCCGCATCGACCGCTTCGATGTCTTGGCGCACAGATCCACGCTGTAGCCTGCCTTGGCTGTGCGGCCTTGGAGGTGCGCTCTGGGGTGCACCTTGGCAGCGCGCTCTGGTCGGGAGCACCTTGGGCTGCATCTTAGCCGCATGTACTCTGGTTGCGCACCCCGCCGTGAGCGCCCTGACCGTGCGCCCTGGGTTGCGTGCCCTGACCGGCATTTTGGAGGAGCCGTTCTGTGATTAAGCTTGTACTTTCCGATATGGACAATACGCTCATTCCCTTTGGCGACAGGCATCCGTCCGCGCGTACAAGAAAGGCAATTCACGAGCTTCTCGATACAGGCGTGCTTTTTGGACCGGATACCGGCCGTGATTATGTTGAGCTGATGCGCCTGTTTGCTATGGATGAAGCCTGTTTTCAGACGGGCATTATCTCTACCGGCAAACGTATTCGAGCTCGCGGGACCTATATTTCGCAGACCAGTATTTCTCACGACCTTCTGACCCGCGTGCATCAGGCGCTTCTCCCGGAACCCGACAAGTTCCTGGTGTGCTACCCGCTTGACACCAATCTCTTGAACCCCGCGTACGCCATAGGCGATATCAATCCAGATGATTTGGCGTTTTGCGAGAAGCGCTTCACGTTTAACGGCGCCATTGTGCCCGATGTTCCCGACATTGACTTTGTCGCCGCGACAATTGCCTGCATGGGTGGCGCTCAAGAGATGGATCGCACGAGGCGTATCATCGCGGAGGCGTGCGCTGACGTTGATCTTGTGAGTCCTGTGCCTAATTGGTTTGACGTGCTGCCGAAGGGCATCTCTAAAGCGTCGGGCTTGGATGTGCTTCTCAAGGCAACGGGTATAGATTACGATGAAGTTGTCATTTTTGGCGATGCGGAGAATGACCTCGAGATTCTGCGAAAGGTTCCGTATTCGGTGGCTGTCGCCAACGCGACGCCTGAGGTGCTTCGCACTGCCAACTATGTAGTAGGTGCTTCAAAAGATGATGGAGTGGCGTGTGCACTTGAGGAAATCACCCGTGCTGTCAGGGCGGGGGAGATGCCTCGGTTTCTAATGGAGGGTGAACATGATTAGACTTATTGCATCAGACATGGACGGTACGCTCCTTGACGAGTATGGCAATGTTCCGCCCGAAACGTTCGAGCTCATTCATGCATTGCGCGAGAAGGGCATCTATTTTGTAGCCTCTTCGGGTCGGCGTTATGACACGCTTCGATGGATGTTTGAACCTGTCGCCCATGAGATTGATTATGTCGCATCGCTTGGTACACAGGTGTATGCCGAAGATATGATTCTTGACCGCGAGGTCTTCTCGACAGCCGCCATCAAAAAGCTCTTTGCCTTCTCGCAGGAGTTCGACTGCGTGCACCTGGTGGTATACGATCGCGATCACACCTACCTGCTGGATGACTATTCCGCCTTCGTCCGTGAGCTGGATAAAGACTTGCCTAATGCTGAGCGCGTGTTCGATCCGCCTTCGCCGGATGTCAGCGTCATCAAAGCTGCTGTCTGTTGCGATAATCGCGTCAAATCCATGGATATGGCCATGATTCTTGAGCGTGAGCTGGGAGGACGTTTCTCCTTTATGCCTTCAGGTGATACGTGGATAGACGTTGTGCCGCGCGGCGTCAATAAGGCAACGGGCCTTGAGCAGATTCGGCAGTACT
Organism: Lancefieldella sp. Marseille-Q7238; assembly: GCF_949152215.1. Classification (GTDB taxonomy): domain Bacteria; phylum Actinomycetota; class Coriobacteriia; order Coriobacteriales; family Atopobiaceae; genus Lancefieldella. Next base: position 1,259,992 of record NZ_OX424407.1, read on the forward strand.
ACGGATTCAAGCGAGACGAAATTCTCGCGTTCGGCGATTCAATGAACGACTACGCTATGCTGCGCTATGCGGGAACCGCTCTGGTGATGGAGAACGCTCGTTACGCGCTCAAGCAGACTGCGACGCGCGTGATTGGTCCCAATACCGAGCAGGCCGTGCAGGCTGAGCTGCGCAAGATGCTGGATGACTTGAAGTAACGTACTTGAGGTGCGTGTTTGTGGCGCGCACATGAGGCGACGCGTGCGTGAGGTGTGTATATGAGTGCGTGTTTGTGGCGCGCACACGGGGTGGCACGTACAATGAGACGCGCACGCATTAGGTGGTACGTGCATTACGCTTGTTTAACTTGCTCGGTATGCTAAGCATGCCGAGCAAGTTTGCACTTGAGGTTGCGTTTGCGCAGTTCTTTGGTGAGTTCTTTGGTGGAATCTTGCGCATCGAGCAGTGCTTCTCGGCGAGTCTCTCTATGGAGCAGGAAACGACCCTCTTCGCAAGTCTCATCCCTTGCAAGTCTCGCCCCTCTGCACGATTCCAAAAGTCCTCTCCCTATGTGCGATTCCAAAAAAGTGCATGAGTTGTGATATGAAAACTCCTAAAAAAGGCATCAGTTGTGATAAATCCCCTAAAAATGCCATGAGTTGTGAAGTATTTTTATCACAACTGTGGCACTTTTTTGGAATCGAGGCGGAGTGCACGTGTTTTTTGGAAATGGGGGGCGCACAACATAGCGTATGGGTAGACATAGCGCAGGAAACACGCGCCAATCCCCAAAGGAGCCTCAAAAGAGCCTCAAAAGAACCCAAAAGAAAAAAGCTTGCCATTAATCTCAAAATACAAGTTCACTATATGGGTTTTTCGCTATACTTGACCGTGTATGTTTGGCACTAAACATCAGCTTAAAGAAGCATAAAGAAACGAGAATTGTAGAGAATTGCAAAGAAAAAGGAGCCACACTATGAGAGATGACCATAGGACATCGCGTCTTGTTCTCTCGGGTCTGCTTTCGCTTTCACTCGCTACCGCATCCTTTCCGGCAGTAGCGTTTGGCGAGCAGACCGGCGCAGCAGAAACGCCTGCTGCGGCAGCAAGCACTGAAAGTTCGACAACAGAGGACACACCTGCGCCTTCCACGCCGTCAGCTGCGGGGACTGCCGCGCCTACGGCAACCACAACAGAGACCACAACAGAGACCACAACGGAAACCTCTCCGATTGCGGGTGCAGAATCGACAGATACCCAGGGAGTTTCCGCGGTTTCAGCTGCTCCGACAGCGCTTCTCGCCCGCGCTCCGCTTGCCGTCACCGAGCTCTATGTGAACTCCGCAACCGGTGCGGATACCAATGACGGCTCTTCTGACGCTCAGGCGTTCAAGACCATTGAGAAGGCCGTTGCCGCAGCAGCAGCCAATTCTGCGGTAACCACGATTCACGTTCAGGGCGACTTTACTCTGTCATCTCGTCAGACGCTTACCAATGTCACGCTGAACTTCTCGGGTGATACGACCGTCAAGCTCAAAAACGGCGCGGGGTTTGATCTTAAGGGTACGTCGAAGGTCAATGCGGCCGGCGCAACCGTTACCCTTGACGCTCCCAATGACGGCTATACCTTCCGTCTTTATGACTCCGCTGAAATCAATGACGGCCACTTTGTCTTTAAGTATGGCAACAACGGCTTCGCCTTCCACATGCCCGCTGGCAGCAACGGAGCTCTCAAAGGCTCTTCTCGCGACGCTCTTTCCATGGACATTACCAACGGTATGTTCATGAACAACTCGCAGGCCAACCTGATTGAGAACGCCAAGATTGACCAGCGCTATACCGGCGACAAGTGGCAGCTCTACGAATGGAACGGCTTCAAGTTTGTGAACTCCGATCTCAGCGCAACTCGCCTTCCGTTCTACTTTAAGTCGCCGTTCTCTATGGATAACTCCACGTTTACCATTGACGCGGGCGGCTTGAGATGGCAGACCGGCCTGGCTATTCCGGAGGACAGTGCTCCCGGAGAGACGCTCATTACCAACAACTCCAAGCTTACAGTCAAGAACTTCAATGTGCACTGGCGCGCAAAGGGCATTACGATTGGCAATGCAGGCGTAACGTTCCGCGTTAACAATGGTTCTGTCGTTGACGCTTCTTCCGACAGAAACGGCGGTTTGAACGTCAATAGCGGAACCGCCATCTTTGAGGACGGTGGCACATTCCACGGCCAGGACAACTCCGGCGCGCAGGCTGGCGCGCAGGCTGGCGCGCAGCTCATTTTCAAGGGCGACTCACTCTTTGATACGCTTGCCGGAGAAGAGCAGGACAACGGTCTTGCCGATTCTACCGGCGGTTATGTGGTCATGGGTGGCACACATCGCGTGAAGTATGACGACGCCTACCAAAGTGGTAAGGCTATTCCTACCACTGACGCTGCTCACGGCAACGAGAAACTCATGCTCTTCACCCTCGCCGATGCGTCAAAGACTGAACTGACCGCAAAGCCAAAGACGGGCGGCGATTACACCTACAAGGTGAAGTACGCTTCCGCGGACGGCAAGAAGCACGTTTGGATGCCTTTTGCCAAGGTTACCGTGACGCTCAATAACGATAACGCTACCTTTGCCGATGGTTCGCATGCCGATAAGAACAGCGTTGCCATGCGCGGCAACAAGATTGGTGATGCGACGCCTGAGAAGTCCGGCTATGACACCATTACTTCAGATACCTTCGCCAGCCCGACCGACCCCAACGGCATATCGTTCCTCGGCTGGTTCTACAAGGATTCAAACGGCGTAGAGAAGCCCTTCTCGGCTGACGCATCTATTGATGAGGACACGGCGGTTTATGCCAAATGGGACGCCCACACCATCGTCTACGATAACGGCAACGGCGTAACCTACACTCAGAACATCAAGGCCACCGAGGCAAACGGATCGCTCCAGAGCTACGACGACGTGGTGACCAACAAGCCCGATTTCAAAATCCCCGGCAAGACCTTTACCGGCTGGACTGTGACGCATGAAGACGGCTCTGTCTACGACGTTGCCGGCAAGCTTTTCCAGGCAAACGATTCCGTAACCTTTGGCAGCCAGGAGAAGGTCCTTTATGCCAAGGCCAACTACACGCAGGACGAGTACACGGTGCGTTTCTCGGCAAACGGCGGTACGTTTGCGGATGCAAGCGTCTTTAAGCAGCATCCCGAGCTCTTTGATATCTCCACCGATGAGCTGGGCGGCGAAGTTGCCACCGTCAAGCAGAAGGCTCTGTACGACCAGAAGCTTTCTGCGCTTCTCGACAAGACCATCCGCGAGCAGCTTTCTCCCGATGGCATCGCAACGCGTATGGGCTTTATCCCCGGCGATCGTCTGATGTGGTATGACACGCCGCTCTTCAACACCGGCGGATACAACTTCAAGGATCATACGAGCTGGTTCTGGACTACGCCTGGTGCCGATCCGGCAATCCAGAAAGACATGACGTTCTACCTCAAGTGGACTGAGGACCCAACGGTTCAGAAGGTTGAAGCAACACTTGATCTTCCTTCCGATCTCTACGGTCCAAGCCAGGCGGATTCGCCCAATCCCTTTATGATGGACGCCGATGGCTACAAGACCTTCTCGCTGACCGGCCTTATCAATATGAAGTCCGTCCAGGAGAAGATGCAGGAGATTGAGAACCTGTATCCAAACGATGCGGCACACCCTGAGAACATCAAGCTTTCCGGTACACAGTGCACCTTCAAGGCGGAGCTGACGCTTCCTGACGGCGTGACGGTTCCCGAGAATGCGGCTGCAAGCGTTCAAGGCCTTGGCGACAAGTTCGAGGTCAAGGAGACCAAGGTCGAGGGACAGAAAGTAACCGTGACCTTTGCGCTCAAGGGTGGCGACATTCACAACTACGCCGAGCTCAAGGCAGCCGTTGACTCTATGGGCGATGCCAATGGCGACGTCAAGGCAACTGTTGACGGATTCAAGCTTGATCCCGATAAGGTTTCTAACGGCGATGAGCTCACGGCAGTAGGCAAGGTATCGGGCACCTTTACGTCCTTTGCTCAGAATCCTGCCGGCACCACGAAGTTCTTTAACTTTACGTGGAACGGCAAGCAGCGCGATGAGGGTCGCAGCATTCTCTCTACCGACCAGGCCGCCATTGAGCAGACCATTGTTGCCAGAAAGGCCGAGCATAAGGACGTTAAGACCGATATGCTTATCAACGGCGACACCACCTCTGATCATGTGTATGAGGCCAAGAAGGGCGATACGCTGAAGTTTACCGCCCAACTTGATGCAACGCCGATTCAGGATCAGATGAAGGCCATTGAGCAGAAGTACAACATTGATCCAAGTCGCTACGACCAGATCAGCATTCATGATCTTGGACCTCAGTGCACCTTCACCACAACGTTTACCGTTCCCGATGCGATGGCCGGCTACCTAACCGACAACGTTGCCGATTACAAGCTTACGGGCACGAACGCCTTTGATGTCACAAGTGCAGTGCTTTCCAACGGCGGCAAGACGGTGACGCTGACCATGACGCTTAAGAGCGGGTACACCAACTATGCTGAGCTCCGCAAGGCAATCATCGATGAGACGCAGCCCAAGCTTGAGCTTGAACTTCCTGCGTATAAGGTTCCCGAGACTGCCGCAACCGACACTAACTACTCGGTTTCCGGTACGGTTTCAGGTACGTTCCTGGCTCACGTGAACCTTGGTAACCACCAGAAGGACTTTGCCTTCACGTGGTCGGGTGTTCAGGATCCTGCCGGTAAGGACTCCATCCTTGCAGATGGCGACGAGACCATCCAGACAACCTATAAGGTAGCTGCGGATCCAACGACGCCTGAAAATCCGACCAACCCCGATCAGCCCAAGCCCAACAAGCCCGGAAAGAAGCCTTCCAAGGGCAAGAAGTCCGCGGTTCCGTACATGGGTGACGCGGCTTCGATGGGCGCTATCGCAGCGCTTGCAGCGAGCGGCCTTGCAGCTCTTTCGGCGGCATTTACATCCAAGCGTCGTCGTCATAACGATTAAGCGAGAAGTTCTTCTCGTTGTGGTTGACTTTGTGCGTGTTGCGCGGTATAGTTCTTTCTCGCGCAACACGCGCTTCATAGTGCGGGGTGGAGCAGTCTGGTAGCTCGTCGGGCTCATAACCCGAAGGTCGTTGGTTCAAATCCAGCCCCCGCGACCAAAATTTCATCCCCTGCCCGCGAAAGCGGGTGGGGGATTTTGCTAAAGAGCAGCATCCATTGCTGGCGCTTGCACAGATTTCGAGTTCACTTGACTTTCAAGTGGAGTCTACCAATGCAAAAGGCTTCCTGCTAGCTTCTGCGTGAAGCCGAAGAACAGAGAGAAACCCATGAAGAACGTGAGCTTAAGGGACGGCGAGGAAGAGGGCCGCGCTATCACGCTGTCAGAGACAGGAAAGATCCTTCACGTCTTGTGCGCCATGGTGCTAAGGCTCGTCACGAACGGCGAGCTCAAGGTATTTCGCATCAGGAACTCATGGAGGGCGAGCACTACGGCTTGCGAACGGTTTATCGATGAGCAGTTCAAAAGGCAGGTCGTCATATGTTGCTCCACGGAAACAAGGTGGCTAATCCGGGCGATCCCTTCGCGAGGTCCAATCCCGGACGCTACACGACGCTTGCCCAAGAGGCTGCGCGCGTGATGGCGCGCCGGCGTATGGGCGCCGACGGCTGGCCCGTGATGCTCGCACTCTGCAACCGCATCTACGCCGATGGAGAGCTCGGCACCTACGGGCGCGAGGAAATCAGTACGTTCACCGGCCTCACCTACCGCCAGATTGTGCGTGGCATGAGCGAGCTGAGGGAAAAGGACATCATCGCGCCGGTCATCCGCAAGGTGGACGGCTACTGCAGGCTTGACCACTCCATACACGGACATGTCGCGCGCTACTACATCTGCCGCGACATTTTTTGGGCGCTCGTCGAACTCAAGGAAACGGGAGATCCGCCCTCGGATAGAATTTTCGCGAGCTCCCTCGCGCGGAATGACTGCGTTTCGACAAGTGCTGCAGGGGTCTTGGCATATTGGCCAGGAGGTCAAAGAACGCATCCGTAATTCCCACTCTTTGTATGTGTCCAAATTTATAAAATTAGTTTCTGTGTATATAAAAACCGTGAACCTGGGGAGCGACTGTGGATTCCATCACATCTGAACTCGCGAGCTATCTTTTTGAGGCAGTGTACGAAGATGATCACAAGCGGGTTTTTGATATTTGTACCAACGAAAATTTTTTAAAAACTGATTATTGTCTTTTACTTTTTTCCGCAAATAACGATGAAAGCTATACGCAGTTTCCAGGCGTGTTTAATGCGCATGAGGGGAATATTCGAGTAGTAAATATATTTAAGGGAGATAGATTCAAGATCTTGTCTCCTAAAGTCCTAGATGACGTGATAAACAATCCTGCCGGCGAATCTGAAGTTGGCTTATGCCTCGATTTTGATGATCAGATTGTGCGAAAAATCACGTCTGCCTACATGACTGGCAAGCACCTAAACGGATTCGAAGAAATCAGAAAGTTTATTTCAAAGTATGGCTATTGCGGCGAAACATGGCTGCCGCGTCCCTATATGCAAGAGGAATTTTCAAAGGAATGGGTTAAAGAAGAGGTAAAGGAGCAGATTAAGAAAATATGGTCAGCATGGGGCAGACTCAAAGATCTCAATAAAGCAGAATTCGATTCGCTACATTTTGATGGTTCCGACTGCTTGGATACATTTGGTAGTGCAGGGGTAGATTTCGTCAAGCCACGTGAAGTATCTATAGCAGCACCAATACAAAACCATTTCGATATAGCTTTTCTGCTTATATTAAGAACAATCAATCTGCTCATTAATCGCTGCAAGTCCGAAAAAGAAGCTTTAGAAAAGTTGTACAGCTACAGCAGGACAAAGATAAACGTATTGGCAGAGTTAGAAATTCTTGCCTGTTTTGCAATAATTCGCAACAACCTTAGCAATAAAAAGAAGAAGGGCTTTTTTGGGAAAATTGAAAAAGTTGTTAGCGGAGCAAAGCAAGTATCTCTAGATAAAAAGCAATCCTGCCTGGACAATATCGTCCACGAAGCGCGTAATTTGGCATATGACATAACACACTTCAGAATGTGCTTTCTTGAGACAGCGTACGAGTCTACCCCTGGTGGCAAGGATAAAAAGCCGAGAGCGCTATTCCATTCTCTATTGACCGAGGATCAAGGATTGGCAGATTTAGCGGAATCGCTTCAAGTAAAAGCTTTCTTATTCTTTCCAGAGTATGAATATTATCCGCTGTTCCAAACTCCACTTGGATTTATGTTGAGAGGATTTGGAATCCAATTGCAAGAGAAAACCAGTGATCGCATCCCTGATTTTCACGTCTTGGCTGAGTCGGCGATACGAGAAATTTCGGAATCTCTTGATAGTATTGCAGGCTAGATTCCAGATATATCTAGTACGCCCATACAGCTAGGTGGCGCGGGGTATGAGGGAGCTGCGCGACAAGGGAATCATCATCCCCGTGATCAGGACCAACGCCGAGGGCTACCGCCATCCAGATCTCTCGAACTATGGGCATGTCGTGCGCTACTGCATCTGCCGTGACATTTGGGCGCTTGTGGAGCTCAAGGAAACGGGAGATCCGCCCCTCGATAGAATTTTCGCGAGCATCCTCGCGTGGGGGTTCTCAGATGTACGTCGAACCACCGAGAAACGATGTCCAAGGCGTGCGTCAGGGCTTCGGCGGAGCATAACGAAAAGCCCGTGGCCAAGCGAGGCCACTCTAACTCCGAGCGGGACCCCCCGAATCGAAGGTGGAATCCGCACGAGACCCCTGCAAGCCGCTACCTTCCTGCCATCCGACCGGGAGGCTGCGGCGACATAGACGTCCCAAGCCGCGCTCGGCGTGCACACCGAGGCGACCGATGCGGACGACGGCGATCACGAGGCCGTGGCCGACGGCTCGGCGACCATCGTGGACACCGTCTCCTACACGGGGCTCACGCCCGGCAAGGAGTACACGCTCACGGGCACGCTCGTGGACAAGGAGACCGGCAAGCCCGTCCGCTCGGACGGCAAGGTGGTCACCTCCACCGTGGCCTTCGTGACCGATACGGCGAACGGCACACAGGAGGTCACCTTTACCTTTGGCGGCATGGAACTCGCAGGGAATGCGCTCGTGACCTTCGAGTCGCTCGCCCTGGAGGGGCAGGAGGTTGCGGCTCCTGGCAGCGGCGGGCTGCGCCGCCACCGTCATCGGCCTCGCGCGCAGCATCGGCTCGCGCCGCGAGGAGGACGAGGGAGGGGAGGACTAGCATCGTCGCCTACATAATTGGCTTCCTCTCCGGCTTCGTGACGCTCGCCGCCTACGCCTGCTGCAGGGCGTCCGGCGCAGCGTCACGGGCTGAGGAGAGAGCGATAAGCAAGGGTCTTCCTTAGTAGGAGGGCCCTTATGTTCCATATTGTGATATTAGATGCTATTTAGTAGCCGTATAGAAAATCTTCGCTACCGTATCCGCTGAAAGTTTACTTTTGCCCAAGTGTCCTTCAACGGTATCGAGCGTTCTTTCCAGTTGCCGTCAAATTCCATTAGTTGTGAACGATATAGGCAATCGCGCTCGTCGTAGCAGGATATTCGAATCTCATCGAAGGCAATATCTTGAATGTTCTGTTCCTGTCCGCATGTGAAAAAACAGTTCATCTTCTTTATGGACCTGGGTGGCACTACTAGAGAATAAGACCCGTTCACATCGCCTAGGGCAAAACTGTCTCTGGATTCAATCTTTCCATTATGCTTGTGCTCGTTATAGATGCCTTGCGTCTGCCGCATGCGTTTTACTTCGATTCCGTCTCGCCACAGAGAAAGAGAGACGTCTCGAACGACACGGGTGACATTGCTAGTGTTTTGGCATTCAAGCTCCAGCGGGACAACGAACGTTATCTTTCCGTCTGCTGAGAAGAATCCCCAGCCTTGCAAGAATGATGAGTTTATACGGCTATAGAAGCTCAGTTTCCCTTTGCGGTCGAGCTCTCTCATTGCAATTTGAACGCCCAGGCTGGATAGAAAGCCGATTAACCCGCCGATTAAAGTTCCGATATACGTATCCATAGCTGTTTTATGCTCCAGAAGTATTGTCCACTAGTTTTTGCAGCTCCTTCGCACACCTCTCTAGATATTTGGCTGCCTTGGTCATCGATTTGATTGACTTCTGGTTGCCCTCTTTGCCCTTCGCCTTTTCCGTCTCAATGTCTTCGAGGCACTTGTTGCGGACTCGCTCGCTATGGTCTTTCGCGCGAAGCATGAACGCGCTTGTTGAGTCGTCTGCATTAGGGAGCTGTTGGCAGACCGTGAGCAGCTGCGCGCACTGGCTCAGGGTATATTGCTCTGCATGTTCACCGAGGCTGCTGACAAGCGCGGCACCGCCTGTGGTAGCCATGCCCAGCAGGGCTCCGCCTCCGGTGATTATCGCCGTGCCGCCCGCCATTCCCAAGCCGCCCGCAGCAAGCGATCCGCCGCCGACAGCGGCAAGGCTCGCGCTGGTGAGGGCCGCGCCAGATAGGCCTGCAACTGCCTCTCCGGCAATCACGGGCGCGATGATCGGGGCGAGAACATACGCGACCCCCGCTGTTGCAATGCCAATCGCAACTGTGCCACCTGCAACAATCGCCGTCTTGGTCCTGCTGCCGGTAAGCAAGCCAGTAAAGCGCTTGTAGGTTTTCTTCACCTCATCGATCTTTTTCTTGTCGATGACGCCCTGCGTATCGGGGAAGTCTTTCCCTGCGTAGTCGTTCTTGTATTTGACGCCCTCCAGGCGGTCTTTCCAGCCGTCATCGAAGGGATAGTAAGGTTTGAAGAGACATAGCTCCAGGGCAAGCAGCGTTGGCCACGAGGAGGCGTTCGCGTCGGAAACTTTCTGTATCTCTTCCGCTGCGTCTTTCTCGTCGAGGAAGTACGTCGCTGCATTGCAGCCCATCTGGTCTGCCTGCCTGGTCTTGAACTCTTCAAGCCAGGTGCTCTTCGCAGCTCTGTGCTTGTCGTTCTTGGTGAGTTCGATGTCCTTTTTAACGGCGATGACCTGATAGGAGAACAGAAGGTGCGCCTCCCGGTCATTCAGTCTGAACAGAGCGAAGTCCTCCGCAAACGCATTCATCTCCTCAGCGCGCTTATTGAGATAGTCCTTCAAGTCCTCGACGATGTACTTAGAGTCGCTTGCAATGTCCACCGCCATTCGGCCAATGCCGACGAAATTCAGGTTGAGCAATACGCCGCCTGCAAACTTCTTGCGATCGCCCTTGGATGTTGCGGCGGCTTTGCCTACAGCAATTCCCAAGTTGGTGAGGACAAACACGGAACTCGATATGGTGAGCATGCGAATAAGAGAGCGATCGTCGGTTGGAATCACCCTCTTCACGTCTATGCGCTCAAGGTCCTTAAGCGACTGCACGTCGTTACGTGAGAGCTCGTCCTTCAGGCGGCTTAGGAAGTAATAGCCCCTGACAAGGCACTCGTTCGCTATGACAGATTTTGCCTGTGAAAGCGCCTGGTCGATAACTCCAAGCTCGGTTCTAAAGTCGATGCGGATGGGGTTGCCGTCTTCGTCGCGAACCAGCGTGCCGTTGAACAGCTTCGAGATCCACTTGGAGAAGGCGTTGTCTGCACCTTCTTTCTTGAAGACGGGAAGTGCCGAGAGTTCTTTTAGAAATGAAAGGATGGGGCCAGGTATGCCGGTGCCCTCGCCCAATGCCCCGCTCGATCCCGCCATGTCGCTCACCAGGTGCATCGCCCAGATAATCGCCCCGTAGAACAATTTCTCAGGGAAAGTCTGTCCTATGAGGGCGTCTGCGGGGAGGTCGAGTATCACGAAGGCACCGTCGGTGTCGGTGCCGTAACCCTTGCCTGTGAACTGGGTGAGTATCGACATGAGAAGGCCAGCAGGTGAGAGGTGGTGGGCAAAGTCCCTCAGGTGATGCTGGAGACCTCCGCCGAACTCGGGGGTCAGTCTGTCACTTGCAAGAGGAAACATATCCTCAAGAAAACGGATAGCGTCTTTCAGGTCTTTTCCGTCCGGCTTGAACCCCGCGCCCTTTGCGACATCGAGGACGAAGCTCCCCACCTTGTCCTTGCCCCACGTGTGAGCATCGGACAGGTCGAATTGCTTCTGCCAGAAAATGTTGAGCACGCCTGTCGAAGCGCCTATGGCCGCAGCGGCGATGTAGTCTGCTCGCTCTGCCTTATCGATATTCTCGTCGAACTCGATGCAGATGGGCTCGTCTTGACCTTGAGCGTCGGAATCTTCCATTGTACCAGGTGGAAGTGCTGGCATTTCCTCGAAGGAGAACTGAACTTCGGGTCTGTCTTCATCGTTAACGTGCATGGTGACTCCTGATAGACGTGCTTTGCTTCAGGAGACATTATTGCATTTGTAATGTCAGACTATGCGTACTTTTAGGTAGGTGGATTCTCGCTGAACCTGTCATCAGCATCTTCTTTACCGGCATATGCTATCTCTGATAAATCCTTCACAAGCTCATACGTTGCAGGGTCAAAGCCCATCAGGCGGCAGATTTCGGCTTCCATATCGACGCCGTCTTCGCCATCGCCTTTGAGTACGCTGAGTGTTCGATGTGCCGAGACCGCCTGAGCAAACAGACCGTCGGCGATGCGGGAGGCCCAGACGAGGCGGTTGCAGTTCACGAGGCCGTCTCCTATGCGAAGGAGCGCGAGCTCGCCGTCCATCGTCACCATGGAGAGCTGCGGCACGTCCTCACTGTCCGCCACGACGACGCAGAGCCCGTCGCGCCTGCGGGCTATGGGAGGCCCTCCGGCCCGGCGGGCGCGTCCTGCCCCGGCGCGGGGTACCAGCGCATGGAGAGGAGCAGCACGCCGCCCTCGCGCATGGGGCCGGAGGGGTCGAGCGATCAGTTGGTGACGACGTTGCCTCGGTACGTGCTCGTGTCGGTGAGGTTGGCGGTGTCGAACGCGTCCGTGCGCCCGTCCTGGTAGTAGGTCTTCACGATCATCGCTGGGTTTCCCTTCCGTCATCGTGCTGGCGTTCGCGATGGTGCTCACTTGCGTGCTCTACGGTGTTGCTGTGCTGCGCGCTTGCGCCTTGGGTGCGGGAGAAGGACCTCGACGGTCTCGGCGCATGGTGCCGCCCTGCGCCACCCTCCTCGAGAATGCCGAGTTTATGTACGTAGGCTGCCATCTCGGAGTTGCCTGCGCCCCTGGCGGCGAGGTCCGCTGTCGTGCGAATGCGGTTGCCCTTGAGCCATGTGAGCGCCTCCGAGAACCTCTCTAGCTCGGAGAGGTCGCTGAGCTCCACGGCGGAGCGCGCGAGCTCCGCGACCCTGCGCTCGCTCGCGTCTGCGAGATGTCCCGCCGCTCCAAGTGAGAAGCCGTGCATGAGCGACTCGCGACCGTAGCCGAGCCCCAGGCTCTCGCCAGAGACGCGCCAGGTGGGGTGCCCGGAAAGCGAGAAGACCCAGTCGCGGCGCCGCGCCTTGGCGGAGTTGTCCTCGACCTCCACGCCCAGGCTCCTGAGGAGCCCCTTGAACTCGTTCTCGCTCCTCGTGACGGAGCGCGTCACGCGGATGTGCGCGCGAATGTCCGCCACCCATGAGTAGCCGCCCTTCTCGGCGATCTCTCGCTCCGCGCGGCGCACGCGCTCCGCCTGCAGCGTGCGAGGACGCACGCGACCGCGCGCGGATGCCCTCTCCTCGGCGCTGTCGAAGTCCGAGAGACCGCGCTCCTTGGCCATGCGCTGCAGGGAGTGCTTGAGCTCCTTGGGGTCGGGGTCCTGGAGGCGCCGTCCCGTGACGATGTTGGTGTTGTTCACGACCACGTGGGCGTGCGGGATGCACCCGGCGTTGTCGTCGTGGTAGACGATGTCCACCTCGAAGTCGGCAAAGTGTTCGCGCGCCCAGGCGACCGCGAGCTCGTGGAGGTCGTCCAGGCCCACGTGGTCCTTGGGGTCTGGCTAGAGCACGTAGTGCTTGTAGGTACGGCAGGGTCTGCCTCCCCAGGGCGTGTCGTTTCGCCAGCGTGAGCGGGTGTCGTCCATCGCCGCCGCCCAGTCGAAGGCGACGCCCTCGCGCTCAGGAACGTCGAGGTTCAGGTAGTCGGCGGCGAGCCCGTCCGTCCTTGGTGAGGTAGCGGTAGGCGCTCCTGCAGGACGTGTGGCCGGATATGGGCTTGAGCAGCGGCATGGGCAGTCACCTAGAGAAAGAGCAGGCGCGACTCCGCCATCTCGCGGACGGGCGTGGCGAGCTCGTGCGTCCTCTCACGCAGGCGCTCCAGCTGTCGCTCGACCGAGGAGAGCTCCTCCAGGACATCGGATGCGTCCATGGCATCGCGTCTGAGGTAGTAGGCGATGCGGTTCAGGGCGTAGGTGGCCTGGTTCTGCTGGTAGTCCCACTGGTTGAGCTCGCGGTAGAGGCGGTTTGTGCAGGCGAGGTCGAGCACCACGTGGCGCTGCGCTGTGACGTCCTACGCCGGCAGCTGCAGGAGCAGCCTCACGAGCGTGGACGTGGTGATGCACAGAGTGTGGCGAGCGTCTGCGCGCGCTCGACGTCCGCCTCGCTCACACGAACGTGCAGGTGCCTGTCGAATCTCTCCACGGTTCCCCCCTAGACGCCGAAAGTCGGCGCGTCTTGCCCGAACGATCGTCCGGGCTTCCCGGGGGCGCGGGGCATCCTCCGCAGGGAGCGTATCGCGTGCGCACGCGCGCGTGCTCCCGTCGCTCGGCATCCGGGTGGGGCGACGCGCCATCGAAGCGGCAGCGCGATGGGCGCGGCTCCCGATGCCGACAAGCGCTATCTCGTGCGTTGTGCGCACAAGATAGGCTGCTTGCTTAGAGGGAATGAAATTGGAGATAAACGCTCACGCCGATAAGGTAGGCGATGCGCTTCTTGATAGCTAAAATATCTCTAGGAAGTTAGAGTCGTTTTGTTCGGAGTGCCTGTGTCTAACCATCAAGGTGTTGTTTATACGCGAAGCTGGGTTGCCGAGCTTGTTCTTGATATTGCTGGCTACACAAAAGACAAGCCATTGTGGCGCCAAATAATTATCGAGCCATCTTGTGGTGGGGGATCATTCCTAAAGCCAATCGTTGAGCGTCTGTCTTACGCGGCTATTCGCGACGACCGCTTTGATGCGGATAACTTATATAGCGCATTGTCGAGTTATGACCTTGATGAGAACTCTGTGCGCAAAAGCCGAATGCTTGTCGTTGAAGTGCTTGTTGCAAACGGAATGGAGCCATTTGATGCACAGGCATTATCAGAGGTATGGATCAAACACGGTGACTATCTATTAGCAGATGGCCTGAAATGTGACTACTGCGTTGGTAATCCGCCATATCTAAGAGCTACAAACATAAATCAGAAGTCGCGAGAATTGTATTGCGCACGTTTTTCAACTATGACAAAAGGCTGCGATCTTTTTGTGGCCTTCATTCAGCATGGACTTGAGGCACTGAATGACGATGGAGCTCTTTGTTTTATATGCGCGGATCGCTGGATGCAAAATCAATATGGACGGAATCTTAGAGGCTTTATTTCCCATGGCTACCATTTAGATAAAATTATTCGAATGTACGATGTCGACGCATTTGAGGAAAATGTTTCTGCTTATCCTTCGATTACGCGTATCGATCGAGGTTCCGGGAATGTTTTATACGCGAACTGCAACCATGAATTTGGGCCACAGAACGTTAAAGAGCTCAAGGAGTGGATGACTTCGCATAAAGATGACTATCAATGTGCGACATTCAGCGCCACTGCCTTCGAGCCTCTGGGCGATGACTCGATTATTCCGTTGGCGGCGCCTGATCGTATCAAGCTAGTCACCTCCTTGCTGCGAAAGCTCCCATCACTTGAGGAGACAAACGTAAAGATTGGCATAGGATTGGCGACGGGTAGGGACTCCGTATTTCTTACGGATCAAGAAGGGATTGTTGAAACCGAGCGGATGCTGCCTGCATTTAATATGCGGGATTGGCGCAGGGGGCGTCGAGAGCGGCGGCTCTGGTTAATCAATCCCTGGGAGAAAGACAATAGCTTAATTAATTTAGATGAATGGCCTCTTACAAAAGCATATTTTTCACGGCACAAAGCAGAGCTTGATCAGAGGCACATAGCACGCAAAGATCCATCTGCCTGGTACCGTACGATTGACAAGCCAAACGGAAATCTATTCGGCGAGCCGATGCTTCTCTTTCCGGATATGGCGGCAAAAGCTGAGCCAATCTATAGTGACGGGTCAAAATATCCTTGTCATAACTGCTACTGGATAGTTTCTAAATCATGGGACTTGGCTGTACTTGGCGGCCTACTTATGAGCGACATAGCCGAGGCTTTTGTCGATGCACTAGGCGTCAAAATGAGGGGTGGCACACTTCGATTCCAAGCTCAGTATCTGAGGCTTATTCATGTGCCATGGCCTTCTGAGATTCCGGAAGAAGTTCAACATCGTCTAAAAGAAGCGTTTATTTCCGGAGACAGAATCCAAGCGAATTCAGCGGCAAGGGCTGCTTATCAGTTAGGAGAGATATGAGAAGACGTATGCAAGAGGCTCTCTTAGAAATGTACAGAAACCTTGATTCTGCTGCCGAGCGGCAGGAGTTGCGAGGGGTGCATGATCAAGGAGAGCGAAGTAAGGTAACTTCAGGACATCATTTGGATGTCGTAGCAGATGCAATAAGGGAAGATTTGATTGCAGAAGGCTACAACCAAAACGAGGTCTATTACAAAGATGGATGTTTGCGCGTTCCCGGCTGGTTTCGACCATCAAAAGATTGGGATCTCCTGGCTTTTGATGACGGTGATCTCTTGGGGATTGTTGAGCTCAAGAGTATCAACAGTTCATTTGGTAACAATGCAAATAATCGTTCAGAAGAGGTGCTGGGGAGTGCAGTTGACGCTCTGAGCGCAATTAAATATGACCTGATTCCATCCACTACCACACCACCAGTGCTTGGATATGTTCTGGTGGTGCGCATGAATGATAAAAGCACTAGTACAACCAGAATCAGAGAGACCGTATATCCCATTGATCAGATTTTTGAAAATACGTCCTATTTGCAGCGACTGACGATTCTATGTCATCGCCTTCTTGCGGAACGTCTTTATCAGGCTGTGTGGATAGTGGGTGTGGATCCCGATTCTGGTGAGATATATGAGCCCGATCGAGATTTAACGTACGAGAAGTTTTTAAGAACGTTAGCCGTTCAGCTCGATATTCATCGCGCTTAGAAAGTACCGAGAAGAGTTTGGCGTCAAGATACGCCTGGTCATAAAATCCGAGCTTTGCTATGGGGCTTGGGCCAAGAATGATGCCCCGAGCCCGAAGGCCGGGGCAGCCGCTTTAGAACCATCTTCTTTCGTTGAGGGCGTTCTTGCGGTGGCAAAGAATGGCCTTCTCGGGGCCGTCACCAAGAGACACACGATGCCGGTGGTGTCGTAAAAGATGGCGCAATGACTTGAGCCGTTACGGTAGAAGCCAATAGAGTTGGCGTCGCTCAACTATAATAAGAAGCGCTCTCGTATCCACGTATATCTAAGGATTTAGTATGTACCCAACATCTCAAAATATCGATTCAGCGTGGAGAGAATGGTACCGGCTCAAGCATAGAGACGCCTATATGAGCAATTCCGGCGAGTCTTTTGAGGCTTATATCTCCGACGTGTTGGAAAAGCTTTATCCAGATTTCATAGACCCTGATCCAATGGGGCGGTTGGGAGATGGAGGCTGTGATGGTCTCGCCAACAAAGGTCAACTATTTTTTGCATGCTATGGGCAGCGAGCGCAGGCCAATCAAGACGCTAAGTCAAAAGCAAAAATCCAAAGCGACTTCGAACATGCAGTGCAAGGCGCATATAACTTCACTGAGTGGTGCTTTATCACCAATGCGCTGATAGGGCCTACCGCCGCGCAACTTGTCATCGAACTGCAACAACAGCATGACTCATCAAGCGTTCGTCCGCTGACGATTCGCGTTATCAAATCCGAGAGTCAATTCTGGGATGAGTTCGTCTCTCTATTAACCCCGCACCAGCTTGACTCCCTATTTCCAGGCGCACCGCATGCGCAGCATGTGGAGCTGGAAGAATTGGTCGGACTAATCGAATCATTGGGAAATCCGGCCCCTAAGCCCACCGACCTTAAGCCTGTGTCTAGCAAAAAAATGGACTACAACGACATTCCTAAGACCACAAAAATTGAGCTTAATGAGGGCAGAGAGCTATCTCCAAGAATAGAGCTGTGGTTCTCCGAGCAACCCGATCCTGAATTGCGCGACAGCAAAGCAGAGGTGTTCCACAACATATACGAGGAGGCTAAAAAGGCCACCAGTGATCCAGCTGGAATAATGGAGAAAATTTACATTGCGATTGGAGGCAGCGATTTCAGGCTCGACCAGAGCAGGGCAAATGCCGTTTATGCAATCGCAAGCTATTTCTTCGATAGTTGTGACATTTTCGAAGCGGTCCCCGAGGGAGTCGACTCATGATTTTGCCTACTAAGGGGATAAGTCCCGAGAGATCCCTCCTCGGAATCGGCGGGGACGTACTCGGCATTCTCAAGCGCCCTATGTCAGTTTCTGAGGTCTGGACAATATACAAACGGCAGACAAATCGAGGGCGGCGAGACTTCGTCTCATTTGATTGGTTCATTCTCGCCCTAGATTTGCTCTACGCCATCGGTGCAGTGTCGTTGAGCTCAAATGGGAGGCTGGTAAAAAATGCCATTTCTTAAAAGCCTGGGATCAGATGACCCCAGGTTCAAAAATCTAACCTTCCACAAAGGCATGAACCTGGTGCTCGCCGAAAAGACCCATCATTCAAGCGATACTGATAGCCGTAATGGCGCAGGAAAAACAAGCGTCGTTCGCTTACTCAGGTATCTATTGGGCGGAAACCGCAACGAGTGGATTAAGTCATTAGCTGAGTACACCGAAGGCGCATTCTGGACCGACATACAAGGGGCAGCCGGAGACATTCACATAAGTCGAGAAGCCGGCAGCACCTCTGTCTCAGTTGGAGTGTCAACATACAGCAGCAAAGAATGGCAAAAGAAGAGTGGAGAGCTCATTCTTGGATGGCCCGCAAGCCATGACAAGCCGACGGCGCAGCAGATTTTCTCTCAGCTTCTGCGCACGAGCTTCGATTCGCCCACGAAGATAGTCCCACAAGAGTCCGATCTCGAAACCGGAACTAGGATTGCCTACTTCTTCGGCATGCCGGATACAACTCTACAGAAGCCCATACAAGCAGCAAACTTCAAGAAGGACAAGAAGACACTCAAGAAAGCAATTGATCATGGCATTCTTGGCAATATGGCCACCTCAAAAGCCGAGTGTGAGGCCGAGCTGTTCAGGCTCGAAGACCAACTTCAGAAAAGAAGGTCGGCGCTTGCGGAATTCAAAGTCGACGAGAGTTATGCAGGACATCAGCAGGCCGCCGACGAGCTAAGCGCTGAGATTGCAGCCCTAAACGACCAAAATATCGCGCTAAAGCGGCGCAAGCGTGACCTTGTCAATACGATGAGCACCGAAATACCCGTTAAACAAGATAACAGTGAGATGTTGGCTCGCCTAACGCGACTCTATGCAGAAGCTGGGGTAGCGATAGCGACCGATGCTCTAAAACCATTTAACGATGTCATCCAATTTCATGAGTCGGTATCCCGCAACCGGAGACACTTTCTTGAAGATGAGCTTGGCAAGGTGACTGAAGCACTAGCGGCCAACGAAGCAAGAATTAAGATGTTGGACGATGAGCGCAGTGGCATTATGCGACTTCTCGACAAATCAATGGCACTGGAAACCTTTTCTGAAGCGCAGCAAGACTGCAATGAAATTGCCGCACGTATAGAGCGCTTGAAGGATATGCTGCAGGATTACGAACGGCTTGATGACATGGATTCCACGCTGAGAAAAATGGAAGTCGAAGCAAATGATGCCATGCGCATAGGCCTTAAAGAGAACAATGACTCAGTTAAATTTGCTTCTCAGATGTACTCAAATCTCTGTTCGGAAGTGTATGCAGACCGTGCTGGCAGCCTGCTGCTAGAGCTTACTGATGCTGGAGTACTCAAAGCGATGCCGAAAATTGAAGGTGATGCTTCAAGGGGAATAGCGGAAGTTTCAATCTTCCTATTCGATATCACGTGCGTTGCCGTCGGGATGAAGAATGGAACCGCTCCTGGAATACTGGTTCATGACAGCCAGTTGTTTGACTCGCTGGATGATAGGCAACTTGCCTCTTGCCTGAACATCGGTGCGAGACTCGCTGAGAAATATGATTTTCAATACATCGTCACTCTCAATACTGACCGTCTTGAGGCTGCGGAAAAAATTGGATTTGACCGTTCAGATTACCCGATACCAGTGAGTCTCACTGACAACGGGGAATCGGGTGGCTTGTTTGGCTTCAGATTTAACTAACAAAGCTCGAATCCGTAAAGCGTACGACGCTCTAACTAAATAAAGTTATTGCTTCGGAGCGCTCGCTCCGTCATGCTTTCATTATGAGTTGCCCTTATCAAATGCTCTGCCCCGAGCCCGAAGGCCCGGGCAGCCGCTTTCTTGGCTTTGGCCTGCCCTTTGCGCCGCAAGGCGCGAGAGGCTGTAAACCACCCGCTATGCGGGTGGACGGCAACTTGCTTTACAAAACCACCCTCCCGCCGGATATTGACGATTGCTCAGGCCGTCAAGAATCCGAGCAAGGAAGGTGGTGGTTGGCTATGGCCCAGAAGGCCTACAGCCTTTCGCACACGAAGTGGCTGTGCAAGTACCACATCGTGTTCACACCGAAGTATAGGCGCAAAGTCATCTACAACGAGTTGAGAAAGGACGTCGGGGAGATCCTCAGGAGGTTGTGCGGATACAGGGGGATCGAGGTGATCGAGGGGCATCTGATGCCCGACCACGTCCACATGCTGGTGGCGATCCCGCCGAAGTACAGCGTGTCGAGCGTGATGGAGTATCTGAAGGGTAAAAGCTCGCTGATGATCTTCGACAAACACGCGAACCTGAAGTACAAGTTCGGCAACAGGAAGTTCTGGGCGGAGGGCTACTACGTCTCTGCCGTCGGCCTCAACGAGGCGACGATCGCGAAGTACATCAGAGAACAGGAAGCCGCCGATATCGCGCTGGACAAGCTCAGCGTCAAGGAGTACTCCGACCCGTTCAAGAAGTAGCCCCGGTATGCCGGTTTAACCGGCTCGCCACGGGTCAAAGGTAATGGGGCCTGAACAAAGTGAAGGTCGGCGCCTTTAGACGCGCGCCGGCCTTCTAAGGGTTATACCCTAAGAGCAAACCACCCGCTATGCGGGTGGTCATGATTGGGGTCACCTCCTCTCGTTGAGAACGTTCTTGCGGTGGCGAAGGAGCGCCTTCTCGGAGCCGACTACCAGGAGACTCACGATGTCGTAGCGGATGCTGGTGAGTCCCTCCTCCTCGGACTCGGCGAGGTAGGCCGACGCGATTCGCTCGAAGCGCTCCCGGTCTGGCTCCTCCCGGGGCATGTCGTAGCCGCCGCACTTGGTGGCGGTGTCCACGAAGACGAGCTCACCCTCGTCCATGGCGATGAAGCCGATGTCGTCCGAGCCGTGCTCCCAGCTCTCCTCCAGGATCTCGACGCCCCTGTGCCTCAGGTACGCGCGGATTGCCTCGTGCAACCTCTCGTAGATGCTCTTTTCCATGGCTGTCTTCGTCCTCGTGTTGGGCCCCACCCCCTTGGCGCGCCTTGTGGTACGGATGGCGCCTGCGGGAAAGCGGCAGTGCAAGGGGGAAAGCGAAACGCGGATGCGCCTGAATTTCCCGAGGGGTGCTTGCGGCTATCGGAAAAGTTTTCGCGGCCCTTGCGCTAGAGCGACCGTGAGCGAGTCTTCGCTCCCAAGGCGAGACGGGGCAGGGCATGCGTGGAGGCTGCCTGTGGGAATGTGGCGATGAGGTTTGCTGCGAGGTGCTGTGTTCCTGTGTGCTGGGCGTCTGTTGCTGGCTTCGTTGGATGATGCGGAGGCTCGCATGGACGTTGTGTGTCGCGCGGTGGTCATGCCCATGAGGTGCCCGGGGTGCTTCGTGCCGTCGCGGCGTGCCCGCTGTGGCGTGTGGAGGCCTCGGCGTCCGTTATGGCATTGTGTCCGGTTGTGGGCTGGGGAAGTTGCTCCGCTACCACGCTACTCGTCTCGACGGGAGATTGACCCATGCGGCTGTCCCTGTCTTCGGGCTCGGAGTAGGGCGGATTGGTAAGGTGGGCATAAAGAAGACCCGCCAGTGTGCATGCTCGAAAGCAGAGGCAAGGCGGGTTTACTGGTTACAGTCTATTACATTCCAACAAGTGTGGGGTGGGTCACGCTACCTTGGCATCTTCTTGGGATTCTCGACCTTCCAGAGTGTCTCGGGATTTACGGCGGCGGCCTTCGCCATCGTTTCGTCCGGGAAGATAAGCTCTGGGTGATAGTCTCCACTTGTAAGGTGCTCAAGGTATATCCGCTCTACATCCGTCCTAGGAAGGATCCAGTCTGCTATGAAGCGCTTGGCATCATCCATGAGGGAACCGAGCGTCGGACGCTTGGCCGATGAGCGCAACATGGGGTAGAGCTGGTCTGCGAGCTCGGAAAGTCTGTCCGCGAAGCGCTGCACCCTGCCCTCGAACGGCTTCGGGAAGCATGCGGAGAGCGAGGCGTAGTAGAGCGCGAGCCGGTGTGCCACTTCTTGCTCATCGGGTTCGAACGACTCGTAGACGCTCAGCAGGTTGGAGACGTCGTAGAGGTCGCGGACCTTCACGCGGTCGAAGAACGCCTTTACCTTGCCGGAGGCAAGCTCGGCGTCCGCGAACGTGCGGACCTTGGTACCCGGCCTCACGGGCGTCTCGCGCACGACGGGAGGCAGGATGGGCGAGCGGTTCATGTAGATGCTCGACCTTCACAGGGTCGACTCCCCAGTCTCCACGATAGCGAAGGAGAAAAGTGCGCCCAGCATGCCCGCCGGGGTGTGGCTCTACCGCATAGCCCAGCGCTCGTGCTACGGCCTCTATGCCCGCCTCGATACGTGGCCTGTCGACAAGCATGTCCTCGCGCAAGACGCTTCCGATGTAGGAGACGTCGATGTCCACCGAGAGCCTTGGCACGTCGAGCATGAAGAGGTTGATGGCCGTGCCGCCGTGGAGCGCCAGCTTGCTCTTGAGGGCGGGGTGACGTTCCATCTCGTCCAGGAGGTCGAGCAGGCGTTCGACCTTGTCCACGGTCCTCGGCTCGAACTCGTTGGTGCTCATGATGTCCATGAGAGGACCTCCTCTTCCGTCTCAGGAAGGCAGAGCCTCCAGCGGCTGCTCCAGTCCTTCGTTTCTTTTGCTTTTGGGTCAAGCCTGTAAGGCCCTTTTCCGAGACGGCCTTCCAGCTCGCTCAGGACATCTTCGTTAACGTTCCAATTCTCACGCTTCGTCTCGAGGAGCCATCCTACCCGGGAGAGCGCCGAGGAAGACGCATCCTTTAGGGTTTCGAGCAGCGCTTCCAAGTCGAGGTAGGGGAACGCCGAGCAGGACCGCACGACCTCCTCCACACCGCCAGCTCTTCCGGGGTGCATCAGGCAGTCAACGAGCGTTTGCTCGCGCGTGGTTACCCTGACTGTGCCATAGGACTTGGAGCGCATAGCCTGTGTCTGCGGACTATCGTCAGTGTCGTATGGGATGTAGCGGACGCCTCCGTACTCGAATGGTGAGCGTACCTTTGTGGACCTGAAAGCGCACTCGAAGCCGACGTTGTGGGCGACGCCGTGGGCGACGAGGGCGGAGTGGTACGAGACCACGGCCTTGGGGTCGGCGACCCTGGCAACGAGGAACGGGTCGGGCACCTCGCCGGTATACTTGCCGGTCTTGGACACGTAGACGCCCCGACGCACGCGCTCGACCTCTCCTGACTTGAGGGCACGCTGCAGCTGCGTCCGCGCCGTCCCCCAGGTGGCGACCGTGCGAAGGTCGTCCGCGGTGAACACCTGGTGCGATTCTATGTACTCCTTGAACTTCATACTGATGAATTATAGTAGAAGTGCATACAAATTGTACTCATTTCTATGTGTTTATATCAGTAACTCACAGCATTCCGCTCACATCCATCGCGAGACGGCACGGAAGAGCCGGCGTACGAAGCGCAAGACGAGCCTAAAGACGCCCATGTCTAGTCCCTTCTCCTCTGCGGCGGTGAGCGTCCTCATGATCTCGTCCGTCACAGGGTTGGTGTGCGAGAGGGCTGCCTCTCGTTGGTTGCCGTTTCACTACGCCAAGCTCCCCATAAGCGCTTAAAAACACAGACTGGTAACTACCATTTGACAGAGTTTCAATCGGGCAATTGATATAACGACTTTTTTCACGCAATAATGGTTATTAGGATTTTGACAAAAACTGCTAACGACACGTTTCTGTTCTTAGCGTTGCAAGACCAACTGTAATGACACTTTCAATTCGTAAAAAGTTATTAAACGTCATAATGTGTACATAGCGGTAGTAAAATGAAGGCAGTGGAGTTAAAGATTCCAGAGATGTGTGAAGTAAAATCCACAGTTCAATGGTATGCCGCTTGTGTTGTGGATTGACCAGATTTATGGCAAAACGACTTCTAACCCGCTCATAACCAAAAGGTCACAGATCCAAATTTTATCCACACAAGTAAAATTCATATCTTAATATACCTGGTATTATCGCCCGCTTGTTGAAGTACTCGAATCCGACTTCAGTAAAGCTGTAGTATAGCGGAAGTTAGTAATGCATATTGATGCTATATTCAGTGATACTCACTAATGCTTGGCGCACCAACCATCAAGACCAGCTGATACTATAAAGCAACTACGTTTTAGTAATGAGTGCTTAGGAGAGAGTATGGACAATATCGTCTTTTTCAAACAGACGGCCGAGGCTGTTGAGAGGAGGGAGTATCCATTCTCTCATTCTTCCGAAGAGCAGAATACGGCAGTGTATTTTTCGGAAAAGGAGGTCAAACACCTCGTCGCCAAACCAGAGAGAATCGTACCGTTCTCAATAGGAGGACGCACTGTTTTTACCGTTGAGAACGTCGATTCCTTTGAAGCGGCAAGATCCATGCGCGAGCGATGGCCACAAAGCATCTTCTCGGATTTCAAGGAACCCCTGGTGCTCAACTTTGCAAATCCCTACACGCCGGGTGGAGGCGTACTGAACGGCGCGAAGGCCCAGGAGGAAGACCTTTGCAGACGGTCAACTCTCTACGGCTCTCTAACCTCGCCGACGGCATTCGAATTCTATTCAGAGAACAAGGACGCAAACGGCTGCGAGTTCACTGATGCTGCTATCCTCAGCCCTTGCGTCGAAGTGTTTAGGGATTCAGATGGTAATTTCTTGGACGAGCCGTTCGACGTGGCGGTTCTTACCATGGCTGCTCCATATATGCCTGGCCTTACGAACAGGAAACCTGCAGAGATTTTTGATCTGTTCAAGTCGAGAATCCTAGGCATGTTTCATATCGCCATCGAGAACGGGTACGAATGCCTGGTGCTCGGAGCATGGGGATGCGGCGCGTTCGGTAACGATCCTCAGCTGGTCTCCCGTGTGTTCTTTGAGGCGCTTAAAGAGATTCGCGGCGCATCCCATAATGGGCGCGCTGAAGGCCCGGGCTGCAGTTCCCTTTTCAGGCACATATGCTTTGCGGTTCTTGATAGATCGCCCGATCAGATGAACTACCTCTCCTTCAAGGGCAGGTTCGACCTGTTTTACAAAGACGAAGACGATGCTGAAGTCGCAGAAGTGCAGGAGTGTATCAAGCAGAATGAGAAGTACCTCGGTAAGTATCAAGGTTGCCTACTCGGGGGAGCCGCGGGCGACGCGCTCGGGTACGCGATCGAGTTCATGTCCGACTCCGAGATTAGAAAACGCTATGGTACGAAGGGCATTCTGAAATACGACCGCGAGTTCTTCGGAGGTGACGCCCGATTCTCCGACGACACCCAGATGACGCTGTTCACCGCTACGGGGATTCTCTATGGCACAACGAGAGGCGCGCTGCGCGGCATAATGGGACATCCCAGCACGTATGTTCACATGGCATACCTCGACTGGCTCAAGACCCAAGAACCGAGCTTCGAGGGGAATCCGAACATAACTTGGCTACTTGCCATCCCGGAATTTCATCGCAGGATGGCGCCGGGAAGCACCTGTCTCAGCGCTCTTAGGAGCGGGGATTCGGGGTCGACCGAACACCCGATTAACGACAGCAAAGGATGTGGAGGGGTGATGCGGGTTGCCCCGGTGGGTCTGTTCTTCGGTGAGAGGCCCGAGTACTGCGTAGAGTGCGCCGCAGAAATCGCCGCGCTCACGCATGGCCATCCCTTGGGCTATATCTCAGCAGGGGCGTTTGCCTACATCGTTGCGCGCTGTGCCTTTGAGATTGACGAGAAGAGCAAGCATCGCCAACGCGAGCTTAAGAAGATTATTGATGACTGCTGCGCCAAGCTGCCCAAATGGTTTCCTGAACACCCCAATGCGGCCAAGTATCAAGCAGAGCTCCTTCAGAAGGCGATGGAACTTGCAAAATCTGGTGAATGGAGCTGTCGAAATATATGCGAAATCGGCGGCGGATGGGTCGGGGAGGAGGCCCTTGCGATCGCGGTCTACGCGTGTATGAGACACGCTAACGACTTCTCTGCTGCCATCAAGGTGGCTGTGAACCACGATGGCGATAGTGATTCGACGGGCGCAATATGCGGCAACATCATGGGGGCGATGCTCGGGATTGAAAGCATCGACCGCGAATGGGCAGAGGGCCTAGAGATGAACGACCTAGTCCTTGAGGTGGCAAAAGACCTCTGCGATGATTGTCAGATGAAAGAATTCGGCCACTATGTCGATGAGAAATGGATAGCAAAGTATAGCGGGTCGTCGATGGGTACCATCGCAATCAACGATTACCTCAGAGGAGAAACGCGCCTTTCAAATCAAGAGGGCGTGTCTGATCCATTCGACAACCTCATGTCATGAAGAACTTTATGGGCTGCGCTCGAATGTTCTTTGTTGACGAAGACCCATTCAAGCACATCAGTAAAGATAGGTTCACTCAAGCGTGTCTTCGAAGCTTGCAATATCTCTGCCAGTGAGCTTACCTTCGAGATGCCAGTAGGTGCTGAGCATGAGTACTGAGGTTCTTTGACGCGAATTTGCGCTTGGCTTTTAATAATGCTACAGGCGTGGATAGATGAGCTGTGCGCCTTTATGACGTTCGATCCAAAAGAGATAACATTGGACAAAAGCACTTGGTAAGGACTCTATTACTATCTATGAGCGATAGGGTCCTAGATGTAGCTAGAGACTTGTCAGCAGCTTGTGCAATTCAAATTGGTTGAGATAGCGGCTCTTTTTTGGCCTCGGAGCTTTTCCCTTGACTATGGCTTTCCTTGTGGGATCCCTTGAAATAAGCCCTTCGTCAACGGCATCAAGTATCGCGCCCTTAAGTAGATGATGAAAATCCATGGTGGTTTGGCGCTCATGGCTTTTTGCATACTGATTCAAAAGATGCTGATAGGCAATTCGATCTATGTTTCCCAACGTAACATCTGGAGCGAGCCTCTCAACCCATGTTAGAGCGAGAAGGTACTTGTTCATAGTTACCTGTCTAACAGCACCTTCCTTGTAAACGGCAATCCATTCTTTGTAATACGTTTTGAAGGCATCGTCTTTTGATAGTTCACTTAACATTTGGCGATCATCTCCCTTGTATTTAGGCGGCTCTCGAAGGGAGACTTAAGAGTATCAGTATAGATAAAGGTATTGCTGTGCATTACGCTGATGAAGGGTGATGAGGGAGTCGAGGTGAGAGAAGAAGACATTGATTTGGTACTGTTCATCTCGACAGGGGACTCTAAATTCAAATTCGGTCAGCGTCGGAAGGCGAATTGAATCTACTGTTGCTTTGGCTGTATTTTCTAATGCATGCTTCTTAAAACCATACATCATTGAATACATCGCAAATTTTGCGTCAACATCAACAAAATCAGAAATCTTATAAACTCGCTGGTGATAGTCAAATTTCCCATTAATGTAGTGAAATATTTCTCCAAGACGCCCTTCTCCTGGAACGAGAATTGCTTCACCATCAAAAAGATATCGGTTACTTCTTTCAACCTTATCCGAACGTACAAAAAACGGATATAGTCCGTTTGGCACAGCATCCTGTAGATCACTGTCGCCAGTTTTAATATTTGCCACATCTCCCAACTTACGCTGTTCCCAAGGATGAGTTCTGGATTGCTATTTTCTCGAATCATGCTGGTAGAATGTCGGAGTTTTCTAGTAAAATGCCATGAAGATACAACGTATTCATACGAACACGAACAGAGGAGGCCTATGAGTAAGAAACTGTTTACCCGCCGCTCTTTTACCGGATTAGCTGCAGTAACCACTATGAGCTTTCTTACCGGTTGTAATGGTCCAATTATGCAGGTTCTTAATGGGCCGGCTTCAGATGAGAATCAAGAGAGCTCTCAAACCAAAAATCAAGATCAGGGGAGCGAACAAGAAAGAGTCCTTGCTGCTTGGAATGCAACACCGTTTGTAGAGAAGCCGGACAATCCAACACTGGACGGAGATATCAACAAAATTATCGTTGGTGTATGGCAAATTGACACCGCTATCGGAGCCGGAGACAAAGCTGGTAAAACCTACGATCACGCAGGCATGCTTAACCAGGCATACCATGACGGCACCGTTCCTCACTACATTTTTAAGAGCGATGGCACCCATGAGCTGCATCATTTCGACGGCAAAGTAGATCATGGTACATGGACTTCCAAAGGTGATTCAGCCATTTCGTGTGTCTATGAGGAAGATGGAACAACGGATGAGTGGAGTTACGATCAAGAAGCACAACGACTCAAGTTTGAAGGTAAATCTGCTATCTCAAGTTATCAAAAACTAAGCGACAATCCCAAAGATACCTCCCAAATTGCCTATATTGACGGTAACGTTGTCAACTTTGCTGCAACAATACCAGGCGTATGGGAGCTCATAAGTCTCCATCGTATTAACTCGGATGAACCTGATTTAAGTACAGAGGACGTCAAATCTAATATTAAGAAGACCGGAACGAGCTATTTCTTCTCGGTGCATAAAAATGGCTTTTGTGCCCTTTTCTATCCAAGCGGACGAGTCCTGCCAAGCAGAATTGAAGCAGAGAGCTCCTCTGATGATGGTCTGACTTACCCCATGATTGTTGCGGCATCAGATCAGTTTGAAAACGTTGAAGAGGCTTCTCTTCAGGCGCATCCACAGCACCCAACAACTATCTACGTCAAGCTCAAGGATGCAGAACTGCTCTTTCAACATCTCAATCATCGTGAAGATGACTTTGGCGATATTTCTTATGCTCCAAAAGCGTCGTTCCCGTGGCACCTCGATAAGCTTGGCAAGCCATCATCTAAGTCGGATAGTAGCGATTCCAATTCTTAATCTTCGGGCGGTGCAAAAGAAGCATCTTCGGACACAGGGTAGCGTTCGTCTCAGGAAAATTCATCAGAGTGCAGATTTTTGTACTTCTCAACAATGGAACAATTTCAAAAAGGTCTTTAAAAAGTCTTGCGCTTGTTCCAACAATGGTATTTAATACTAATAGAAATAGTAATAGTAATCATTACTATTTCTATTAGTGATGGGACGAAATACACAGGGAGCCATAGGTGGCCCGGAAAGGTATAGAAAGACAATCATGAGGTACAGCAGGCAGCGAGAGGCTATTCGGTCATATGTGGAAGGTCGTCACGATCATCCGACTGCTGACAGCGTATATGCCGCAGTCCGAGAAGAGCTTCCAAACATTAGTCTTGGCACGGTGTATCGCAATCTCATGCAGCTTGTTGATGCTGGAGAGTTGCAAGTGGTCAATACCGGAGATAGTGTTTCTCGCTTTGATCCGATGACGTGCGAGCACGCGCACTTTCGGTGCCAAAAATGCGGCAAAGTCATGGATGTCAAAGGCCCTGTTCTTGCTGACTTGACAGCTCTTACAAAAGACTCATACGGCAAGATCAACTCATATGCGCTTTGCTTTACCGGTATCTGCAATGATTGCCTTGCTCATCGTTCCAAATCTTGTGGCAGTAATGACTAACCTTTGAAAGGGGTAGCTATGATTAACGAGAAACTCAACCAGCTTTTGTCCGACTATGCGGTGGAGGCGCATAAAACTCACAATTTCCATTGGTATGTGAAGGGTCCGACGTTTTTCCAAGTGCACACTCTTCTCGATGATGTGTACGGCGCGATGTATGATCAGATTGATGAGGTAGCTGAGCTCATTCTTATGAATGATGGTACGCCGCTTGCCTCTATGGCGGAATACATTAAGAATTCTCATCTTGAAGAAGCTGCAGATGGCTATAAGGATCCTGCTGAAATTTTCTCTGCCATTCTCGCCGATTATGAGAAGATTCGCAGCTTTGCCGCGGAGATTAAGAAAGATGCGGATGCAGAGGATAACTATCTAGTTTCTGCTGCAATGGATGAGCATATTGCCGCTCTCTCCAAGACTATCTGGATGATTAAACAGTCCCAGAAGTAATAAGAGATAAAACGCTATCTTTGGGTGTCGTCGGTTTGTCCAGCGACACCCATTTTGTTTTAGCCACCCTTTGTGGACGAATTGACAAATAGCCGGTTATTAGGAAAAGGCGTTCGAATAAGCTGAGAATACATGTATCGTGGCGTTATGCGATTTCAACAGTGCCGGTAGGAAGACTGGCGATGAGTTTGAGGCTTCCTCCAAGAGCAGCGATGTACTTTCTTAAAGAGTCGATACTCATTGCTCCCATATCGCCATTTTCCATACGAGAAATACGATTCTGAGAAACTCCAATAGATTCAGCAAGTTCCACTTGGGTCATCTCACTTGCTTTTCGAGCTTCACGAAGATTGAATGCTTCTATGACAGAGAAAGTCTGTTGGCGAGCAGCAGCCATTTGATCTTTAGTAATACCGCGCTTTGCTATATAGTCTTGTAAGTTAGCCATTATGCACTCCTATTGTCTTCAGGTGCTCCTGGTAAATCTGTTCCGCTTTTGGAATGGATACCTTGTACCAGGAGTTCCATATCTTGCTTCCTTTTGATGGACTATATAGCCTATAGGCTATATTTTCAATAGATATGTATAGGTACTCTGCTAACAGAAACAATCTCTGTCTATTAAGACGTTTTAAATTCAAAGCGGGGGTGGGAGAAGACAGTATTCATTAAACATGAATATATGTGCATACGTTCAGAAAAAGTGCTACACTCAAGTTGCAAAGAAACTCTTGGAACCCTTGTTGCTTTGTGGTTTTGAAAGGAAGCGTTATGGAACGAGAAGCTAAAGTCAAACTTGGACGTATCATCGCATCGGCAATCATGCTGGTTATCGCCCACATTATCGCTACGGATACACAGCCTCTTTGGCAGCAGCTTCTCATCTATCTGCCGGCCTATCTGGTCGCCGGTTATGACGTTGTGCTTGAGGCGTTTGAGAGCATTGCGGAAGGCGACGCGTTCAGCGAAGACCTGCTGATGAGCATTGCTACCATCGGCGCGCTCGTTATCGGCTTTGTGTCCAATGGTACCCCGATGTTTCCCGAGGCTGTCTTTGTCATGCTGTTTTTCCAGGTGGGAGAGCTGTTTGAGGACATGGCAGAAGACAACAGCCGTCGATCCATTGCCAAGATGATGGATATTCGGCCTGATACCGCAACGGTCATTCGAGACGGCAAAGAGCTCACAGTTAATCCCGCGGAGCTCGAGCTGGACGAGATTATCGTCATCAAGGCGGGGGACCGGGTACCGGTTGATGCTGAAATTGTTGAAGGATCAACCAGCCTTGATACTGTTGCTCTGACAGGGGAGAGCGTCCCGCGTACCGCAGGCGTTGGCGACGCTGTTATTTCTGGATGCGTCAATCTATCCGGCGTGGTGTGCGCTCGCGTGACGCATCTGCTGAGTGAATCCACGGCAACGCGCATTATCAATCTTGTTGAAAACGCCAACGAGAACAAGTCGAGAAGTGAAAGCTTTATCAGAAAATTTGCTCGTATATACACGCCTATCGTAGTATTTTCCGCCATTGCACTGGCGTTTCTTCCGCCGCTTGTGACTGGTAATTTCTACAATAACTTTGCTACATGGCTGGTGCATGCGCTGACATTTCTCATTGTTTCGTGCCCCTGCGCGCTGGTGGTGTCTGTTCCTCTGACATTTTTTGGCGGCATCGGCGCAGCCTCCAAGCAGGGCGTGCTCATCAAAGGTTCCAACTATATCGACACGCTTGCCGCGCTTAAGACCGTCACGTTTGACAAAACAGGCACGCTTACTGAAGGTGTCTTTAAGGTCATGGCAGTTCATCCGGATTCTATCGATGAGACGGCTCTTTTGCACCTGGCCGCCCATGTTGAGCGACATTCTACGCATCCTATCGCCGCTGCTCTGCGCGCTGCCTATCCCAATGAAGACGATGATTGCAAAGTCTCTGAAGCCACTGAAATTGCTGGCAGGGGAGTGACGGCGCAGGTCAACGACACAACGGTAGCGGTGGGCAACTGCGCACTCATGCAGGACGTGGGCGCGGTAACGCACGAATGCTCTCATCGCGACATCGGCACCGTCATTCATGTGGCGGTCGATGGTGAATATATGGGTCACATCGTTATTTCCGACCGAGAAAAAGAGGACGCGCGGGCTTCTGTTGCCACTATCAAGCAGGCAGGCGTTTCTCGTGTCGTCATGCTGACGGGCGACAGAGAGGAAGTTGCCGCTGATATGGCGCAGCGCCTTGGTATTGACGAGTATCGCTCTGAGCTTTTGCCGCAGGATAAGGTGGCTGCGGTTGAGACGCTTCTTGCCGAGAAGCCCGCCGGCTCCACGCTGGCGTTTGTCGGTGACGGCATCAATGACGCTCCCGTACTTGCTCGCGCCGACGTGGGTGTCGCCATGGGTGTCTTGGGGTCCGACGCCGCCATAGAGGCTGCTGATGTCGTGCTTATGGACGACTCGCTCGGAAAAGTCGCGACGGCTATTCGGCTTGCGCGAAAGACACTTGCCATTGCCCGCCAAAACATCGTCTTTGCCATTGGCGTGAAAGTGGCGATTCTCGTGCTTGCGGCATTTGGTTTGGCTCCGATGTGGCTGGCGGTTTTTGGCGATACGGGCGTGCTCATCCTCGCGGTACTCAACGCTTCAAGGGCGCTTCGCATCAAATAAGCTGTTCCAGTGGCCGCGCATCGGGGCGTATCAGGCAAGTTGCGCGAGGCACAGTAGGCGCGCGGCTTGTAGCCGCTCGAAGTGCGACTAGTTGCACATTCGGTTGCACTGCTAGTTATGGCTCTTGCGGCACGTTTCGCCAGTGACGATGACCCTTTTTATGCTTGCGGTTGATCATATTCTGGATGGTGCTCTCCATGCCGTGCGGCAGGTATGAGAGCGATTCAAGATCTTCCGGCAGATAGTCTACAAGGCTGTCATGTTCGGTGGGCAAGAAATGCTCAGGGGCCTCTCCCGGTGTAATGCAAAATCCCAGCACCTTAGCGCCCTGAGCACCCAGTCGCCTCTCGTATTCTGAAGGGATATCGTCGGAGAATGCTTCCTGGACATCGCGCGTTTGCCACAAAAACCTGTACCCCGCTGCTTCCACCTGTTCGAGTGAGAAATCGTAGAGCGGCTGACTGTCAGTTTTAAGCCGTACGATGCCGCCTTTTACCAGTACGTTTCTATACTGCATGAGGCGCTCGGAATTGGTAACACGCAGATGTGCCTGACGTTTGCGCGGAAATGGCGTGGGAAAGTTGATGTAGATGGCGTCAACTTCGGCGGGTGCAAAATAGGCGTCCAACTTCATGCCGGTTCCGGGGACCACCACCGCATTTGTAAGTCCTGTCTCGTCTATGTGGCCGGCGGCATATACGACACATATGGGTTCGGTATCGATAGCGACAAAGAGCGCATCGGGATGAGCCTTGGCCATGGCGCAGGTAAACAGTCCTTTTCCACAGCCTAAGTCAATGCAGACACGGGAGAAGGGCGCCGCGCCCACAGGCGCGCACGCTTCGGCCCAATGACCTCGCAGAGATTCAGGGTTCTTCTCGATAACGTCGGCGTAGCGTTCAAGACGCTCTTCAAGGTCAAAGGTTTTTGGCAGGCGGGCGTGCAATCCGTGCATAGAGATCCTAAAGCAGCTGATCGAGCGTGTTGCCATAGGGCGGCAAGAATTCGGTCAGGAAGTCTTGCACCTCAGGCAGCTCCCGTGCCATGTTCTCAACGATGGTGCGCGTAGAAGCCTTGGCGGTTGCGAATTCAGCGTTGCCCGCCTGCGCCTCATCGATGCACTTGATGAGGGCAGAGAGTTTGTCCGCCGCCTTGATAAGTTTCAGCAGGTAGGCCTCATCGGCGTCCGCGGGCTGTTGTTGGCTGAGGATCTTCTGATACACGGGGCGCAAATCGTCGGGAAGCGTACTCAAAAGCGTTTTTTGCGCGGTATCTTCTACGCGATGATACGCGTCACGAATCTCCGCATTGGCATACTTGACTGGCGTTGGCATATCGCCCGTGATAATTTCGGAGGCGTCATGGTAGAGACCGATAAGTGCCGCGCGGTCCGCATCCAAGTGCCTGCCGTAACGGACATTTCCCAATGTAGCAAGACAATGGGCAATGAGAGCCACGTCAAGCGCATGCTCCGAAAGGTTTTCGGGGCGAGAATTGCGCATGAGTGCCCATCGCTCGATGTAGCGCATGCGAGAGATAATCGCAAAGAAACTCGATGTCTGCACGATTACAAGCCCCTAGTCCTCGTCGGAAATGAACTGCAGCGCCGACATGAGCGAAGGCACAACCTGCTTTTTGCGGCTGACGACGCCCGGCAGAACCGCAATGCCGCCATCGGGTGTTACGTTAAAGGCGCGTTCAAGCACTTCTTCGGCGCCGGCGCCGTAATAGAGCATCTCCGTGACCTGGCTTTTAACATCGGTGAACATGTAAAAAATCATGGGCAGCTCTTCGGCTTCTGCAGCGGTCTTGAGGAAGGGACCAACCAGCGCTTCTGCGGCTTTCCGGCTATTCTCGGTCATGAACGAGCCCTGTCCAACGCCAAACTTGGCGTTGCCGCGGCTGAAGACCTTGTAATCACTGTGGAAGACTTCCTCCGCGGTGCGACCCGTAAGATCTGCGCCCGCGTCAAACATCTTCTCGGAATAGCTCTCAATGTCCTCACCGCAGATGCCAGCGAGCGCCTTGCCCGCGTTGACATCAATCGGCGTGCAAGTGGGCGAGCGGAACGCCAGCGTGTCGGAAAGAATTGCTGAGAGCATGAGACCGGCGATATTCTTGGGAATCTCAACGCCGTATTCACGGTAGAGTCCATAGAGGATAGTGCAGGTGCAACCTACAGGGACGTTACGGAATGTGATGGGATTGGTGGTCTCAACCGAACCAATGCGGTGGTGGTCAACAATCTCCATGATTTCGGCCTGGTCAAGTCCGTTGACCGCCTGAGTGCGCTCATTGTGGTCTACCAGAATAACGTGCTTTTTACGCACTTTCAAAAGACCCGGCGAGCTGATAAGACCAGCGTAGGCGCCGTTTTCATCCAAGACGGGGAAGAAACGGTGGCGAGACTTCGCCATTGCCTTGCGAGCGTCATCGATAGAGGTGTTGACACTGAACTTGAGGATGTCATTAGTGAGCATCTTGGACTTTACCGGTACGGCCATAGTCAGTAGCCGAGCGACTTCAAACGTGTCGCGCGGCGTGGTAATGACGGCGCATCCCGCTTGCTGGGCTGCAGCAATGACGTCATTATCAACCTTACCATCGCACGATACAATCAGACAGGACGCGCCCTGTTTGATTGCAAGAAGTTGGTTTTCGTGATTTCCGGCGACTACAACAATATCGCCTTTTCCGACGATTTCCGTCATGCTGAGCGCACAGGTGCCTATGCGGATGCTGCCTTGTGAAACATAGTTGTCAGGATCTCCTACCAGCATAGACCCGCTCAAGGTAGAGATGATATTTTTGTAGCTGGTATGCGTCTCGGAAAGCATCTTCGATTCCATGAGACCCATATTGGCGTTTGCGATGTCTTTGACAGCAATAAGACCCTCAAGATGGTTGGCATCATCGGTGACAACAAGCGTGTCCAACTTGACATCTTGCATGAGGTTCCATGCGTTATAGAGACTCATATTGCCATCCACCTTGGGCTGCTCCTGGATCTCGGCATCTTTGATCTGCGGAGTTACTGTCGTAATCAGCTGCGGCTCCTCAAAGCCAAAATGCTTGAGGACAAAGGCGGTCTCGCGATTGAGTGTGCCCGCGCGGCGCGCTTCGTAGATAGGACTGTCAATCTGATTCTTGAGATACGCATAAGAAATGGCCGCGCAAATGCTGTCTGTATCGGGGTTCAGGTGACCAATAACATTAACCTTACGGATTGCTTCGGGCATGATCCCTCCTCGGTAAAAGCGTTTTATTTGATATGAGTGTACCCGCTTACCCACGCTCTGTCGCTGATGTATTTAAAAAGGATGAAGTAGCTGTGAACTGATACGATGTATATGTCTTTCTGGAATGTATAGACCAATGCAATTGTCTACAATGAGCCTGTAAGTTCATGCGGTTTTAAGCAGGAGATTTTGAGCAAGTCAAAGCGATTTTCAGCAAGCGAGAGAAACGGTCGCCGCATCAGCCGTGCGGTGCAGACTCATGCTGTCGACCAGCCTGCCTTAGCAGCACCCAAGCGCGCAACAGTGCCCGCTCGGCTGGCGCGCATTGAGACTCGCATTAAAGTTGAGCTTCTTGTGGTAGTACTTCTCGCCATATGCGCGGCCTACGCCCTGACAATCGCGACAAAGCCCAGCTCAGGGGTGCTTAAGCTCAATGACGGAGCCATTACATACGACGGCGGCCTGCTGCACGGTCGGATGGACGGCAACGGCACAATGACGTTTGATAACGGTGATACCTACACAGGAGAATTCAAGGACGGTGCGTTTAACGGATCGGGTACGTTTACCTCCAAAGACGGCTGGAAGTACGAGGGTAATTTCACCAACGGAGAGCCGGATGGAGAAGGCACGCTTACAACCGAAGACAGCGTAGTCTACCAAGGCACCTTCAAGCAGGGGATATATCAAAGTGCGCATTAAATGGTTTTCATTCGTCCGTATAACGGGACTGCTTCTGGTTCTGGTCTATCACTTCTTCAAGCCCGCTTTGCCCGGCGGCTTTGTGGGTGTCGACGTATTCTTTACATTTTCGGGATACCTTATTACCGCTCTGCTTATCGATGAATTCGCTCGCGAGAAGCGCATAAAATTTGTCGCGTTTTTACGCAGACGCTTCTACCGCATTGTGCCGCCGCTGGTGGGTATGGTGCTTGTAACTACGCCATTGGCTCTCTTGGTTCGTGATGACTTCGCGGCGGGTATCGGGCAGCAGGTTGCCGCTGCCGTCGGCTTTGTGACCAACTATTACGAGATTCTTCTGGGCGGCAGCTATGAGACGCAGTTCGCGCCTCACCTGTTCTTGCATACGTGGAGCCTTGCTGTTGAGATGCACTACTATATCCTTTGGGGAGCGGCTGTTTTCTTGCTGTCAAAGGTCACGAATTCCGCTAAGAGCTTGCGCGTTCGTATTTTTGTCGTTTCAGCGGCGCTGTTTATTGCCAGCTATCTTGCGATGGCGATTGGCGCTCAGGATTCTACAAACCTTTCCATTCAGTATTTCTCCACGCAAACGCACATCTTCCCCTTCTTTGTCGGTTCCGCTCTCGCGTGCTTTGCCGGTATCGCTACAACAAGCGCGAGGTTTACCTCCTTTGTTACAAAATACAATCTCAAACAGGCACTTCTCGCCGCAGCTATCAGCGCGGTAGTACTGTTTGTTCTGGGAGTATTGCTTACGTTTGATGACATCCATACCTACCGATTCGGTTTTCTGCTGGCGTCTTTGGCGGCCGCGACAATGGTCTTGGCAACGCGTGTGCTGCATGAAAAAACCCCTCAAGTTAAAGAGCCAAAGATTGTCTCGTATTTTGCGGATACCAGCTATGGCGTATATCTGTTTCACTGGCCACTCTTTAACTTGCTATCAGAGAAGTTTGACCCCGGCACGTCCGCAGCTATAACTGTGGCGTTGTCGCTGGCGCTTGCGAGCCTGTCGTTTTATGTCATTGAACCGCTTCTGGCCGGTCGCACGTCGTGCGTTTTGGGTCGTACCATCACACTTAAACAGGCCTTGAAACCGCTGAGCGCTGTTGGCGGCCTCTTGTTGGCGGCGACGCTCTATACCTCGGTGACGGCTCCGACAATCAGTTCGTTTCAGCTGAGCAATCTGAGCAATGGCGCTATTCAGGCGGACAACCACATGTCTGTGACGAGAAAGATGGCCGACAGTGCTCAGGCCAGCAACTATAACGTGACTCCCGGTGTGACGTATATTGGCGACTCGGTATCTCTGCGCGCCATTTCATATCTGCAAAAGGCGTTTCCGGAAGCTCAGATTGACGCGACGGTCAGCCGCAATGTGAGCATGGGCGCCGATGTGCTTGAGACCGATATCGCCAACAACGCCGTTATGCAGGATATCGTTGTCGCGTTGGGCACCAACCCTGTCGGCGGGACGGAAGCTATTGACCGTATCGTTGAGATGCTGCCAAAAGGGCACCGCCTCATTTTCGTAACGCCGCACGACGGTCGCCATAACGATCCTTCCTCGGGCGCGGCGGCCATTCGCGCCTATGAGCTGCAGCTCGCCGAGAAGTACGACTATATCTACATCGCTGACTGGCATCAAACGGCCGTTGATCACCCGGAGCTCTGGCCTGGTACTGATAATGTTCACTTTGGCAGCGATTCAGACACCATCAACGCGGGCGGTGAACTTTTTGCCACAACCGTTGCTGACGCGATTGCCAAAGCGGATCAGGGTCCTGTGAAACCGTAGCGGCTTTCGCAGCGGTTTCTTGCGAGGTTTCTATGAGAACGCCTTTCAAAAGACAACTCTCCATTCTTTTAGCCGCTGATTCCTTCAAAGGTGCGGCTTCAAGCGCTGAAATTGAAGACTATCTTGAAGTGGGCATCCTGCGCGCTTTTCCCGATGCGCGTATACGAAAGGTTCCTATTGCCGATGGTGGTGAGGGTACGCTCGATGCCTTTATCGCACAAGGCGGCGGACGGCGTGAAACCATATATGTGGAGAATCCCTTTGGCAAACGCATAGCCGCGCGCTTCGGAGTGCTTTCAGATGACTCCGCTGTGATTGAAATGGCTGAAGCCGCAGGTATCGGGTTTTCTGATCGCAGCTGTGAGGCTGCGCTGCGGGCATCGACATATGGGGTAGGACAACTGCTTCATGCCGTACTTGAACAGGGAATACGTCGTGTGTATATAGGCCTTGGTGGAAGTGCGACTACTGACGGCGGAGCTGGTCTGGCAGAAGCGCTCGGGATACAGCTTCTGGATTCCCACGGCAAGACGGTTCCCCGTGGTCTTCAGGGCTTACGGGAAGTTGTCTCTGTTGATAAAAGTCTTTTGGATCAGCGCCTGCAAGAGAGTGAAATTATTGCTCTCAGCGACGTTGACACTCCGCTTACCGGTACCTGCGGAGCTGTGTATGTCTTTGGACCTCAAAAGGGTCTTTTGGACGCCCGCCTATGCGAATTTGACGCCTGGATGCAGCGCTATGCCAATGTTGTTTTTGCAGATACGGGATATGACGCAAGTCTTGTGGCAGGTGCAGGAGCGGCAGGCGGTCTTGGTTTTGGGCTTCTTTCATTTTGCGGAGCAACGATAACGTCTGGGGTTGAAGCGCTTCTCGACAGGGTTCACTTTAATGAATTGCTCCGTGAGACCGATCTGGTCATTACGGGAGAGGGCCGCATGGATAACCAAACGGCGCATGGAAAGGCTCCTGTGGGGATTGCGCGGCGGGCGGCTTTACAAGGCGTGCCGACCTATGCCGTTGTTGGATCTTGCACGGAAGATCTGTCAGAAGTACATAGAGCCGGCATCCAGCGGGTCTTTGCGTCAGCCCCTTCTGATCTCTCGCTGGAAGAGTGCATGCGCCGTACATCGGAAGACGTTGCCGCCGCTGCCGAACGTGCCGTGCGATTTTTTATACAAGATCAGCAGAGTTTCAAATAAATTGCACGCGTAGAGCATGGTGTGTAGAGCACGGTTACGGGCGGATACGCTGTCGTGCGAGTATGCGTGCGGTTAGTCCTTGTCGCTAGTCCTTGTCGTGGGCAAACGACATAATGATATTGCCGCCGATTAAAAGCACCAGACCAAGGGAAGTCAGCGCTGTTCGTAGCGGATCTGCGATGAAATCGGAAGGCAGATAGAGGCCGCCTATCAGCAAAAAGATGCTGAAGAGAGCCGCGAGCAGGCCGAACATTTTTTGAGTGGCCTCATTCATCTGCCATCTCCTGTGCTACCTGGCCCTTTATAGGTTTTTCTGCAGGTTCCCGCGTTTCATACATTTGTGTTGAGGACGTATGCCATTCGTGCGATTGAATGTCCACCTGCACCATATGGCAATACGCGCCATTTCGCGCCATCAGCTCATCGTGAGATCCACATTCGATGATTCTGCCGTCGTCGATGACCGCAATCTTGTCGGCGTTGCGAATAGTAGGGAGTTTATGGGCAATCACCAGAGTCGTTTTATTGCGGCACAGCTCTGTCATGGCCTGTTGGATATAGCGCTCATTGTCGGCATCGATGCTGGCAGTCGCTTCATCAAGCACAATAATGGGCGCGTCCTTGAGAATTGCGCGTGCAAGAGAAATACGCTGCGCCTCGCCGCCCGAGAGCGTGGCACCGCCTTCACCAATCATGGTGTCAAAACCGTACGGCATGCGCATAATAAACTCGTAGCAGCAGGCTTTACGTGCTGCTTCGAACACCTCTTCGCGGGTCGCATTCGGCTTTCCCATGGCAATATTGTTGTATACCGTATCCTGGAACAAATAGACATGTTGAAACACCATGCTGATATGATCCATGAGCGCTGCCATCGGCAGCTGACGAACATCAATACCTCGCAGCAGTACACTTCCTTTGGAGACGTCCCAGAAACGGGCTAAAAGATTGGCGATAGTGGTTTTGCCGCTTCCTGATTGTCCCACCAAAGCAATCATTTGCCCGCGGTCAGCAGAGAAAGAGATATCGGTAAGCACGACCTTCTCGCCGTAGGCAAAAGAAACATGGGAAAATTCGATTTCGTGTTTGATAGTACCTTCGACATCGTCTGCCTGGGGAACACAGCTGGTGCCTGTGTCGCTCAACTCTTCCTGGGAAAACAGGGCTTCAATGCGGTTGAGAGCGCTTTCCATAATGATAAGGCGTGTACTCTGCTGGTAAAGGTCTCTGAGCGGTCCAAAGAGCTGGAACAAAAAGAGGGTAATGCCGACAAAGGTACCAAGTGCCAAGGTGCCTTGTTCGAATTGCCAGACAGCGAGTGCGAGCGCCGCTGCGGAACCCAGACCATATACTATGAGGAGCGCTATTTCAAAAGGAGATTGCTCGTAAGCAAATTGCAGGCTGGTGTCGCGCATATCGGAGAAACTTTTACGCAAGTCGCACGCGCTTTCTCCGGTCAAATTGTAGCTCTTGACAACGGCAAGACCCTCCGTATATTCCAGCACAGCATCAGTTACCTGCTCGATAGTCTGCTGGCGGACGCTTGAGTTCCGTCTCGCTTGCGCGAGCATTGGCTGTGCAATCAGGATGGCGAGAAGTTCAACCGCCAGTACGGCGATTCCTATCAGGGGGTTCATCGCTAAAAGAAATGCGGTCAGGATAACCTGAGCAAAAACGTCGCTGACAACGTTTGCAACAATTGACATGCTCTGCTCTTCGATGTAGACCATATCGGCCGAAAGAATCGAGCTGATGCGTCCGATGTTGCCGGCGGTGAAAAATCCCATAGGGAGGCGCCGCAGATGATAACCGAGCTCTACGCGTTTCTCGGCAAAAATCTCATAACCTGTTCCTGATTGCATGCGATCAGACAGGTAGTGGAAGATAGATTGAAGTGCCAGAAGCACCAGCATTCCCGCTGCTAAAAAACAACAGGTCAAAGGGGTTGCTCTGTCGTCAAGCAGCAGGTTTAGTGAAATGATCGCCAGCATGAGTGGCATATTTGCGCAAAACGATTTCAGAAATGTGAAGCCATACGCGAGTCTGATGCGTCGCGCATACGAGCCTGAAAAAACAAGAATGCGGTGGACAAGCCTTAGCATGACGCCTCCTTGGTGCCTTTGACTATCTCTTGCGGCATTTCTCGGAGCGTCCAGCCAGAAGTTTCTTCGGCGGCATTCCATAGCGTGCGGTATTCCGGGCAGGATGAAATGAGTTCATCCTGCGTTCCCTCTGCGAGAACATGTCCATGATGCAGCATGATGATCTTATCGGCATGCGCTATAGAGCGAAGTTTATGAGCAATGACGATTACTGTTTTGCCGACAATGATTTCACTGATAGCACGGTTCATCTTTCGTTCGTTTTCAGGGTCGATAAAGGCGGTGGCTTCGTCGAGCACTACGATGGGAGCGTCTTTTAGAATGGCTCGTGCAAATGAGATACGCTGGCGCTGGCCGCCCGACAGCTTCAGGCCGGCTGTGCCAACGTTGGTATCATAGCCATCTTCAAGCGTTCTGATGAACTCATCGCACTGCGCTTTTCGAGCGGCTTCATATACCTCTTCATCGGTTGCTTCGGGTCGGCCAACACGAATGTTTTCCAAGATGCTTCTATTAAACAGGAACAAATCTTGGGAGACGTAGGATATCTGATTGTTAAGCGTCTGTTGCGACAGACTCTCAAGGCGTTGTCCTCCTATAGAGATGCTGCCGCTTGCAACGTCATAATGGTGAGCCAAAAGACGGGCAACAGTACTTTTGCCACTGCCGCTTTCTCCCACCAAAGCAGTCATCTGATTTTCTCTGGCGGTAAATGAAACTCCCTTGAGTACTTCGCTGTCGCTGTAGGCAAAATGCACATTCTCAAATGAGACATCATGGCTATAACCTGTGAAATTCTCGTTTCCCGTTTTGAGCGGGGTCTGATCCAACGCCTTTTCAAGCGCCTGAATCTTAAAGCCCACCTGAGGAATTGCTCCGATAAATGTCATACAATGCAGCAGAAGTGGTCCTATGCCAAAGCTGAGGCAAAGAACCAGTATGCATTTTGAGAGTGTTATATGGCCGAGAAGTACCATCAGTACTCCAAAAGGCAGCGTGTACAGCACGATATTTGAAAACAGACTGCCGTACAGAGCCATCCAAGGCCAACAAATCTTATACCAGCCCAAGGCTTGATCGCGATAAGATGCCACGGAACGTTTGAATCTCTCACCCGAATCTTTTTGGCGATTAAATATGCGTACAACTTCCATGCCGTGTACGTATTCAATGATGGTATTGTTGAGACGTTTGGTAGCGGAAAAATAGCTGCCCATTTTATCGATACCCACGTTGTACATCTGTTGGGAGACAATGATACCGAACATCACCACGAGAACGGTGAGAAGGGCCATCTGCCAGTCGATGGCGCAAATTGTCAGGAGCACGACCGCAACAACGGAGATATTTGCCGCTCCTTCGGGAATTATATGCGCCAGCAGAAGCTCAATCGATTCAACGTCATCGGTGAACAGCTTTTTGATAGCGCCGGCTCCCATGTCCTGCACCGTGCCGATAGATTGCGTTTCCAATCGCTCTTGCAGGAATTCTCTGAGATTTTTAAGGGTATTGAATGCGGCCTTATGCGAGAAGATCAGGCCTGTTGTATAAAGTATCGCATGTATACACTCGCATAGGGCAACGGCTGCGATAGCAGGAACGGCTGTTGCAACAGTAATGCTTTCACCGGCAAGAGCTGAGGCAATAAGGTTGTAGATGAACAGATAGGGAACAACGCTTGTTACCGCACCGATGACCATAAAAAGGGCCGCTAGGGCGATACCTTTTTTCTGCTCTCCCGCATACTGCAGGATTTTGCCTATAGCTCTGGTATGACTCCGTCTTTTGCTGGTGCTTTTGCTGCTGGGGGAGAGAAAATAACTGCGCACACGCACGACGCCTTCATGGTCAAGCGGATAGAACGCTATGGCGCGTCCATCGCGTATGTGCAGCACATGCGTGCAGCATTGCAAAATCAGTTCGGGATCATGCGTGATGATAACTGAGCATTGGACTTGACCGTGCATGTCTCGTAGAAGGTCTCCGAAACGTTCCATACCGCGGCGATCGAGGCCGCTTGTAGGCTCATCATAGAACAGAATGTCTTTGCCTGCGCAAAGCGCTGACGCGATAGCTACACGTTGTTTTTGTCCTCCGGAAAGTGATGCGGGGTGACGGTTTTTGTAGGCAAGTACACCCAGGCTGTCAAGAATGCGGTCGGCCTCTTCTTCTGAGACGTGCGCGTTGAGACTGACTTCTTCGGTCACGTCTTCTGCAAATAGTTGGCGGTTGACATCCTGCATGACCATAAAGCTTCTCTTGGAACGAGCCTTTGCTGTTTCAAAAATGCCGTTAAAGGCAACCGTTCCGCTGGAGGGAGTGACACCGCAAAGTGATTCTGCCAAGGTGCTTTTGCCGCAGCCATTGTCGCCAATCACGGCAACTACGCTATGCAGAGGGAATGAAATGCGGTTGATATCTAGGATACGTGCACTGCCGCGGTTGCAGGTAAGGTCAATCGCTTCAAGAGCCGAGCGCTTCTCGGCAGCCTCGTCGGCGGTTGTTGTGGCAGTTGATATGCCCGCAGTCGTCTCGGTGCGTGCTGCGGCAAACTGGCGTTCATTGGCTTGCGCCTTGGTGAGTCGACGCAAATCGGTGCAGCGCAGACCCAGTTTTGAGAGTTGATCATCATCAAGCAAGCGCATTTCGTGCGCCGAGAAGGTCTTTTCAATACGCCCGTTTTTGACATAGATAAACTGATCCGCCAGATCCATGAGGTAGTGCAGGCGATGTTCGGACAAGACGATAGTCTTTCCCTCTTCTTTCATCTTTGCCAAGATGTCGTGCAAGCGATGTATAGCCTTTTTATCAAGGTTTGATGACGGTTCGTCCATGACGTATATGCGTGGATCAGAAGCATAGACTGAACCGCAGGCAATCTGCTGTTTTTCTCCTCCAGAGAGCTCAAAGATGTTGCGGTTCATGAGAGCATCAAGTTGCATGTCGGCGCATGTCTTGGCGAGTCTGCGTCGTATTTCATCACGAGGCAGCGCTTGGTTTTCACAGCCGAATACCAATTCACCGGTAGTATCTACATTAAAGAACTGACTTTTAGGATTCTGAAAGACGCTGCCGATATAGGCGGCAGTATCGTGAAGCTCTGCGGTAGTGACGCAGATATCGTCTACAGAGACGGTGCCCTCCATCTCTCCTTCATAGAAATTGGGGGCGAGGCCATTGATAAGACGCGTAAGAGTGGTTTTCC
Organism: Lancefieldella sp. Marseille-Q7238; assembly: GCF_949152215.1. GTDB lineage: Bacteria > Actinomycetota > Coriobacteriia > Coriobacteriales > Atopobiaceae > Lancefieldella. Next base: position 1,304,455 of record NZ_OX424407.1, read on the forward strand.
CGCATCCGGATTCGCCGACGAATACCGTGAACGTTCCGTCACCAATGGTCAAATTGATATGATTGACACCGTCACCGGTACCGTTTTCACCACCGTAATGGAAACTGACATCTTCAAAGCGAATCATAGGACACTCATTCCTGATATTCGGGAATAGAGTATCCAGGCCGCGGTGGTACAGAAAATAATAATGGCAATAACATCGGCAAGGTGAAGTTGTACTTTTTCAAATGAGGTGCGCTCGCGTTTGCTGTCCATGCCCCGAGCCAGCGAAGCTGCGGCTAGTTCTTCCATGACACCGACGGAAGAAAAAAGCAGCGGAACGAGAATATATTCGATGGTTTGAAACGGTCGACGGAAGATGGTTCCCGGGGTCATCGAGATGCCGCGGAATGCCATTGCTTTGCGGACGCCGCTCCATTCATTCTGTACGGTTGGAATAAAGCGAAACATGACTGCCAAAGGAATAACAATGGTCATAGGCAGGTGCATGGCCTGGAATGCCGAGAGAAACTGGCTTATGCGTGTGGTGCGCACAAGCAGGAGGAAAGAGACAAGGATAGGGAAGAAGAATATAAAAAGCGATATAAATCCCAGGCACAACGAAGTTATCGCTTCAGCACCCTGTTGTTCCGGCGCCTCGACACAATAACGGATAAACAAAATGACAAGAAGGCTTGCAAAACACTTGAGCGCCAATGCTCGCTTTCCGTTCAAAGCCAGCATAGCGCATTGCAGAAAACCGATTACCAAGATGGGAACAGTGCCGTGTACCGAGAGACTTAACAGACAGCTGACAAAAAAGACCAGCAGCTTTGTACGCGGATCAAATCGAACGATCGCTTCTGAGTCATCGCCGTAAAGTTCAAAGTCCACTTAGATAATCCCGGCTTTGTCAAAATGCTTTTTTACGAGCTTGCTTGCGATGAGCGCGCCAATAGCTCCACCGGTAAGCGCAAGAGCGATGGTGAACACAAAGAAGCCAGGCCCAAAAAGACTGGCGTATACTTGCGCGCGAGCTTCACCGTAATAGCTCTTTGTGACTTCAAGAGAATCCTGAAGATTAAAGACAAAGCTCAAAAACGGTGCGGCCATAGTGAGGTTAAAGAATACGTACGAGAGCATGTACATTTTTTTCGAGGTGTATTTTCCGAGATAGATGATAAGTTCAGCGAGGAGTGAGGCACCGATGACTACTGCCAGTGAATACCACGTTAGGTGCCCGGTTGCCAGAAGAAAAAGAATTCCTAGGATAAGTGCAGCACCAAATTTGCGAATCTTCATGACATAGAGCATATAGACTGTGCCGGCGACGGCGCCAACGGTGAGTGGTGCTATAAAGTACAGAATGGGAAGAATCATACCGGAACCCATGACAACTATGAGCATAACCATGATGTAGAGAGCGCAGAATGCACCTGCATAGATGAGATCTTTTGTATTGAGCTTTTTACTGCTTTTACCGGCGCTCTGAACATGAACCTTATTTTCCACGACAGCTCCTTTTTTGCTGTAAACACCTACCCTGCACTTTGCTGAGTAAGAGTTTACATTAGCTAACTAATATAATTAAACAATAGATATTCAACGGAGACCTGTCAACGTTCAAAATGCAGCCTATTGTCATGTCGCATAGTTGTATAGTTGTTTCTGCCGACGACCTTATATCTGGTAACCTCAGTACGATATCTTTTATTGCAAGATGAAGGAGCAATTAGATGCATCGTCTTGGAATCTCAGTTTATCCTGAGCACTCAACTCCTGAAGCTGATGAAGCGTATATGAAGCTTGCTGCCGAGTATGGTTTCTCGCGTATTTTTACCTGTCTGCTCTCAGTCAAAAAAACGCGTGAAGAAACGCTCGAAGAATTTAGCGCATTTATGAGAAAAGCGCATGAATATGGATTTAAGGTTGCCGTTGATACCAATCCTCTTGTCTTTGAGCATCTTGGGGCCTCAGCAATGGAGATAAAACCCTTTGCTGATATGGGTGTAGATATCATCCGACTCGACGGACATTTGGGAGATAGAGAGGACATTGCCCTGACTCGAAATCCGTATGGAATATCAATTGAGTTCAACGCAAGTTCCACGCTTGCTTTGGACGTTCTTATCGAGCGCGGTGCTTCTCGTCACAATATGTGCGTATGCCATAATTTCTATCCTGAGAGATATACTGGCCTCAGTGAGCAACGCTTCATCGAATTCTCAAAGCGATATTTTGATTTGGGACTTCCGTCTGCAGCCTTTGTTTCAAGTAGACACACAGAGACGTTTGGACCATGGCCTGTCTATAACGGTCTTCCTACCTGTGAAGCTGATCGCATCCGTCCCATTGACCTGCAGGCCCGTCACCTCATAGCTACCGGGATGATCGACGACGTAATCATCGGTAACTGTTTTGCTTCTCTTGAAGAGATTAAAGCGCTCGCTGCAATGGACGTTACAAAAACGACGTTTCATATCAAATTCAATGAAGGCACAACAGATGTCGAAAAGAATCTCCTCTGGCAGTTTGTCCATGTGACACGCGACGATGCATCGGAGTATTTTCTCCGCTCATCGGTTCCCAGAATGTATGGATATTCCACTCCCATTCCGCCGCGTCAGATAAGAGGTGGTATTCACAGGGGAGATGTTCTTGTCGTTAACAGTAACCTCGAACATTATCTTGGCGAGATCGAAGTTGCCTTGCGAGACTTTGAAGATGACGGCACGCGTAACATTGTGGCCCGGATACCTTTGGAAGAGCAATTCCTTCTCGATTACGTTAAGCCCGAATATCCGTTCGGATTTATTCGAGAATAACTTTGTTCGGAAAGATGCGCTGTTTGAGCTTCTTAGAGATAATCGGTGTTTCTTTATGTGCATGCGTATTTTGCGAACCTACGTTAGGGGCGTTTAAGCTAAAATAACAAGCAGACTAGGCGTTACAGTCACAAGGATAGGTTCTGTCAACAGGAGAAAAAGCGATGGCTGCTCTGAAAAACGTGCAGCAGAAGCATGGCTATGAAGCTCATCATGTTCGAAATATCATTTTGAGCATAGGCTGTGTTGCGCTTCTGTGCATGTTATTTATTCTGGGTTTGTCCGTGGGACGTATGAGCATTGCCCCGGGAGACGTAGCAGGCATTTTGTCTCAGAAGTTTTTTGGAACCGGGGGCTCATGGTCTCAGGCAGCAACTAATGTAGTTATAGATATTCGGCTTCCACGCGTGGTTGCTGCGCTTTTAGTGGGAGCGGCGCTTTCTATTTCCGGTGCGTCATATCAGGGACTTTTTAAGAACCCCATGGTATCACCTGATATTCTTGGCGCCAGTGCGGGAGCTTCATTTGGTGCGGCGCTGGCGCTGCTTTTCGATGGTTCAAATAGGGTGGTGCAACTTTGCGCCTTTGGTATGGGATTTATCGCGGTGATGTTGACCTACCTGAGCGCGCGTCGCATTGGACGGGGTTCCAATCAGATTTTGCTGCTTGTGCTCTGTGGTCTCATCGTAGGTACTCTTTTTCAGGCCTTTGTTTCCGTTATCAAGTACACTGCCGATCCCATGTCAAAGCTGCCGGAAATTACCTATTGGCTGATGGGCAGCATCGCCAAAGTGATATGGAATGACCTTGCAATCTATATGATTCCCTTTGTGGTGGGCGTGCTGCCAATTCTGGCGTTGCGCTGGAGACTCAATATCTTGTCCTTCGGCGATACGGAAGCCGAGTCCCTTGGCATCAATGTCAGCCTTATGCGCGGTATCTATATTTTCTGCGCGACGCTTCTAACTTCGGCAGTCGTTTCGATTGCAGGAGTTGTGGGCTGGGTTGGTCTTATCATTCCTCATCTCGTCCGCTTTATCTTTGGTCCTGATAACCGTGTGGTGCTTCCACTGTCGTTAGTTGTTGGGGCTGCTTTTATGATTCTTGTGGATATGGCGTGTCGTACGCTTTTGGCTTCTGAAATTCCCTTAGGCATTCTGACGTCTATCATCGGTGCCCCATTCTTCTTTGCAATCCTCCTTCAGACGCAAAGGGGGCAACGCTGATGAGCGAGAAGAACGTGTTGTTGCAAGCAACCAATATCACCTGCGGATACGATGGCAAATCTATACTTGAGGCGGTAAATCTTGATGTTTCCGCAGGAGATATTACATGTTTGCTGGGACCGAACGGTGTCGGGAAGACCACACTGTTCAAAGCGCTTCTTGGTTTTTTGCCCCTGATGAGCGGAAAAGTCGAAATTGCCGGCCGCAATCGAGTGGAACTAAATCGCCGCAAGCAGGCAAAGCTTCTCGCGTATGTCCCGCAGATTCATGTGCCGCCGTTTTCGTTTTCTGTGCTTGATGTGGTGTTGACGGGTCGAGCGCCTCATTTGGGCGTATTTGCGTCTCCCACCAAGGATGACTACACATTGGCTGATCGCGTGTTGGAAGAGCTTGAGATTACAAAACTCCGGGACCGTATTTATACCGAACTTTCAGGCGGAGAAGCGCAGATGGTACTTATCGCCCGCGCTTTGATGCAGGATACTTCGCTGCTCATTCTTGATGAGCCGACTGCCGCGCTCGACTTTGGCAATCAGGTGCATGTGCTGCGCCGTATAAAAGCTTTGGCGGAAGATGGTCGCGGTATTGTTATGACGACACACAATCCCGATCATGCCTTTCTTGTGGGCACGAAAGCGGTGTTGCTTTCTCATGCAAAGGAAGTGAAGTCAGGAACGGTTGAGGACGTGGTTACCGAGAAGAACCTTGAGGCGGCGTATGGCATTGACGTGCATGTCGTTGAGGCTCAAGACGAGACGGGAATGACGATTAAAACATGTGTCCCATCGCTGGCAGAGCATGCCGACGTGGTATAGCGCTCAGGCGCAGAAAAGCGGGCAGACAGGTTAGGTTCAAATGAAAGGAAAACACATGGAATCCAGAGAGCACAACGAGAACATTGACTACAACAAGGGTGCAAATCTTTCGTCAGTAAGCAGACGTGATTTCCTCAAGTATGCGGGTATGGCAAGTATGCTTGGTCTTACCGGCAGCGCCCTTGCTGCTTGCAGTGGCACCAAGACCGAGGATACGAGCAAGAAGGAAGAGTCTCAGCAACCGAGTACACAGACGGTTACCGACATGAATGGTACTGAGGTTGAAGTGCCCGTGAATCCCACCAAGTATGCTGACGGCTGGTATGCGCACAATGAGATTACCATCATGCTTACCGGAGCTGAGGGTCTTGTAGCGACTCATTGTGATAAGAAAAGCTTCCCGTGGATGTATAAGGTTTGTCCGAATATGGAGAAGGCTACGGTTACCTTTGGAAAAGACTTTAACTTCGAAGAACTTGCAAAGCTTGAGCCGCAAGTCATCTTTGATTCCAATGAGAATCTTCGAGACAAGGCAAAAGAGCTTGGTATTCCTTTGGTCAACTGCTCCTTTAATACGTACGAGACCATGCAGAAATCTATCGAACTGACCGGTAAGGTTTACGGTGGCAAGGCTGTTGATATTGCCAAGAAATACAATGAGGAACTTTCCTCTACGGTTGCATTCGTCAAAGAGAAAACTGACAACCTTGGCGAGAATGACCGTCCGAGCGTCATGCACGGCGCTTCCGTGTACACGTTTACCCTCGACGGCAAAGATACCATTATTGATACCTGGATTGAGACGGCCGGCGGCAAGAATGCCGTTACCGAAAGCACCAAAGGTAATGCGCAGCAGAAATTCTCGCTTGAGCAGATTATTGCTTGGAACCCTGAGGTTATCATTACCGGTAAGGCTGAAGAAGTCGACCAGATTTTGGCTGATCCTGCTTGGGCTTCCATTTCAGCAGTTAAGGATAAGAAAGTCTATGTAAACCCCAAGGGCGTCTTTGGCTGGGATCGCTATGGCGTTGAGGAACTGCTGCAGATTCAGTGGGTCTCCGCATTGCTGCATCCGGACCTCTTCCCCGATCTTGATATCCGCGCTAAGGTCAAAGATTTCTATAAGACCTACCTGAATTATGAACTTACAGAAAACGAAATCGACCTTATCCTTGCCGCCAAGAATCCTGAATAAGGATGGGTAGGATGCGATTACTTGGGTATAGTAATACAGTCTGTAAACGTTTGATGTAAGGACAGGATATGCGTATTTCCGCACGTAATCAATTTAAAGGTACTATTGTTAAAGTTATCGAAGGTGCTGTCAACGGCGTTGTCGTAATCTCTTTGGGCAACGAAGAGGTCAAGGCCGACATTACCAGAGAATCTATCAAGGAGCTTAGCCTGACTGAAGGTAAGGCCGCATATGCCATTATCAAAGCTACCAATGTTATGTTCGCTTCGGGCTCTGAACGTATTGCCAACATTTCCGCTCGCAATCAGCTTCCCGGCACTATCATCAAGGTGACCGAAGGTGCTGTTAATGGTCATGTCTCCCTTGAGACAGCCGATGGTATTGTGATTTCCGGCTCCATTACCAATGAGGCCATTGAATCGCTTGGTCTTAAGGTGGGAGATCCTGCTCTTGCTGTTATCAAGGCAACCGATGTAATGGTTGGTATTGAGTAGTAGTTGCTCTCGCGAACGTTGTATCTGCCGAGAAGTGCCTCCATTCAGGTGCTTCTCGGCAGAGTCTTTTTAGATTGTGTGTCGGTCTTATATGGTCGGTCTGAGTTCGTTTATGATTATAGGAAGCAGCGCGCGATTAATGAGAGGCGCGAAGGAGGTCGCATGGAACGTATTGCAAGCTTTTCCGTTGATCATAGGGTTCTTGAGCCAGGCGTATACGTGTCACGTCGTGATGTTGACGAGAAGAGCGGCGCGGTAGTAACTACCTTTGATTTGCGCCTTACGGCTCCGAACCGTGAGCCTGTCATGGATACCGCTGCGGTGCATGCTCTTGAGCATCTTGGAGCGACGTTTTTGCGCAATGACCCCGCGTGGTCTTCTCGCGTTATTTATTTTGGACCCATGGGATGCCGTACAGGTTTTTACCTCGTCGTATTCGGTGAGGCAGAACCGGCTGATATAGCCGACCTGGTCAAGCGCCTCTTTGAGTTTGCCCGTGATTATGAGGGTGAGATTCCCGGTGCACGTCCTGAAGAATGCGGGAATTGGCATGATGCCGACCTTGTGCAGGCACAGTGGTGGGCGCGTCGGTATCTGGATAAAACGCTGTATTGTCTCGATGATGCCCATACGCATTATCCGACGTTGTTGAGTTGAGTGGAGGCTGATATGTCCTGGCGTAAGATTTTTTCAACATCGGTATTAATTTCAACATCACTGTTACTTACGGTATGTCTTATGCTCTTTCCTCTTACTGTTTATGCGGATGCGATACCCGCGCCCAAGTTGGAGTCTCCTACCCATAGGGTTATCGAGACGATTGCGCAAACAAACGGCACTGGTGACGCACTTGCCGTTATAGTGCCGGTGCTTATTCTCGCATTTGCAATTATTGCGGTTATTGCCATCATAAAAAGTAAAAAATAGCGCGCGTATTTGTTGGGGGTGATACGGATGAGCGCAGCGGACGCGGCATACACGATGTCTTATACGGCGCATGAAGGAGAGGTTTCTGTTCCCGAACCGTCGGCAGTAGGATCGATGGTTTTTACCTATGCCATCTGCCATTTTGTTGTGGATCTTGCCTGTGTGTCTACGATGCTCGGAGCAGTGAGTTCAACGCTGGATCTTGCCGGTACATCCAATCAGCCAAGTCCGTTTGCGGTGTTTTTCGCAATTCTCTTATACGACATGTTTGCCTTTGCACTGCAGCTTCCCATAGGTGCGCTTCTTGACCGTGTCGACAAGAACCAGCGCGCAGCATTGGTTTCTTTTGCTCTTATTGCGTTTGGTATCGTTGTCTCTCTGGTTCCTTTAGGAGTTTGTGCCTGGATTGCGGTATGTTTCTTGTCCATAGGGAATGCGGCATTTCACTGCGCCGGCGGCATTGACGTACTGAATGTTTCCGAGAAGCGCACGGCGCCGTCCGGTATTTTCATTTCAACCGGAGCGGCAGGAGTTTTTCTGTCAACACTCTTGTTCCAAAGAAACAAACTCTTGGTTGCGTTTACATTATTGACGTTACTTTTGATTTGCGCCGCTCTGGTTTTTGCCCTATGGCGTATGAACGTAAAGCATTGGCAAAAGCACAATTTGCCTTTTATGATGCCAACATTTACGCGCGCTCGGACGATGGCGGTAGTTCTTTTGGCAACAACCGTACTTCTCCGTAGTTATGCAGGTATGGTGATGACGTTTCCGTGGAAGGCAGATCCACTTCTTGCGGCCTTTGCGGTAGGGGGCGTTGTCGTTGGAAAAGCCTGCGGTGGTGTGGTCGCCGACAAATACGGACTGCGTTTGACGTCTGCCGTCTCTCTTGCAACTTCGATGCTCTTGTTTTTGTTTGCGTGGGAATATCCGGTAGCGGGGCTTCTCGCGGTGTTTTTATTTAACTTTACGATGCCGATTACGCTGTCCGTCCTTGCCCGACTTTTACCTTGCGCCAGGGGTACGGCCTTTGGCATTGCTTCGTTTTCGTTGGCGGTAGGCTCACTGCCGGCGCTTTTGGGGTTTGCCCCGTCGAGTCCGTTTGTGCTTGTAGCGCTGGCAGCCGTATCGCTCGCGTTACTTCTTGGAGGGCTTTACTGTGCCAATCAGGCTGATGCTTGTGGAGTGTAGCGTCGGCCTCATCCAAGAGATGCTTTTTGTTTTTGTCCGGAGCTTGACGGTAACGATTGCCGTCGAGCTTATTGTTGCTGCGTTTCTGTTTCATATCCGGGACGTGCGGCGCCTGTTGGTTGTGACTCTTGCTCAAGTGGCAACGAATCCGCTTGTGGTGTACCTGTCCCTTCTTGCGGCAGATCTTACGCAAGATTTTGTGCTTTATTATATTGCGGTGGGTTTCTTGGAGTTGAGCGCAATCGTTGTCGAGAGTATTCTCTATCGGATAACATACCGCTTTGAACATCCGGTAGAACTTTCGCTGGTGGCCAACACGTGCTCCTTTGCCAGTGGTTTTTTGTTGCATACGGTTTTTAGTCTTTAAGGTGATACGCATGGATCCAAAAGTCATTCTCATAACGGGGGCCAGCGGCGGCATGGGCTACAGAGCTGCGGAAGCTCTTGCCAAGCAGGGACATATTGTTTATGGCGCCGCTCGACGTGTCGAGAAAATCGCGCCGTTGATTTCATGTGGCGTTCACCCGCTGCACCTGGATATCACCGATGCGCATTCCTGCACTGCCATGGTTAAGCGGATAGTCAGTGAGCAGGGACGTATTGACGTATTGATAAACAATGCAGGCTATGGGTCGTTTGGAGCCATTGAAGATGTGACTTCTGACGAAGCGCACCACCAATTTGAGGTTAATGTCTTCGGCTTGGCTGAGCTTACCAAAAGGGTTCTTCCGTATATGCGCATGAAGGGACGTGGTCGGATCATCAATATCGGCTCGGTGGGAGGCCGCCTGGTGAGCTATCTTGGTGGCTGGTACCATGCGACAAAATACTCCGTAGAGGCGCTTTCTGATGCCCTGCGTATGGAGCTGAGTGATTTTGGTATTGACGTGGTTCTTATTGAGCCGGGTTTCATAAAAACCAACTGGCCCTATATCGCGGCCGACCACCTGGAGGCATCTTCTCGCGGTAGCGTATATGAACACCGGGCCATCGAAACTGCTCGCAGCATTCGGGGAATTTATAACGGACCGATTGCGAGCAGACCGAGTGTGGTGGTAAAGGCCATCCTTAAAGCGGTAAACGTGCGCAGACCGAAAACTCGCTATCTTGCGGGAGCAGGAGCACACGCTGGTGTTTTCTGGCATGCGGTGCTTCCTACGCGCGCATTCGATTTCATCATCAAACGTACGATGTAGCATCTTTCGCGCATCCGTTTGTAGACGGTTTTGCTCCATTTACCGCTTACTTAAGAAGGATTCTTGTCTATAAGTTTACCTAGTCTTACTATCCAGATAAGTCTATGGTTGCTGCGCAAAAGTTGAGCAGACAAAGTGAAAAAAGGATGTGAGACGTATGAGTAAGCACGCTTTTGTGGGTGGTAAGCTTATTGACGGAACCGGTGCTGCTCCTGTTGAAGATTCCGTTGTCCTTGTCGATGACAAAACGATTACCTACGCGGGTACCCGCACTGAAGTTCCTGAGGGCTATGAAATCTATGACGCAACCGGTCATACGGTTATGCCGGGTTTAATCGATTCTCACCTGCACTTTTCAGGTAATCTTACCGACAATGATAATGACTGGGTTATTGAGTCTGTGGCTCAGAAGCAGGCATGCGCGGTGAAGCAGGCATATGATGCTCTCACGCATGGCTTGACTACCGTTGTTGAGATTGGCCGTAACGGTATTGCTATCCGTGATTTGGTCAACATGGGCGTTATGACAGGTCCGCGCATCTTTGCAACCGGTCTTGGCTTCTGCCGCGTTGCCGGTCACGGCGACTCTCACCATCTGCCGCTGCAGATTTCCAAAGACGGTCATCCGTGGGGCGACCAGGTCGATGGCCCGTGGGAGCTTCGGAAGGCAATCCGTCGTCGTCTGCGCGAGAATCCCGATGGTATCAAAATCTGGGCTACCGGTGGCGGTATCTGGCGTTGGGACTCTGATCGTCTGCAGCTCTTCTCGACAGAAGAAATCAAGGCCATTGCCGATGAGTGCAAGCTGGTAGGAATTCCTCTGTATGCACACTCATACAATAACTTTGACGCCGCATACGATTGCGTGCGCTTTGGCTGCACGCAGCTTATCCACGGCTTTGAGCTTGACGAGCGCACTATGAAACTCATGGCTGAACAGGGGACATTCTTTACGCCTACCATCGGCTTCTTGCCCACATGGTATTCCACCTATCCGCCTGACTGGACTCCCGAGCTTGACGCATTCCCAGGCGAGACGGTTGTCGAAAAGGGCCTCGCACGCACCTACGAGAACCTTCGTAAGGCGTATGAGCTGGGTATTACCATTACCATCGGCTCCGATTCCTTCAGCTTTGTAACGCCGTACGGCTATGTCACCATTGATGAGATGTATGACTTTGTCGATAAGGTTGGCGTTTCCATTCTTGATACCATTTCCGCCGCAACCTACAACGGCGCCAAGATGCTTGGTAAAGAGAACGAGTTTGGTGCTGTTAAGGAAGGTCTCTCTGCTGACCTTCTGGTTGTTAAGGGCGATGTTACCTCTAACATTCATGACCTTACGCCTGAAAACATGGATGTGATCATGAAGGAAGGCACCATTATTGAGCGTGGCAGCTTCTAGGAGCTATGCGAGGGAACGCGAGAAGCACGAGAAGCAGCGCGAGAAACGCTGTGAGGTGCTGCGAAGAACGTGGAGGTGCTGTGAGAAGCTCTTTGAAAAGCGCCAGGTGTCAGACATGGTATTGTGATGTGTACGCGAGGGCCCCGACTTTCGGGTCGGGGTTCCTCTGTATGACAGTGACGGGAGTTTGTGATGGTCGAGCCCAAGGAAGTCAAAATCGCCTTGCTTACCGGATATCTCGGTGCAGGGAAAACAACCATTTTGAACCAGATTCTCTCCAATACGCAGGGTATTCGCGCTGCTGTTATTGTGAATGACATCGGTGAAATCAATGTGGACGCGAGTTTGATTCGAGATGGCGGATATGCAAAAGAGGGCGATGTCATTCCCCTGACAAATGGCTGTCTTTGCTGCACGCTTTCAAATGATCTTGCCTTGCAGCTTGGCGATTTGGCTGATACTGGGGAGTTCGATTACATCATTATCGAGGCGTCGGGTATTTGCGAGCCCATTCCCATTACCTATACCATCTCGGCATTTTGCAATCAGAGCCAGCACACGGCCAAGCACTCCCATCTGAGCCTTGATAATATCGTTGCCGTAGTCGACTGTGCTCGCATGTATGACGAGTTCAACGGTGGAAAAGCCCTTCTCGCCGATGACATAGAGGAAGGCGATATTGAAAATCTTTTGATTCAACAGATTGAGTTTTGCTCGACGCTGGTTCTGAACAAGACTGACCTTGTGACTAAGGAGCAACTGGCGGAACTCAGGGCTTTGGTGCGAGGTTTGCAGAGAGATGCTGTCATTGTTGAAGTTCAAAACGGCGACATCGCTATGAGCGAACTTATCAATACCAGTCGCTTTGATTTTGATAAGGCGTATGCTTCGGCCGCATGGATGGACGCGATGGAACATCCGGAAGAGCATGAAGATCCGGAGGTGCTTGAATACGAGATTACAACCTTTGTATACAAGCGCCGCAAGCCTTTTGACTTGGATAAGCTCAATAAGTTTGTGTCCGAATGGCCCAAGAGCATCATTCGCGTAAAGGGATCGCTTTGGGCGGCGCAAGATCCCGATATGAGTTACGTCTTTGAGCAGGCCGGCAAGCAAGTGCAATTCTATGAGAACGGCCTTTTTTACGATTCTATGCCGCCTGAGGCTCGTGAGGCATTGCTTGACGAGAAGCCCGAGCTGCGTGAAGAATGGGACCCCGAACTAGGGGATCGCCAAACAAAGCTCTGCTTTATTGGACGGCACATGGATCATGAAGCGCTGAAAGTTGGCCTCGATGCCTGCTTGACTGAATATATGCCTGATGTATAAACGGTGCTCCAGCGTAGTCGAATACAATCAATCGTTTTCAAGAGACAGATCCTGGTAGACGCCGCGTTTTACCAATTGCCTGACAAAGTCTGTCGCAGGGTTGTGGAAGATCTCGCGAGGCGTTCCATATTGCTGAATTTTTCCTGCACCCATAACCAATACCTTTGTACCCAGCTTGAGCGCTTCGGAAATATCATGGGTGACAAAGAGAACGGTGATATGCGTTTCATTGTGGATACGCTTAATTTCCTCCTGGAGTTGATCACGAGTAATTTCATCAACCGCGCCAAAAGGCTCGTCCATAAGCAGGATGCTGGGCGATGCTGCAAGAGAACGGGCAATACCTACGCGCTGCGCCTGACCACCGGAGAGTTCGGCAGGATAATGGTTCTTAAATTCTTCGTCAAGACCTACGATTTGCATCCATTTGGCGACGGCATCTTTGGTTCGCTTGGTATCTTTTTTATTCAGGAGATTCGGTACATAGGCAATATTTTGTTCAACGGTCATATGGGGGAACAAAACGCTGCCTTGAATGGCGTAGCCAATATTTCTCCTGAGTTCAATGAGGTTCTTCTCGTGAATGTCTTCTCCGTTAACAAGGACGTTTCCGCTGGTAGGCATAGTAAGGCCATTGACCATTTTGAGAAGCGTTGTCTTGCCACAACCTGAAGATCCGATGAACGTGACGAATTCCCCTTGCCCGATTGTGAGGGAAAGATTGTTGATGATGATTTTTTCACCATAGGTCTTATGGATGTTTTTGAATTCAATTGCGGCTATCATGGGTGTCACCTCCTAAATGAGACCTTTGGATATCAGGTATTCATGAGCTACGTCTTTGGGTTCTTTGCCATTGGTTTCAACTTCGTAATTCATGCGAGCCATATCCTCGTTGGTGATGGTATTGGTAAGGCTATCGAGAAGAGCCTTGAGCTCAGGATATTTTTGCAAAACCTCATCTCTGACCACATTGCCCGCCTGGTATGAGGCGAAGAAGTGACGGTCATCTTTCAAGAGGACAATATTTGCAGTATTGAGCTTGCCGTCAGTGGTAAAGACTATCATGGCGTCGATTTTTCCCTGGCTCATGGCTTCATACTTAAGACCGATGTCTAAATCAACGGTATTTTTGAAAGTCATTCCGTATGTCGAGCAAAGGGCGGCATATCCGTCTTCACGTTCAAAGAAATCATATTCTCCGCCAAAGGTCAGTTGGTTGGAGATGCGTGCAAGATCAGAGTAGGTTTGCAGATTATACTTTTCTGCGATGTCTTTTCTGACTGCAAGGCCAAAGGTATTTTCAAATCCATACATGCCCAGCCAGTGCATATTGTATTTCTGTTGATATTCGCTTTGAAGTTGTGAGAACTTGTCGTTGGAATAGAAATCAGTGTTTTTCAAGACTAGGTTCCATCCGGTGCCCGTGTATTCCGGATAAATGTCAAACGAACCTTTCTCCATGCCGGGATGAATGTTTGAGGTGCCGCCGCCAACTCCCTGCGTGAGGTTGACTTTGAGGTCTGTTTTGCTTTCAATGAGTTCCTTGAGAGCCTCGCCAAGTATGTATTGCTCGGTCATCGGTTTGGTTGCAATATTGATAGTTTCTTTCTGACCAAAAGGCAAAAATAGCGCTATAGCAGCGAGGGCAGTAAGAATAACGCCTATAATACCGGCAATTTTATTGCGTTGACGCGCTCGAGCGCTTCTAAGTCTCATGCGCTTCTCGATACATCCCAGTAAGAAATCAACAATTAAGGCGAGAAAAGCAATAAGGAGACTTCCATCCATGGTCATAGCTGAGTTATTAGTGGTAATGCCTCTATAAATGGCAACACCTAAGCCTCCCGCGCCGATAAAGGATGCAATGCCACCCAGTGCAATGGTCATGACAGTCATGCTGCGAATACCTGACATGATGATAGGAAGCGCCAGAGGGATTTTGACCTTGATAAGTGTCTGCAACGTAGTGCTGCCCATGCCCTCGGCGGCTTCAATGAGTAACGGATCAATGTTGGTAAGTCCGGTGTGCGTGTTGATAACCATGGGGAGCAGTGCATATACGGTCAGGGCAATAATGGCGGTTGCATTGCCAATCCCTGAAAACGGAATTAAAAAACCAAGCATAGAGATGGATGGAATGGTATAGAGAAAGTTGATGACAGCAAGTGTAAGCTTTGCGGTTCTTTGAAAGCGGCTTATGAGAATACCGGTCACACCACCGACGATGATGGCAATGACGACTGCTGTGAAGGAGATCTGAATGTGCTCGAGGAGTAGTCGGCTGAAAAAATCCCAGCGAGAGACAAGAAGTGCCCACATGTCTTGTAGCATGTTCACATCAGTCTCCAAATCAAAGAACCTGGTTTACAAACGATGTAAACCAGGTTGAAGTTTTATCGTGGTATGTCCTTACCCGGATCGGAACTTTCTAAACACGGTCCAAAGAAGGCAGACTTCTGATAACAAAAATAATGCAGAAGATAATTCCAAGAGTAAGACCAATCATGCCGCCGGACGAAGCGTCAAAATAATAGCTGCCAGTAATGCCAATAAGCACGCTCACGATAGCGATGAGCGGGGAGATCCAAAGCATGTGGCGCATACGATTCGTAAGAAGCCGAGCGCACGCCCCCGGAACAATTAAAAGCGAAACGGACAGAATGACGCCTACCGCCTGCAGTGATATGACGATAGCCAAGGCAAGGGCAATAAGCAAAAGTGACGTCAGCCATCGTACGGAAAGGCCAATCGCCTGTGCATGGGTAGGGTCGAACGCGAGGAGCGTGAGATCTCTGTTTTTAAGTACAAGGATAAGCGCGATCGGGAGGCCAATGAGAAGTACCTGCAGCATGTCGGGAACGGTGACGCCCAGCAAGTTGCCAAAGAGAATATGTGAAAGGTTGATTTGACTGGGCACTTTGGATATCAAGACAGTACCAAGGGCGAAAAATGTGGTGAACACGATGCCGATGGCTGTATCGGGTTTGACAATCTGACTCTTTTTGACCTGTCCAACGAGTACTACCGTAATGAGTGCGAATACCAGTGCGCCCACGAGATACGGCAGCCCTACAAGATGGGAGATAACGACGCCGGGAAGGATGGAGTGTGAGATGGCGTCGCCCATAAGCGACCAGCCCATATGCGTAATCCAACAACTCAAAAGGCCGCATACGAGTGCGGTAGCAAGGCCTGTTACCAAGGCACGCTGCATAAACGCGTATTTGAGAATCTCGATCTCAGGCATGGGGCACCTCCTCAATGTGTCCGTGTTCGCTGAGCCCTAAGCTGGCGAGAAGCTCAGTGCTGCTCAAAACATCTGCCGCGAGGCCCTGGGCGGTTATCGTCTTGTTGATAACTAAGCAATCCTGAAAATTCTCTCGGGCCGAATGGATGTCGTGAATGGAGACGAGCAGTGTGCGTCCCTCCTCCGCAAGAACGCGGAGCTGCTGAGTGATGATTGCTTCAGACTTTGCATCGACTCCGGCGAACGGTTCGTCCAGCAGGAGCAACTCAGCTTTTTGGGCAATACCACGCGCTACAAAAACACGCTTGCGCTGGCCGCCGGAAAGCTGTGAAAGTGGTCTGTCTATCAATTCCAAAAGTCCTACTCGATCCAAAGCTTGGGCTACAAGCTTGCGATCTTCTTGCGAGGGAACGCGGAACCAGCCCTGATGGCAGTACCGCCCCTGCATGACGACATCTTCTACCAGCAGCGGGAAGGAACCGTCGATGGCCTCTGTCTGCGGAACGTAACCTATGAGTCCCTGGCGTCTTGCCTCACGGAAGGGCTGCCCCTTCCACGTGATGGATCCGTTGAATGGAATGAGTTCCATCAAGGCTTTGAACAACGTTGATTTGCCGGCTCCGTTGACGCCCACAAGAGCACAGAGTCTGCCGCTTTTGAGGGTGAAGGTAATATCGTGGATGACGGGCGTTTTATCTTGAGTCCCTTCATACCAGGCGGATACGCTCGAAACATTGAGTGACATGTTAATTCGCGCTCTTTCCTGTAAGTCCTTCGACAATAACGTCTGCATCGTGCTTAAGAAGATCAAGATAGGTGGGTACGGGTCCCGTTGTCTCGGAAAGCGAGTCTACATAGAGCATGTGAGCTTCGTCCGTCTTGAGGATAGCTCCTGTTTCGTCAGCGACTTGCTGCATGGCTTTAGGACTGACGGTCGATTCGCAGAAGACAGCACGAACCTGCTGCTTCTTTACCTCTTCAACCACCTTTGCAATCTGCTGTGGAGTGCCTTCTTCGGAAGCGTTGACCGGCCAAAGGTAAATCTCGTTTAACCCGGTGTCACGGCAGAGATAGGAAAAGGCGCCTTCGCACGTTACCAACGTCCGCTGATTTTGGGGTAGGGAAGAGAGCTCTTCTGTGAGATCCGAGGAAATCTTCTGAAGCTTGTCTTTATACGTTTCACCGTTTTTTGTAAAGTCGTCCGTATGATCAGGCACTAAAGCACTAAGGCCTTTCACGATGTTGTCGACGTAAATCTGTCCATTTGCAGGAGACATCCATGCGTGTGGATTTGCTTCTCCCGCGTACTCTCCCTCAGCGATGTTCATAGGAGTAATCCCCTGGCTCAAATCTACGCGTTCTGCATTTGAATCGGCGACAAAGCGCTCAAACCAGCGTTCAAGTCCAAGACCGTTATTGAGAATCAGATTGGCTTTCTGTGCGAGCTTCAGGTCTTCAGGAGTCGGTTCGTAATCGTGGATTTCCGCTCCCGCCTTCGTGATGGACTGTACGTCGCAAACGTCTCCGGCAATATTTGCGGCAATATCCTGGATGACCGTAAACGTGGTCAGTACAAGTGGCTTTTCAGTCTCTTTCGGGTCGGAAGAGGAAGGGTTGTTGCCCGTGCAGCCCGCAAGAGACGTAACAGCTAAGGTGCCGAGAAGGGCCATGGCTTGGCGTCGCGTAAAGGATGGCGTTGAAAAACGGTACATGTAAAACCTCTTTTCGATGTGTGTTCTAATCAGTGTCATTCTAATCCATAGAGTTAGCCTTGTCTAACTATTTCTTATTCAAAATAAAAAATGCCTGAATGAAGGGCATATTGGTATATGCTTGATTGCAGAGACAGGCATGAGAGTTCGGGAGCCATCATGGGCGCTAGAGCCGAAGGATATGGTATGGGTGATACAACGAATATACCTGGTACAGCTGAACAGCAAGGCGTAACCGATGCTATACGGCAGCTCAAACAATGGATCGATGGGTCATCTCACCTTGTCTTTTTCGGAGGAGCTGGCGTTTCCACAGAAAGCGGCATTCCCGATTTCAGGGGGAAAGACGGTTTGTATAGCCGAGGTGGTATCAAAGTTGGTTCCATGACTGTCGGCTGCAACGCTTCAAGCGAAGATGCTTCTCATGATGTCGGTAATAACATCGGCAACGATGTCGGCAGCAACGCCGGTAACGATGCTCTTGTTGACCCGGAATTTGAGTCTTGGGGACGTATGGAAACGGAGTCTGACATTACACTTGAAGAGATTTTCTCGCTTGATATTTTTGAAGACTTCCCCGAAGCGTATTACACCTATTTCAGAAATTCTCACCACCTTGGCGAGGCAAAGCCCAATGTTACTCATCGTAAGCTGGCCCAATGGGAGCGCGAAGGCAAGCTGAAAGCAGTAATAACGCAAAATATTGATGGACTGCACCAGGCTGCTGGCAGCGAGAATGTATTTGAGTTACATGGCAATGAAACGCGCTTTTATTGTTCTGATTGCGGACACGCCTATACGCTCGATGAGATAGAGGCGTCAGCTTCAATGGTTCCGCTGTGCGCGTGCGGAGGAACTATCAGGCCGGACATTGTGTTTTACGGTGAGGGCTTGAACATGGATGTTTTTTATAGAGCTCTTGCCGCTCTTGCGGCCGCTGACGTGCTGATCGTTGCGGGAAGTTCGTTGGTGGTGTATCCGGCTGCCGGACTTTTAGACTACTATACGGGCCACAAGATGGTCATCATCAACGACATGCCAACTCCCTATGATGGGCGAGCTGACCTCGTGATCCATAGCCGCATCGGAGAAGTTTTTTCGCAACTATAGCAATGTCAGAGATTCAAAAAAATAAGTATTTGTGCTTTTATACCTCAGTAGTTTCAACTAATATAGGTGCCGTCATTGTAGCGGTTCTTTAGGCTTCTAATCACTTCTTAACGCAAGTTAAAAAATGACTGAAAGGTTGCGGGATCGCACAGGTTCTGTGACCGTATATCAGTCACAGTCAAAAGTTAAGGAGTGGGACATATGGCGTTTGATTTCACAGGCAAAATTGCTTTGGTTACCGGCGGATCCGCGGGGATTGGTGCGGAAATTTCGAAGGGTATCGTCGCAGGTGGAGGCCACGTCGTAGTATGCGCACGCAATGAAGAAGTGGGCAAGCAGTTTGTTCAGGAGCTTGGCGAGGGAAACTACTTCTACAAGATGGACATCTCTGATGCCGAGGGCGTTAAAGCTGCTATCGCAAAGATTCTTGAAGAGGTCGGCGACGTTTCTATTCTTATCAACAACGCGGGTCGGATCAGTTCTGTTCAGTTTGATCAGGTCGATGATACGGAATGGAACAACACTATCAACACGAACCTTACCGGCACCTATAATGTGACGCATGCGCTTTGGCAGCACTTTAAGAATCGTGGCGGCGCTCGTATCGTCAACGTTTCCTCTGTTGCGGGCAAAATCGGCGGCGGGTTGCTTGGTACAGTTGCCTACGCTTCTTCTAAAGCGGGAGTGAATGGCTTTACCAAGGCGATTGCCAAAGAGGGCGGCAAGTTTGGTATTTCTTGCAATGCCGTCTGCCCTTCCTTTACTATTACCGAGATGACAGATGCGCTTTCAAACGATCCCGAGAAGTACAAAAAAGTCGTTGGCATTATTCCTTTAGGGCGTCCCGCTCAGGCATCTGAGCCGGCGCAGATGGTTCTTTTCTTCGCATCCGACCTTGCGAGCTTCGTCAACGGAGAAGTTGGCGACTGCGATGGCGGAATCGTGATGGACTAGGTGAGATTTGTGACCACTAAGGAATCAACTATGAAAGAACCGATTTCTATTCAGCACCCTTTTAAAGCTCTTGGCAGGCTTCCGGGCGCAAATATTCTTGTCCCCTTGCTGCTGGGCTGTTTTATCAATACTGTGTTTCCTGAGGTGCTCCCCACGTTGGGAAGCTTTACCAAAGCTATGAGCGTTTCGGGAACAGGAGCGCTGGTTGGCGCCTTCATGCTATGCGTCGGTACAACTATTTCCTTCAAGAGTGCGCCGAAGGCGGCTCTGCGCGGCGCCATCATTATTATTTCAAAGGTTATTTTCTGCGTCGCCCTTGCGATGGCTGTTCTGTTCCTTATGGGCGACAATCTTTTCGGTCTGTCAGCCATGGTTATTCTCGCGGCATGCTCCGGTGCCAACAACGCGATGTATTCAGGTTTGATGGCCGACTACGGCAATGAGTATGAGCAGGGAGCCGTTGCAATCACCACGTTGATTGTTGGTCCTCCCGTTACCATGATCGCCCTTGGCGCCGCCGGTCAGGCTCCTATTGGCTGGTCGCTTTTGGGCGCCGTGCTTCCAATTATCGTCGGCATTATCTTCGGTAACTGTTTCCCGAGCTTGAAGAAGATGTTTTCTTCCGCGCTTCCAGGAATCATCGTGATGACGTTTTTCGCTATGGGTACTACGATGAAGTTTGATCAGCTTATCGCTGCCGGACCGTCCGGAATTCTTTTGGGCATTATTTGCTCCTGCCTCGGCGGATTTATTAACTTCTTTGTCGATCGCGCGACCGGAGGAACAGGCGTTGCCGGCGTTGGCATTTCAAGCTGCGCGGGCGCGAATGCCTTGACTCCCGCGGCAATGGCTGAAGCCAACCCGGCCGTGTATGGCGGCGCCGTTCTTGCGGCGGCAACGGCTCAGGTTGCGGCAGCCGTTATCGTGACTGCGATTTTGACTCCGCTCATTACGGCGTACGTGTTCAATCATTACGCTAACAGCAATGAGAAAAAGGTGAAGTAGCCACCGGCGCCGCATAAGAGCTTTCTTATGCGGCGCGTCTTTAAGCGCTGAAACGCAACGTATGTGTCGCATCTAGACGGTATGCTTGTTACAATACACTCGTTTATGGATACCGTCAGGAGGTAAGGATGCCAACACCAGGCCTTCCAGAGCGCGATCTCACCGATTTGGAGATTCAGCTTGCGGCTAATTCGATGCGACGCAATATCATCACGATGCTTGAAAAAAGCAAGTCAGGTCATCCCGGCGGTTCGCTCAGTTCGGCAGACATGGTGGCTACGTTATTCTTTTCAGGTGCTATGAAATACAATCACAACAATTCCGAAGACCATACCCAGGATCGGTTCTTTCTCTCTAAAGGACACGCCGCGCCGGTTATTTATGCAGCATACTACCTGCTTGGATGGCTGCATGACGATGATATGATGACGCTTCGTCAGTTAGGCAGCCGCTTGCAGGGGCATCCCGACAGCCACGCGTGCCCCGGCTTTGAGGTGTGTTCTGGCTCGCTTGGACAGGGGCTTTCAGTAGCTTCCGGTTGCGCTTTGGGCTTGCAACTTGCCTCGCTTGAGAGTGGTGAGCGTGCGCCCAAGGTATTTGTGCTGCTTGGTGATGGCGAACTTCAGGAGGGCTCTAACTGGGAGTCGATTATGTTCGCGGCGCACCATAAGCTTGACAATCTTATTGCCATTGTTGACTTCAATAACCTGCAGATAGACGGTCATGTGACTGAGGTTTGTTCTTTAGGTGACCTTGGCGAGAAGTTCCGCGCGTTCGGGTGGAATGTTATTCGTGTCAATGGCCATGACGTCTTGGAAGTTCGCAAGGCGCTTCTCGCCGCGCGAGACGGCAGGGAAGCGGGAAACACCGCGCCTACGGCTATTATTTGCACAACTGTCAAAGGCAAGGGTGTCTCGTTTATGGAGGATAAGGTCAACTGGCATGGCAACGCTCCCAGCGAGGCGCAGGCGGAGCAGGCGCGAGAAGAGCTTGACGCCGCGAGAGAGCTGCTGTTGATTCAGGCCGAAAGCACAAAGGAGGATGCCGATGTCTAGGGCAACTCGTGAAGCATATGGCGAGACGCTGGTTGAGCTGGTCCGCGAGGGACACAATATTATGGCGGTTGACGCTGACCTTGCCGGTTCTACGAAGCTCGCTGACTTTCAAAAGGCGTTTCCCAAGCGTTTTGTCGACGTTGGCATCGCCGAACAAGATATGGTCGGTGTAGCGGCCGGTCTTTCGCTGACAGGACATACAGTATTTACCGGCTCGTTTGCAGTCTTTGCTACCGGACGAGCCTATGATCAGATTCGCAATACCGTGTGCGATTCCGGTCTTAACGTCAAGATTTGTCCCACACATGCGGGCATTACCGTAGGAGAGGACGGTGCCACCCATCAATCGCTTGAGGACATTGGCATGATGCGCGCCCTTCCTCAAATGCGCGTACTGGTCCCTGCGGATTATTGGTCCGCGAAGGCCGCGCTACGTTTGGCGGCTGAAGCTGACGGCCCGTTTTACGTGCGCATGGGTCGCCACAAGGTGCCCGAGGTATATGACGAGACATTCAAAGGCGGCGTGCCGTACGCCACTGTGTTGCGAGAAGGAACGGATGTTACCCTGGCGGCATGCGGCGTTGAAGTAGCGCAGTCGCTGGCTGCGGCGGAAATTTTGGCCCAGGAGGGTATTTCTGCTGAGGTTATCGATGTGTTTTCAATCAAACCACTGGACGAAGAGGCCATTCTCGCTTCTGCCGCTAAAACAAGGCGTGTTGTTACGGTGGAAGAACACAATATAGCAGGTGGTCTTGGCGCGGCGGTGGCAGAGCTTCTGTCAGAAAAACTTCCAACGCCGATGCGCTTTGCCGGTATGCGGACGTTTGGCACATCGGCGCCGGGAGACGTGCTGCTTTCGCATTTCCACCTTGACGCAGAAGGCATTGCGGGGCGTGTGAGGGAGTTTGTACTCGCGTAAGCAGGCACACAAGTCGTAGCAGAAAACAGATAGAACGCAGGCCTCGTATGGAATACCGCTCATACGTTGATTGCTACCGTTTACAGAATTCCGTAGATTTTTTCTCATTTCAAACTATTTGTAAGGTTTTCTAACTATTATTTTGAATAGAGAAGGAATTGCGATACGGTGCGCAATTCCAAGGAGGGGAACGGTATGAGTACGTCAGAAGCTACGGCAGAAACGGCTTCGCCGGAGTCTGTCGAACACGATTTGTCAGCAGTACTTTTTAAGCGAAACGGCTTTCCGCCGATACAAGATCTCATACCGACGTCGCTGCAACATGTATTAGCGTCGTTTGCCGGCGTTATTACCCCGGCAATGATGATTGCGACCGCATGCGGCTTTACGCCTGATCAGGAAACGGCCATTATCCAAGTGGCTCTTGTTCTTTCCGGCATTGACATCCTCTTGCAGCAGTTCCCGCTTTTTGGGCGTATCGGCGCGGGGCTGCCTATTTTGACCGGTGTTTCATTTGCTTTTTTGCCGGCGTTTCAGGCGGTTGGTCTCCAGTTTGATTTTCCGACACTTCTTGGCGCCGAGCTGGTGGGCGGTATTGTCGCCATACTCTTTGGCATGTTCTACTCCAAGGTAAAGAGGCTGTTTCCGCCGCTGGTAACCGGTACTGTTATCTTTACTATCGGCGTTTCGCTCTATCCGACGGCCATTAAGTACATGGCAGGCGGCGCCGGTTCGGCGAATTTCGGCGGCATCAGCAACTGGACCGTTGGCCTGCTTACCTTCGCGGTGGTCTTTGCGTTGGCGAACTTCGGTAAGGGCGTCCTTAAACTTGGCTCAATTTTCTTCGGCATCATTATTGGCGTTATCGTGTCTATTCCTTTTGGCATGGTGGACACCTCTGAAGTTGCTGCAGCCTCGTGGTTCTCGCTGCCGCAGTTTATGCCGTACCACATCACCTTTAACCCGGCTGCCTGCATTACGCTGGGCGTAGTATACGTTATGGTCAACGTGCAGCTGATTGGCGACCTTTCTGCGGCATCCGCAGGCAGCATGGACCGCATGCCGACTGAGCGCGAAATTGGCGGCGCCATCAAGGCGCAGGGTGTGGTCAGCATCATATCGTCATTTTTCGGAGGTCTTCCGACGTCAGCTTTTGGACAAAACGTCGGTATCATCGTTTCAAATCGCGTTATCAATCGCTGGGTCTTCGGCGGAGCCGCTTTTGTATTTCTCGCAGCCGGTCTCTGTCCAAAACTCTCAGCGACGCTTCTTATGATTCCGCAGCCGGTCATCGGCGGCGCAACCATCAGCGTTTTCGGAACCATCACCTTAAACGGTATTCGAATCCTCGTTAAAGACGGTCTGACTCCACGCGCCTGCACGGTTTTTGGCATCTCGGTGGCGTTCGGCCTCGGCATTGCGCAGGTTGCAGGGTCTCTGACCGGTCCCGGTATGCCCGCGTGGGTAAATACTATTTTCGGAACCTCAGCCATTACACCCTGCGCCATTATGGCCATTATTCTGAACAGCGTATTGCCGCCTGAGGATAAGGAAGCTCCTGACGAGAAGAACCTCCGTCCGCTTGCGTACAATGATACGGAGGATGAACAGGCGTGACAGGGTTTCTCGCCTCAGTGTTTCAGCGTGTTGTTCGTTGCATTTTAGCAGGTAAAAGATGATTATCAGATAGTCGAAAGCAGACTGCAAGAGCGATAGTACAAACAGATGTGAGAACGTAGAAAGGGGTCAGTGCAATGCAGCCGGAGATGAAGTGGGTACTCAATACGATGCCTCAGAGCGAGGACAAAAACCTCAAGGTGATGTCCCTTGAAAACGTTAAAAAAGCTCGGGCGTTTCACAAGAGTTTTCCGCAGTATTCTGTGACGCCGCTTGCCGATCTTGAGGGCATGGCCGCCGACCTTGGGCTTGGGGGTTTGTTTATTAAGGACGAGTCGTATCGCTTTGGGCTTAATGCCTTCAAAGTGCTTGGTGGCTCCTTTGCTATGGCTCGCTATATCGCCGATGAAACGGGCAAAGATGTCGCGGATTGCGATTTTGAGTATCTGACGTCTGAGCAGCTTCAGAAAGATTTCGGTCAGGCAACCTTCTTTACAGCGACTGATGGTAACCATGGACGCGGCGTTGCCTGGGCTGCTCATCGCTTGGGTCAGAAAGCCGTGGTGCACATGCCCAAGGGTTCCACCAAGACTCGCTTTGACAACATCGCCAAAGAAGGTGCTCAGGTCACTATTGAGGAGCTTAACTACGACGACTGCGTTCGTCTTGCCGCAAAGGAAGCGGACGAAACCGAGCATGCGGTTATCGTGCAAGATACTGCTTGGGAAGGTTACGAGAAGATTCCGTCTTGGATTATGCAGGGATACGGCACTATGGCGAACGAGGCGGCGGAGCAGCTGCGCGAGCTTGAAGTAAACCGCCCAACGCACGTTTTTGTACAGGCAGGCGTAGGATCTCTCGCAAGTGCTATGGTCGGTTACTTTACCAACCTCTTTCCTTCAAATCCGCCCAAGTTCATCATTATGGAAGCTGGCGCGGCTGACTGTCTCTATCGAGGAGCGCTTGCAGGTGATGGCGATCCTCGCATTGTTGGAGGCGATCTTCAGACTATCATGGCAGGCCTCGCCTGCGGTGAGCCTAATACTATTGGCTGGGATATTCTGCGCAACCATGCTTCTGCATTTATTTCATGTCCGGACTGGGTGTCCGCCAAAGGCATGCGTATGCTCGCGGCGCCCGTAAAAGGTGACCCTGCGGTGGTATCCGGCGAGTCTGGTGCTGTGGGTATGGGCGTTATCTCTACGCTTATGACCGACCCGGCATACGCAAAGCTTCGTGATGCCCTTGACCTTGGCAACGATTCAAAAGTCCTCCTGTTTTCCACCGAAGGCGATACCGATCCCATTCGTTATCGCGAGATTGTTTGGGACGGCGCCTGGCAGTCTATCGATGACGTGCAATAACCTTTGTCAAAATCCTGTTCCACTTGCCGCTTAAAAAGACCCGTTTGCCGAGAAAATAAAAAGATCGACGGCAACTCTTGCAATGTCTGCTGCGAGTGGTTTAATAGGAGTATCAAACAAAAAGTTTGGTAATCAGAAAAAAGGTTTGACTGAGTTTGTCTGACAGGTTCGATTTTGAAACTGATGTGGGTATTGAGGCGAGTGAATATTTCCGGCTTCACTCCAACGATAAGGAGGATCTGATGAAAGAGTTGGATTACGGTGCAATCAAGGCGGCAGCAAACGATTACTCCAAGGATATGACGGCCTTTTTGCGCGCTATGATTTCTCATCCAAGCGAGTCCTGCGAAGAAGGCGAAGTTGTTGCCTGCATTAAGGCGGAGATGGAGAAGCTCGGCTTTGACGAGATTAAGGTTGATGGCCTTGGCAACGTTATGGGCTTTATGGGTGAGGGCGATAAGATTATCTGCATCGATGGCCATATTGACACGGTTGGTATTGGCAATCGTGACAACTGGAACTTCGATCCCTATGAGGGCTTTGAGGATGACCAGCTCATTGGTGGACGCGGTGGCTCCGACCAAGAGGGTGGCGTGTGCGCCGGTGTGTATGCTGCCAAGATTATGAAGGATATGAACCTCATTCCTGAGGGCTATAAGGTTATGGTTGTCGGCACCGTCCAGGAAGAGGACTGCGACGGCATGTGCTGGCAGTACATTTATAACGTCGATAAGATCAAGCCTGAGTTTGTTATTTCAACCGAGCCTACCGATGGTGGCATTTATCGCGGTCATCGTGGTCGCATGGAGATTCGCGTTGACGTTAAGGGTGTTTCTTGCCACGGTTCTGCTCCTGAGCGTGGTGACAACGCCATCTACAAGATGGCCGACATCATCAACGATGTTCGTGCACTTAACAACAACGGTGCCGAGGAATCCACTGCCATTCGTGGTCTCGCAAAGATGCTTGATCCTAAGTACAACCCAGATCACTATGAGGATGCTCGCTTCCTTGGTCGTGGCACCTGCACCGTTTCCCAGATCTACTTCACCAGTCCTTCTCGCTGCGCCGTTGCTGACTCCTGCGCCATCTCCATTGACCGCCGCATGACTGCCGGTGAGACCTACAAGAGCTGCCTCAAGGAGATTGAGGAGCTTCCTTCCGTTAAGAAGTATGGCGACGACGTCAAGGTCTCCATGTACATGTATGACCGTCCTTCTTGGACCGGCGAGGTCTATGAGACAGAGGCATACTTCCCAACGTGGATCAACAAAGAGTCTGCGCCACACGTCAAAGCACTTGTTGACGCGCACAAGGCACTCTTTGGTGATGAGCGTATTGGGTGCGAGAAGTCCATGGCAACCCGCACCGGTCGTCCTCTGTGCGACAAGTGGACATTCTCTACAAACTGCGTTTCCATCCAGGGTCGCTACGGCATTCCATGTGTTGGCTTTGGACCGGGCGCTGAGTCTCAGGCACACGCTCCCAACGAGATTACGTTCAAGCAGGATCTTCCTACCTGCGCGGCTCTCTATGTTGCAGCTCTGAATCTCTACGATGGTTCTGCCGTTACCGGCGATGCCACTGAGTTCCGCGCCAGCTTGACCGACAACGATATCAAGTAAGCTACCCCCTCATATACATCGGCGGCTCCGACCCACTCCTCACATATATAGGGGCCGCCCGATGTAGAGTTTTCCAGTGAGAAGGACTCGGATTTCAAAGCACGTACTTCTCGCCGTTTGTTCAGGTAGACGTCCCTTATGGGACTGGTAATTTCAACGAGAGGATTGACTATGGCCGACACCATCCAGCCGTATCTTGATGAGCTTGCAAAGCTTGACTTTTCCAAGATGTACAACGAGGACTTCCTTTTGACGTGGGAGAAGTCAACCGATGAGCTGAGGGCACTCTATGCAGTTGCCGATGCACTGCGCAATCTTCGCGAGCGCAATATTTCCACCCGCCTCTTTGAGTCCGGTCTTGCCGTTTCACTCTTCCGCGACAATTCAACCCGCACACGTTTTTCCTATGCGTCGGGCTCTAACCTTCTTGGTCTCCAGCTGATGGATTTGGATGAGGGCAAGTCTCAGATTGCTCACGGTGAGACCGTCCGCGAGACTGCGACGATGATTTCCTTCATGGCCGATGTTATTGGCATCCGTGACGATAAGTTCATCGGCAAGGGCGACGCCTATATGCGCGAGGTATCTGCCTCCGTCAAGCAGGCTTTTGAAGATGGCGTTTTGGATCACCGTCCAACGCTGGTATCCCTTCAGTCCGATATGGACCACCCCACTCAGTCCACGGCTGACATCCTCTACCTCATCAACGAGTTTGGCGGCCTTGAGAATCTTCGTGGTAAGAAAGTTGCCGTTACGTGGGCATATTCGCCTTCCTACGGCAAGCCGCTCTCTTGCCCGCAGTCTCTCATCACCCTTCTTCCTCGCTTTGGTATGGACGTTACCTTGGCACATCCCGAGGGTTACGACCTCATGCCAGAGCTTGTGGATGTGGCCGGTAAGTTTGCTGCCGAGTCCGGGGCAACCTTTACAAAGACGTACAACATGGCAGAGGCCTTTGAGGGCGCTGACATTGTCATTCCTAAGAGCTGGGCTCCGTATGCCGCCATGGAGAAGCGTACCAATCTCTACGCCGCCGGCGATGACGCGGGTATTGATGCTCTGGAGAAGGAGCTTCTCGCTGAAAATGCCACTCACAAGGATTGGTGCTGCACGGCCGATCTTATGGCAAAGACGGCTCATGGTATGGATACCATCTATATGCACCCGCTGCCTGCAGACATCAACGGTGTTTCTTGTGAGCACGGCGAAGTGGAAAATGAGGTCTTTGATTATCACCGCGATGGTCTTTATAAAGAGGCTTCTTACAAGCCATACGCTATTGCCGCAATGATTTTCTTGCAGAAGGCAAAGGATCCCATTGCTACACTTAAAGCACTTGAGCAGGGCAATACCCCTCGCTGGTTCCAGGCGTAAAGTTTGAAACTTTCAGGGACCTGTGCTGAGACCTCTGGCTTCAGAACAGGTCCCTTTTGTTTTTACCGGGCGAGAAGAGCGTCCTCCCGAGTCGTTTCTCGCCACAAACCGACAGGGTTCTGCAGCGTCAGCTGCATACAGATGGACAGGTACCTTTTGGAGGGGACTATGGGAAAGCGTATTGTGATTGCTCTGGGCGGCAATGCTCTGGGCAAAAATCTGCCCGAGCAGATGATCGCGGTGAAGCATACGGCTAAGGCAATCGTTGACTTGATTGAACAGGGCAATGAGGTCGTCATTGCTCATGGCAACGGTCCTCAGGTCGGCATGATCCAGGAGGCCATGACGCAGCTGACGCGTTTTGATCCCGAGAAGTACATTCCGTGTCCACTTTCCGTGTGCGTTGCCATGAGCCAGGGCTATATTGGCTACGACCTCCAGAACGCCCTTCGTGAAGAGATGCTTAACCGCGGTATCAATAAGAGCGCTGCTACCGTACTGACTCAGGTTGAGGTCGATGGCAATGACCCGGCGTTTAAGAATCCCACCAAACCTATCGGATCGTTCATGACCAAGGAAGAGGCCGACAAGATGGTCGCTGAGCGTGGCTATGACGTCGTCGAAGACGCGGGGCGCGGATACCGTCGCGTAGTAGCGTCGCCTCAACCTGTTTCAATCGTTGAGCTGGATACCATTCGTTCCCTCATTGAGACCGGCAACGTTGTCATCGCGTGTGGGGGCGGTGGCATCCCCGTCTTTAAGACCGAGGGCAATCACCTTAAAGGCGCTGCTGCCGTTATCGACAAGGACTTTGCTGCCGCGCGCCTTGCCGAGCAGGTGAACGCCGATGCTCTGATTATCCTGACGGCCGTTGAGAAGGTCGCTATCCACTTTGGCACGCCCAAGCAGGAGGATCTTTCCGAGCTTACCGCAGAGACTGCCAAGGCCTACATTGAGGCGGGGGAATTTGCTCCCGGTTCCATGTTGCCAAAAGTTGAGGCGGCTTTACAGTTCGCGCAGTCCGGCGAGGGTCGTACATCTCTTATTACGCTGCTTGATAAAGCCGCTGACGGCATTGCCGGCAAGACCGGCACCGTGGTCCGCGGATAACGGGTAGCATAGGAGTTAGCTTGCGTTAATTTTTGCGTGAAGGTTTTAATGGCACGGAGCGATTTGTCTTATAGCTGACGTCTCTTTGCGCCTCATAGGAATGAAAGGAGGTCATACTGTGACACGTATCGGGTGCATAGTCATGGCCTCCGGTGCGTCTCGGCGCTTTGGCTCGAACAAGCTTATGGCAGAGCTGGACGGTAAACCCCTTATCCGGCACGTCATTGAAACGGCTTTGGCTGCGGGTTTGGAGCCTATTGTAGTTACCGTTGACGACGCGTTTCACGCACCGGTAATCGCGCTCTGCCGGCAGCTGCGCGTGCGTGTTGCTACACATGACGGTATGTTGCAAAGCGATACTGTCCGTCGCGGGATGCAGGAGGCAGACGTTGATGCGGCAGCTGGAAAACCGTGGTCGGGAGCGGTGTTTCTTCAGGGCGACCAGCCGCTTGTGAGCACTGCAAGTCTGAAGGCACTTCTCGCCAGCTTTGAGGCGCGCCCGGATATGGTTTCGCGTCTGGCATGGCACAAGACACCAGGAAGCCCCGTGGTATTTCCCGCTGTCTTGTTCGATGCCTTGCGCAAGGTCGCAGGAAATGCGGGAGGCTCGGGCGTGTTTGCAGAACATCCGGAGTATAAGGCGTCAGCCGTGCTTGTTGAGGCGGCGTGCGCTGAAGAGCTCATGGACGTTGATACTCCTCTGGAGCTCGAGCGCCTTGCGCGGGCGATACGAATATCGGCATCTATAAGCGGTTTAACGACCGAGAGATTGGGAGTTGACTGATGAACGTAATAAAGAATGGCTTTCTTGTGTTGCCCGAAGGCGTCTTTTGTGGAGACTTGGTACTGGATGGCGAGAAGATCGTCCAGGTGGGAGGTGCGTACGAGGCGAGCGCAGATGACACTGTTATCGATGTCACTGGCAAATACGTATTTCCGGGCTTCATCGATGCCCACACGCATATGCAGTGTTGGACGGGTATGGACTGGACAGCGGACAGCTTTGAGACGGGGACGCGCGCCGCTGCCTGCGGTGGGACCACCACGATTGTGGACTATGCCACGCAGGACAAGGGTATGACGCTGACCGAAGCGCTTGATGAGTGGCACCGGCGCGCCGACGGCACCTGCACCGCCAACTATGCGTTCCACATGGCCATTGCCGATTGGAACGATCAGGCCAAGGTTGATATGCAGGTTATGCGTGATGCCGGCGTTATGTCATTTAAGACCTACTTTGCCTACGATCATCTGCGCCTGGATGACGCCCAGACGCTTGAGGTGCTTGAGCGCATCCGCGATGTTGACGGTGTTTTGTGCGTCCATTGTGAAAACGGTACCCTTGTCAACGAGATGCAGCGGCGGATGCTTGCGGCAGGCATTACCGGCCCCGAAGGTCATCCTATGAGCCGTCCGGCGGCCTGTGAGGCAGAGGCTATTTCTCGTCTGTGCTATCTTGCGGAGCTTGCCGATGCCCGTATCAACATCGTGCATCTGTCCAGTGCGCTTGGACTTGAAGCGGTTCGTGCGGCCAAGGCGCGCGGCAAGGTGAAGATGGACGTTGAGACCTGTCCGCAGTATCTGTTGCTGGATGATTCGCGCTATCTTGAGAGTGACTTTGAGGGCGCCAAGTACGTTATGAGCCCGCCTTTGCGCAAGCCGCACGATATTGAGGCTCTGCGCCATGCCGTATGTGACGGCGAGATTGATACCATTGCTACCGATCACTGCAGCTTCAATCTTCACGGTCAAAAAGATCGCGGCATCGGCGACTTCACCCGCATTCCCAATGGCGGTCCCGGTGTAGAGCATCGGCCTGGGCTTATCATGACCTCGTTTGAGAACTGCTTGGGCGCTCAAGACTTTGCCCGTCTCATGAGTGAGGGACCCGCACGCGTCTTTGGCATGTATCCGCGCAAGGGTGTCCTGCGTGTTGGCTCCGATGCCGACGTGACGGTATGGGATCCAAACGTAGTGTGGACCATCAGCGAGAAGAACCAGCATCAAAACGTTGACTATACGCCATACGAGGGCTTTGAGATTCACGGACGTCCGGCATACGTTTTTGTCAACGGTGAGCTTGCGGTGGTCGACGGTGAGCCAACGGGCGCGAAGCCAGGCGCGTATGTCAAAAGGTAAAGGGCGGCATGACGCATGATGATTCGTACGATGAGCATAGATGACTATGACGCAGTATATGACCTTTGGATGTCTTGTAAAAACATGGGCTTCAATAACCTGGACGACTCCCGGAAGGGGATAGAGCGCTTTTTGCTCCGGAATCCGACCACCGTTTTTGTAGCGGAAGAGACTGGGGTTCTTAAAGGCGTTGTCCTTGCAGGTCATGATGGGCGAAGAGGCTACATTTATCATATGGCCGTTGCCAAGGCATACCGGCGGCAGGGGATTGCAGCGGAGTTATTGGAACATACGCTCAAGGCTCTGGAGAAGGAAGGTATATACAAAGTGGCTCTGCTCGTCTTTAACCGCAATGAGGTTGGCAATGCCTTTTGGGAAAAGCAGGGATTTACTGTTAGGGAAGATATCACCTACAGAAACAAGGCTCTTGCGGAGTTCATCAGGACTGATACTTGAGACAAGTGCAGGGGAGAACGATCCAAGGTGGCAATCCGAAGCAGTGATGTGGATCGCCGCATGGGATACAGTAGAGTTTGTACGTTGCCTAGACGCAGACCGCGTTTGGGCTGAAAGAAGGAGAATTTTATGGCAAAGAAAGCAATCGTTACCGACAAGGCACCTGCAGCAGTTGGACCTTATTCTGCAGCCATTTCTGCAAACGGATCCATTAACGTATCTGGTCAGCTTCCGGTTGACCCCGCAACTGGTGAGTTCGCCGGTGAGGACATTAAGGTCCAGACTCGCCAGAGCCTTACCAACATTCAAAACATCCTTGAGGCAGCCGGTGCTTCCATGGCTGACGTTGTTGAGACTACGGTTTTGCTTTCCGACATCAACGAGTTTGGCGCCATGAACGAGGTCTATGCCGAGTTCTTTGCTGAGCCCTATCCTGCACGCGCAGCATTCCAGGTAGTTGCTCTTCCAAAGGGCGCTAAAGTCGAGATCAAGGCCGTTGCCCGTATTTAGGTTTGCGTTTCTATATCCGAACAATAGGGGATTTTTGGAGCGGGTTTCAGTGAGAAATTCCGCTCCAAAGCTTATTCAAGGTTTTAGCCTGTTGAGCTCGAGCAACGCACGAAACATAAAGCCACCCGCTGGAACAGTGCTGCCAGAAATGCGCCAAGTTGGTGTCCGAGTTACCATACTTGGCGCATTTCCGGCAGCTCTAGGCGGTATAATCGTGCTCGTAAGGTCTTCTCGCTTTACTTGCCGTGATCGTTGAAATTGCGTATCAACAGCTGTCTGCAAATCCGCAGGCAGTTTTTTTGCTTTCGTGGTGGTTTTCTCGTAGCGTAGACAATTGGTACCAAATTGGATGTTTAGTGGTGATTTGATTCACCACTAAACGCTCAAATTCCGGAAAAACCACCACTAAACCCGTCAAATGGGTCGTGTCCCGAAAAATGGTGTAAGAGAAGCACCCCAGTTTTGGCAAGTCCTTGTCTAGCTATCTCTTTCTTGATGTTGTATGTATTTGCATGCTTCAGAGCGGATCCATTTCTTACCAAATATGAATGCTATTAAGAGCGGAAAAACCAAAAGAGGTAGCACCAGGATAGAACCGAACAGAGCCAGTCCTTTGTAGGTATGATTGCCTTCTGCAAATCCATTAACCGTATCCGCCAGCCAGAGAAACAGCGCTCCATCATTAATTTGAAATAGCGCAACGCACTCAATACCCAGCAAAAGGGAAAATATCAATGCTATTCTCAAGGATGCTTTCTTGGATATTTCTACTTTCTTTTCAAGGTTAATCGCTTTTGATTCCGGGATATCGCGGAACCATTTCTCTGCTCTTTCTTCTGGTGTCATGTGCTGCTCCTGTTAATTTGCAGTACCTTTCATTGGCTTGATTATAGAGTATATAGTCAGGTTTTAGCGCAATCTTTCCCATTCTTGCCTTGTTATGCAGGTAATATGTTCTGTTCTCAGTAACCCTTCGATTGCACAGGGAACGTTATTTGTTGTGTGATGATAGGTAAAACCACATTTTTCTTGGGCTCGCTTAGACTTGTTGTTCCCGTCAAAATATCCGCACCAGAGTCGTTGGAGTCCCAAGTCTTCAAATCCATGTTGCATTATTTTACGAGTGGCTTCGGGAATGAGCCCTTGTCCCCAAAAAGGCACTCCTATCCAATAGCCAATTTCTCCCTCGGTATCAGAGATTCCAATATTGCTGGCAGATCCAATCATAAGTCCAATGCTACCGATCGGATGGCTGAGTTCTTTTAAAACTACCGCATACGTTTCTGGTGCAGAGAGTATGTTTTCGATTATCTCGCAACTGTTTTCGACACTGGTATGAGGACTCCATCCTGCAATGGGTCCAACGTCAGGATGACTGGCATATTGGAATAAGTATTCTGCATCAGTCAATTCCCATGGACGAAGTATAAGCCGTTCTGTTTCAAAAATCACACTGCGTCCTTAATTTTTCGGATGCCTCACCTTATCGGATTTCTGACTATAACATTTTTGCTAGGGATATAGTGATGGGTATTCAATACAGCGTAAGGTTCTTAAAGAATTTAATGACCACTAGCTGATATTTTTAAGCCATTGACAGAATTGTCTGGTAATTGAAAATCAAATCATGGAATAATCTGAATAGCTATCCTTTTGTAATTTTATGGTTATGGGAGGTTAGTATGGGAAAGCGAGTCCGCAGGCTGTCCGTCTTCCTTTTGGTGGCGGTGGCCGCCCTGTCCGTCCAAGTGGGCCTCCTCTGCCGCGTCTGCAAGGCCTCCGAGCCGAGCGAGGAGGTGGTCGCACGTATAAAGAAATTCTTTTCGATAATAGATGACGACGGGAAGGAGTTCCTGTTCCCTGAGGACGCTGCAAACCTCGACCTCAGCGACATCACTGTCGGCAATGGGTACAAGAGGTACCGACTTGAGGGCGAGAGGCTTGAGGACTCCAACCTTGTCAACTACCCTATCTTCTCCGGAGGAAGGCCCTTTGCCATCTGTATCACCAAGTACAACGATAGCGGGGTGGAGGAGGTCGTCCAGGCAGGCTCGATCAGAAGCGAGCCCTACTACGGCGAGGACATCGACTACTCGGACGTGACCATCGTCGTCGAGATGCGCAAAAGGCGCAGCTTCTACCTCATCTCGGGCCCGTACATCTGGCACTACGAGGGTGGGGCCCTCGTGTCAAAGGGGGAGACGGGCAGGGTCGGGCACGAGGACAGCAGGGAGGAGGTGCTGGCCCTGCTGGCCTCGCAGGGGGCCGAGATACGCCCCGACACGCTCACCGAGCGCCTCCACGAGTTTGCCAGAGCTTGTTACTTTGAGCTTACAGAGGAGGACTGCGGGTCTTGTATATGAGATGACATCAAACCTTCTATCTTTGTCCAAGTCTTGGGAGGGGTTGTCATGTTTAGAAAACTATCCAAAATCGCTTTCATCCTCATAGTAATAATTGTGATTTTTTCTGGTAAACAAGTTAAGACAGCCAATGCCTTGGAACTGCAGTCATATCCAAGCAAGAAGACGGTAGAGCATATATCCAAGTTGTTCTCCCTGATCGACGATGATGGAATGGAGTTTCTCTTCCATAAGCAAAAGGTAGATATTTCCGATGTCAGTGAGGTACAGGTCGGAAGAAGTTATAGGTTCCTCAGACTTGAGAATGATCATCTTTCCGACGTTGGAATTGTCAAGTACCCCCTCTACCTCAACGGAAATGTTTTCGCCGTCTACACGGAATATTACGATGGGGAGACTCGGGGGTCTACCGCAATCTCGTCGATTATCGATGAGTATTACTACGATGACGACCTTGACTACGCTGATATAGCCGTTGTTGCTGATGGTAAGGACAGCTATGTCGTCTCAGGAATCTTCGTTTGGCATTACGAAAATGGAACACTCGTGTCGAAGATAAGGCGAGATGGGATTACCGACGCGAGGGAACGACAAATCGTCTCGTTGGTCGAGGAGGAGAGTGGACAGTATAGCTATGCTGGGAAGTCAAGTCCAGTCTCGCTCAATAACGTTACATCGAAAAACGTAAGAAGTCGTGTGATTAAGACGATCGACGTGTCGGTCGTTCCACAATACCAGTCTCCAACATGTTGAGCTGCTGCCATTTGTGCGGTAGGAAACTATATGACTGGACCATCAAACTGGACGCCCGATTCCCTTTCGATACAGGTTAAGGGGGAGATTACTGGAGGGTTTACAGAGGATTATATCAAGGGGCTGTTACTGTTTACATATCCTGGTTCTAATCAACAAATCTCCTCTACTAGCCTAGAGTATTCTCCAAGTGATGAAGAAATTGTAAACTGGATCGATCACAACACCCCCTTTATCCTAAGGCTGAAGGGTGGTTCAGAAGGGCATGCGATAACAGCATGTGGGTATGTCTTCGAGACGGGTGTGTCAGCTGTTTATGCACAGGATTCAGCAAGTGGAAAACGTGAGATATTGCATAAAGATGATGAAGGAAGATTTGGATACACATTTTGTGATAATGAAACTTATTTCTATTGGGAAAGAACAATTGTTCTTACGGGATGGCAAAAACCAGGCAACGGTGACAAATGGGTGTACTTCGACCGACATGGAAACTATGCGACAGGGTGGTTCGGTTTCGAAGATGAAACATACTACTTTTCCGAGTCAGGAGAGATGCAGACCGGTTGGGTTAAAATCAACGGTCTTTGGTTTTACTTCTCCATATCAGGAAAAATGCAGACAGGATAGGTTTCCGTCGATGGATATTGGTATTACCTCGACGATTCAGGCCGCCTCCTTCATTCCCAGTGGCTTTCATATAAGGGGGATTATTACTACCTGGACAGTAGTGGCAAGATGCGGACAGGGTGGCTTGTCTACAACGGTACATACTATTACTTGGGTTCGGACGGGGTCATGCGGACGGGTTGGGTCAAGGATGGGGGTAATTGGTATTACATGAACTCCGACGGCTCTATACGGGTCGGATGGCTTGTAAAAGACGGCAGTTATTATTACCTTGACAGTAACGGAAGAATGAAAACAGGATGGTATCGCATTTCGGGAGACTGGCACTTCTTTAACTCTGATGGAACAATGGCTACCGGTTGGCTGGAGCGAGGAGGCTCTTGGTATTACTTAAGCTCAAGCGGAATAATGCAAACGGGATGGCTCAATAGTTCCGGTCATACCTTCTACCTTAACCAAGACGGCTCAATGCACACCGGATGGCTTTACTATGGCGGGAATAACTATTACCTGCGTTATGACAACAATAGACCAGTCTCAGGTGGTCCTACGGGTTCTATGATCTACTCACGAAAGGCTCGGATTGGAGGGGTCACCTACGAGTTTAATGCAAGAGGTGAGGCGTATAAGGCACTTCCGGGAAACATTGTTCCTAAAGCATATAAGCCAATAGTTGAGGCTGCGTGATGATTATGAACAAGAAATGTAAATGGCTACCTCTAAAGATTATCCCCATAGTTCTGCTCCTTATAGCCACTGTCTTCCTCTTGTGGAATGCATTTGCTACGCCCTACCCATGGGCAATTGACTCGCTTCAGCAAAAAGCGGTAGAGCAGGCCACACAAGAAGCTATCAATACCGCCAGGCAAGAAGGAGACGGCGGAAAGCCTTACCTCAAAGACATCGACTATATGAAGCTCACGCTTGGCAGTTGCTATATAGGAGTAAAACCAAAAACCCGGAACAACCTTATTTGGGAGATTCGATATAGAGATAAACCTGTGGGATATGTCATGCAAGATCTCGGAACTTTAAGGTTCTCCGCTCTTGCCGGCAATTACGAGTCCTTCAAACTCGTGGATTTAGAAGAAGTTTCTCTTGACGACTACAAGGAAGTAAGAGACGGCTCTGTAGAACTTGGACCTTTTGAATGGAAACTTCCCTTCGGTTGGGTAACGGTCGATGGATGTAAAGCGTACCGACAAATCAACGGCTACCTTTTTTCACATGGGCTAGCAATAGTTGATGACTACTATTATGAGTTCGATGAGAATGGATATCTCATAAAAGCGATAGGCCCGGCACTGGATTCAGAAACCGAAAATTAAGTGATCCCGCAACAGTTCTATATGTTGTTCACAATCATTCCGGATACGTAACGTAGAATCTGGATACTTTCGGATATCCGTGTGGATGAGTTGCGTCAATTGAGTTACTTAAACGCAATAGTATGCGGACTCATATAAAGCGAGCAAGAAGAAATCTGTAGTGCAGGAAGCTCAGGTAAACGTGCAAGGTTACATCCTGACCCCACATACGCAATAAGAATCAACACAAGGCCAATTGCGATAAAAATGCCACCGAACAGCGAGAGCAGTCTTTTCGAATGTCCTTCTGACCATGGCGTTGTATTTGTTCTCCCCGTGGAGACATCGTTCTTCTCGGCAGGAACTTGTGCAAAGAAATGAGCAATCCACTTTGCATAGTCTCGTGCGCCTTGTACAAGAGAATGCATTATGCGTGCTACTATCGGTATTACCAGTATTGAAACACCTCCTATGAGCAGAAACACACCGGCAGAAAGTGCACCGGAAAGGAACATGTCGTGCAGAAATCCCACTACAAGTGCCGGGATGCTCATTACTCCGCAGAAAAGACCACAGGCAACTGCAAAGCATAATGAAATAACAAGTGCCCAAATCGCAAAATAAATACTCAATGCCGTAAGTGCGAGGACAAACGTAAGGGGTATCCAGACAATGGCGCCTATCACGAGAAGCACGATAGTTATGGACATAAGTACCGAATCAGAGCGGATACGCTGAGTTGCACGTAGAAACACAGGCATACTCTCCAGTGCCGATTGAACCGCATCATCAATGCTTCCCATGGCTGCTACGGCTTTTTCCTCGGACATACCATCTTCCATGCGGTCGCGTATTGCCTCATCGTAATAGGCAAGAGCATCATCAATGCTGATTTTGGGAACATGCTTTTTCTTAAGGTTTGCGCGAAGTTCGGCAAGAAACTCATCTTTTTTCATGACGATGCTCCTTCTTTAATGTAGGAGAGAATGTCTGTAATGGAGGCCTCATCGGCGATAAATCGTGAGAGCTCTAAGCGTCCTGTGTCAGTAATCGAATAATATTTGCGGAAACGACCGTTGTGCTCACGTGTGTATTCGGAAAGGAAATGTTGTTTAGCAAGACGTTTCAAAATGGGATAGAGCGTTGACTCGGAAAGCTCAAGTGACGCAGGGGCATCCCTGATGATTTGATACCCGTAGGAATCTTTGCGGGCTATGGCTGCGAGGACGCATATGTCAAGAAATCCACGCTTCAGCTGTGCATCCACAATACGTCTCCTTCAATATACTATGCGATACATAGTATATTACTCAGGCATACTATGCAATACAAAAATAGCCGATCTCGCCCTCGTCGTCAGGAATACCGATGTTGCTGGTGGATCATGCCCTGAGTCCGATGCTCCCGACCGGATGACCAAGCTTTTTCAAAACGACTGCGTAAGATTCGGACACAGAAAGTACGCTTTGGATTATCTCGCGACTGTTTTCAATGCTGGTATGAACGCTCCACTCCGCGATGAGACCAACGTCAGGATGGCTGGCATATTGGAAGAGACTTTCATCGTCAGCCGTCTCCCACGGTCACAGTATAAGCAGCTCTGTCTCAAGAACCATGAGATGCTCCAAAGTCTAAGGATCTTCATAGATGCGGTGATGAAGTTTCTCACTATACCATCTTCTACTGGAAGAATTGGTGGAAGTGCTGATACAATACTAAAACTCACTCGGAAAGATGTGGGTACGAACACTTAGAGAGCACGATGGCAAAGAAACAAAAGGGTCCGAAAAGATTGGCGAATCCCAAACAGCTGAATAAGGATTATTTCAAATCCTTTATCACCACCCGTGCAACTTAGTTGTGAAATTGGGTCAAAAAGGATTTTTTCTAATCTATCTGTTTCTATGTATAGAGGAAGAATATATGGTGCGGTTGGAAATAATGGTAGTGGAAAGTCTACATTGATCAGCTGTTTATTAAATAGTTTTTAGAGAGGGTATAAGCGGAAAGATTTCTATTGATAGCAACCTAATAACGAACATTGATCTCTACGATTTACGGAAGCATTATTTTTTCTGTTTGTGAACAAGTTCCTGTAGTTTTTGAAAACACTCTTGAGTTCAATTTGTTCCTTGGAGAAGAGGTTGATCAAGAATCGGTTTGCCTGTTAAAAGACTTGGGTTTTGATTTGGCTAAGTATCGTCTAGTTGATCATGTGGCTAGTTCTTTATTGTCAGGAGGAGAAAAGCAAAAGATTGCAATTGCAAGGACAATGTTACGGGATAACCCCATTGAAATTTATGATGAACCTACGGTGTCACTTGATTATTCATCGAAAATGGGGTTGATTAAGTGTATCGATGAGAGAAAAGATGAGAAAATCATCATAATAATATCACATGATAAGGATATTCTGGCTATTTGCGATGAGATCATTTCACTGTAGTTGAGCTAAGGAGAAAAATGAATGAAAGAAAAGAATGGAGTATGTGAAATCCTTTTCAGCTGTCTAATTGTTCTTTCCACGGATGTTCTTGTCTCATTTATCTATAAGACACATGCAACGATATTTCAGTTCGGCTATATATACAGGCTTTTTCTTGGTGCTTTTGTATCTATTTTTCCCATATATGTGGCAGCAAAAAACTATAAGAGTATTGTCGCAAGGAGCATGAAACCTTGGTCTATAGGCATACTGATAATTACTACACTCATTCCTCTATTCTTTTCTGATGTTGATTTTGAGAGAAAAGTGTACGTTTGGATACACTATGTGTTTTTGGTCGCGCTGCCGGAAGAGCTCTTTTTTCGAGTTTATTTGCCTGAACGACTTGGCGAAGAGCTCTTGAGAAAGCAGAGATTCTCTGATATATCGCTTTATATAATCGTTTCCTTTTTAGCTAATACACTTTGGGGTTTGAGTCATATAATTTTTCCGCTTATAACCGGAGCCTATAAACTTGAACCTCTTTGGTCCTATATCACCTTTGGAATTGCTAACGGTTGGATATATACCATTTTGTTTTTCCTCTTTCGTAAGAACATTTTGCCCTCTGTAGCTGTGCATGCTGTCATGAACATATGCATCAGTACATTGTAACTTCTCCTTTCTGGAACTACTATTATGGATTCGATAAAATGGGTACCTCATACAAGAAATCGGTTCGGTGGCGCCTCATGCAGGGAACGCAGATCGGCTCGGCATTAGACGGAGGAGACTTAAATTGAGCCTGCACGAAGAAGATACCGATGTGCAAAAAGCAATGGACTCGCTTGATCACGATTTGCTGACAGGCGAGACGCTGGATGTTGGAGATAAAGTCACGCGTCGGCTCTCACAAGAGCAAGCCACCCTGCCTCATCCCGCTGCAAAATCGTCAGGCCCCATACAGAGCAAGCAAGAAATCGCAGTGGAAGCGGTCAAGAAAACCACCAATAACCAGCTGTTTATTGTTGCAGTAACCGCAATCGTTGCGCTTGTGGTGTGCGTGATACTCATAGCGTTTCATCCGTGGACGTCAAACCAACAGGCGCAATCCGTACAGCCCACCCAAACCGAGACTGTCAAAAAAGAGCCGGTGAAGGTAGAGGTTCCTCTCGCCAGCAAAGACGTCTCCGAGTATGACTATGAGGAAGCTCAAAAGAAATTTGAGCATGCGGGCTTTACAAACATCACAACCAAAAAGGACGAGGACCTCAAGATTGGCCTGCTCAATCACGAGAACCAGGTCAAAGAGATCACCATTGACGGCGATAAAAAGTTTTCGGTGGGCGAGAAGTACAACGAAGACGCGCCGGTAGTTATCACCTATCACGCATTTCCGCAAAAGTCGAATTAAAAAGCGAGCCCGCAACAACGGGCGTGTTGTCGCCCCGCAAACGGAGCTCCTTTGTAAAGTCTCTTGCCAGAGCGAGGTCTTTCTCGCAATCGGCTTGATTGGCGAGAATAACGTCCGCTCGTACGGCTCCTGAAGCGTGTTCTGCTGCAATGACCATAGCAATGCGTTCCGGTGTAGCGAGATTGTCCGGCGAGCAGCCTGCGCGGTCGCAGAAAATCTCACTGCGGTGAACGGTTTGGTTGACGGGCAGTCCAAAGCCGGAAAGTCCGACGACTTGGACGGTGTGCCGGCTACCTTCGGGAATAACGGGCTCATGCGGGGCGTGAGCCTTCAGGGGTAGCCGTTTGGATCCGTCAGCTTCCACAAATACATAGTCGGCAACCGACGCCAGCTCTTGGGCGCAAAGTGCTGAGGGTCCCAATTTGTGCTTCTCGCCTGAAAAGGCTCCGACACAGATGACGCGGTGTGTTGTCAAAGCGTCTTTCACCTCGGAGAGCGTGGGGTTTTCCAAAAGAGGCATATTCGGGAACGGAAGGATGTGCGTTGACGTGGTCAAAACGACCGTTCCCCGAACTTCTTGGGAAAGTTTTGAGAGCAGTGTGGTCTTGCCTCCACTGCCGACAACTGAGGTAACTCCCGGTAAAACGCCCAGCACTTCATAACAGTTCATGTGGTTGCCTAACTAAAAGTTTTTTATTAGCGATATACTTATTTTATTGCAAAAAAACATTCACATTGCCCGTTATACGTAGGTGGGATGTGCAATTTTAAGAGGGGGATTGCAATGAAAATTGATGCGCGCAACCTAACGTGTCCCAAGCCGGTTATCCTGACGCTTGAAGCGTTGCCAAAACTGGCGCAGGGAGAAGCGCTTGAAGTGGTCATAAACGATACCGTTGCTCTCGGTAACCTTACGCGCTTGGCTGACGAGAAGAACTGTGAACTTACCACGGTCAAGGACGGCGAAGATACCGTCATGACCTTCACCCCTCGCGAAGCAGTTGCGGCAAGTGCGTCCGTGGCGACCGAAGCGTCTCTCTTTTGCAATATTCCCGATTGTTCCGCTACGGTTGTTGCAGTTGATGCTGAGTTTATGGGTCGCGGTGATGATGAGCTTGGGCATATTTTAATGAAAGGCCTCATCTACGCTCTTGCGCACCAAGAGAGCGTTCCTGAGACCATGCTGTTTTACAACGGCGGTGCTCATCTGACGTGCGAGGGTTCAGAGTCGCTTGAGGATATCAAAGAGCTTGAATCGCGCGGCACCAAGATTTTGACCTGTGGTACCTGCCTTGATTTTTATGGCATTAAAGACAAGCTGGCGGTGGGCGGGGTTACCAACCTCTACGCCATTGCCGAGATTATCTCAAAACAGCCGGGTGCAATGGTGCTGTAGGGCGTCTAAATGATATATCTCAATTGCGCTGCCACATCTTATAAGCATCCCGCATGTGTGATTGACGCTGTTACCTGCGCTC
Organism: Lancefieldella sp. Marseille-Q7238; assembly: GCF_949152215.1. Taxonomy (GTDB): domain Bacteria; phylum Actinomycetota; class Coriobacteriia; order Coriobacteriales; family Atopobiaceae; genus Lancefieldella. The sequence continues at coordinate 1,347,610 of NZ_OX424407.1, forward strand.
TCAGTTCATTGGGAAGCACCGGTCGCGGCGCTGCGTCTGCCGAGCTTAACGCGGCTCGCACGGTTACAGTGGCGCGCGAACGCCTTGCTGCGCTTCTGGGGTTCTCTCATCCTGAGCGTGTGGTGTTTGCTGCAAATGCGACTGACGCGCTGAACAAGGCTCTTCTCGGCATTGTGCAGCCAGGAGATCATGTGGTTGCAACCGACTGGGATCACAACTCCGTTCTGCGTCCACTCTATCGTCTTCGCGAGAAGAGCGGCGTGCAAGTTGACTTTGTTCCCGCCGATGCGCAAGGACGCCTTGACTGGGATGCTTTTGAGCGGCTGGTAACTCCCGGCACAAAACTTGTGGTGGTAACACATGCTTCCAACCTCACCGGCAACGTCTGCGATCTTACGCGAGCGGCTGCCATTGCGCATGCAGCCGGCGCGTTGCTACTGGTAGACGCTGCGCAGACGGCAGGATCTTTCCGGATTGATTTCGATGACCTTGGTCTTGATTTGTTAGCATTTACCGGGCACAAAGCGCTGATGGGGCCGCAGGGGACAGGCGGCCTTTTGGTGGCTCCGTCCGTTGAGGTGGAAGCCGTCTTCCAGGGCGGCACCGGGGTACTCTCTTTCAAGGAGGGCATGCCGGATGGCTATCCCGAACATCTTGAAGCTGGTACGCTTAATGGGCACGGCATAGCCGGTCTGTCTGCGGCAGCCGCCTTCGTAGCCGAGCTGGGAATAGACGCCATCCACACGCATGATGTGGCGCTGACTAAGCGGTTTGTGACAGGGGTTCGTACGATTTCCGGCGCAACGCTTTATGGTAGCTATCCTGATGACCTTGCAGATCTTGACGGCTCTGAGCCAGACCGTGATCACGCTCCGGTTGTCACGCTTAATCTGGCCGGATGGACGTCATCAGAGCTTACGGGAATTTTAGACATGAAGTACGGCATTGCGGTTCGCGCGGGCGGACACTGCGCCCCGCGTATACATCGGGCGCTTGGTACGCACGAGACAGGCGCCGTGCGCTTCTCGTTTGGCTGGTATACCAAAAACGACGAAGTAGACGCAGCGCTTTTCGCCCTGAGTGAGCTTGCAAAGGAGGGGGCGTGCCATGGCGGGGCATAAGCGACACCTTCAGGCAGTAGTGGCGTTTGATTCCACATATGAGGCGCTTGAGTGCGAACGTGTCTGCAAGGAACGAAGCATACCCGGCCGTCTGATTCCAACGCCTGTTGCTATTAAGGCGGATTGTGGTCTGGCGTGGGCTATGCCTCCGGAGGTACGTTCGGCACTTGAGAAAGCGGCGGCTGGTAATTTTCTGCCGTCGGGTATATATGAACTTGAATTGTAATCGAACACATGCGGATGACGAATGCGCGTCCGGTTGGAGGGGACAGACATGCTGGTAGTTATCAGGGGTGCAGGTGATCTTGCATCGGGTATCGCGCTCAGGCTGCGCCGCGCGGGCTGTGATATCGTGATGCTGGACGTTTCGATCCCGACGGCCGTCCGCCGCTCTGTTGCGTTTTCTGAAGCTATCCGCCTGGGAGAAGCAACGGTCGAGGGCGTTAAGGCTGTCCGCGCGGCTGATGTGTCTGACGCGCTGCGTATTGTGAGCGAGAAGAACATTGCAGTGCTGGTAGACCCTGAAGGCGCAGGCATTTCAGAGTTTGCGCCTGATGTGCTGGTAGACGCCATTCTCGCGAAACGCAACCTGGGGACAACCAAAGCCATGGCTCCCGTCGTAATCGGAGTGGGACCGGGGTTTAAGGCCGGCACCGATTCAAGTGCGGACTGTCATGCGGTGATTGAAACGAAGCGCGGACATTACCTGGGAAAAGTTATTTACGATGGCACGCCCATCCCGAATACCGGCGTTCCGGGCAACATCGGTGGCTTTACCAAGGAGCGTGTGCTGTGGTCGCCGGCTGAAGGCGTCTTTGAGCCGGTGGCAAAAATCGGCGATGTCGTCAAGCGGGGAGACATCGTGGCAACGGTTTCAGGCATTCCGGTCAAAGCGACCATTGACGGTGTTCTGCGAGGTCTTTTGCAAGAAGGCGTGCCGGTAACCAAGGGTATGAAATCGGGCGACATTGATCCTCGTTGTAAGGTAGGACATTGTTTTTCCGCATCCGATAAGGCTCGTGCGATAGGCGGAGGCGTACTTGAGGCCCTCTGTCACTTTACGGAAAGGCTGGTGGGGTAAGTGGCTGTGGAAAACGTCAAACTAACGAAGCTTGCCGAATGCGCTGGATGCGGTGCGAAAGTTGGAGCAGGTGAGCTTGCAAAGCTCCTCTCGGATATCAAGGTGCGTCAAGATCCCAACTTGCTGGTTGGTTTTGACAAGGCGGACGATGCGGCAGTTTATAAGGTTACCGATGATGTCGCGCTGGTGGAAACTATTGATTTCTTTCCGCCCATCGCCGATGACCCCTATGTGTACGGGGCTATTGCGGCGACAAACGCTCTCTCCGACGTATACGCTATGGGTGGTGAGCCCAAGGTAGCACTCAACGTTATGGCGGTTCCGGAAGATATGTCTTCTGAGGTGGTTCACGAGATTTTGCGCGGCGGCTATGACAAGGTGTATGAAGCCGGTGCGCTCATTGTGGGCGGTCATAGCATTTATGACAATGAGCCCAAATACGGTCTTGCTGTCTCAGGTTTTGTGAATCCAGCCAAGATGTATACCAATTCGGGAGCGCATGCGGGCGATGTACTCATTCTTACCAAGGCGCTTGGCGTAGGCGTGATTACCACAGCAGTAAAAGCCAATATGGCAACCGCAGAAGAGATTGATACCGCCGAGCGCTCCATGATGACGCTCAACCGGTATGCGCGCGACATTATGGTGAACTTTGACGTTCATGCCGTAACGGACGTGACGGGCTTCTCGCTTATGGGACATCTGCTTGAGATGTGTCAGGGAGCGGATTTGAGCGCGGTGATTGACGTTGATGGCCCCGAGTTTATCTCGCCCCATGTGTTTGAGCTGGCTCGTCTAGGTATTCTGCCTGCAGGTATGTATCGCAATCGTCGGTATGCCGAGAAGTACGTGGAAGCTGAAGGAGTTTCCCGTGAAAAAGCCGATGTGCTCTTCTGTCCGGAAACCTCGGGTGGCCTGCTTATTGCCGTGGCGCCTGAGGACGCCGAGGCGCTTCTCGCCGCGCTTCGCGCGGACGGGCGCGTGCCTTCCGCCCGCGTAGTTGGACACATGACGGAAAACGAAGGCGCCGATGCTTCACACGGCCACACGCGCATCAGGCTGATGCACGGACGGGGATGCTGAGATACGGCTTTTAAGCGCGGGTTTTCACAGAATTTTCGTAGATAAGGATAGGTAGTACCATGGCTGATTCACATGAGACGCTCTGCGATGAGCATTTTGTGCGTCGTCTTCTTGCAGAGCTGGAGGCAGATCGGAGCTTTGTGCTTTCAACGCTTGTAACCACAAAGGGCTCGATGCCGCGTCATGCTGGCGCTCGCATGGTGCTTCTGCAGGACGGAACGTTTTTAGGGACCGTTGGCGGCGGTTCCATTGAACTTATGGCGCAGGAGCGCTCACGCGCCATGCTTGCCGGCGCACAGCGAAATTATATTGAGTGGATGACACATGCCAAAACAGGTATGGCCTGTGGAGGAGATGCACTTGTTGCTTCATGTGTAGTCACTCCGGATCAAAAGGACTTCTTTGCAGACCGGCTGCTTAGTCTGATTGGCGAAGGAAAACCGTTTGTCATTACGGAACAGTGGTCGAATCCCGATCATGTGATAGTTGAAGCGTTGGCCATCGATGAACTTCCGGCGGATGACCCGCGAGCTCTTTTTGATATGCCCTTGTGGGATGAGGCAACGGCGACGTATACAGAGCCGTTGGGTCCCGATCCTGTGGCGTATATTTTTGGAGGTGGACACGTAGGACACGCATTGACGCCCGTGCTTGCCAGTGTTGGTTTTAGAGTGGTGGTCTTTGACGATCGCGAAGGAGTGGCGGTGAAGGAAGCCTTCCCCGCTGCGGAGGCGGTCTTTCTCGGTGACTTCAAGCACATTTCAGAGCATGTGCATGTGACGCGCCGCGATTACGCGGTGGTAACAACTCACGGCCACGCGTTTGACATTGACGTGCTCGAACAACTCTACCTGTGCAAACCGGCGTATGTGGGCTGTATTGGCAGCCAAAGAAAATCGGCGTTTGCCCGTAAGACGTTGGAAGAACGTGGTGTTTCTAAGGAGTGGTCCGACGCCATTTATATGCCCATCGGGGATGATATCATGGCGGTCACTCCGTCAGAGATTGCTATCTCCATTGCCGCGGAGATGATTCGCTGCCGCGCTGACCTCCGTCCGGAAAAGCCGCATCAGAAAAAACCCGCTTCGGCGTAAAGAGAGGGGCGCGTGCTTGCGCGTCTTTCAGTGTGGTTTACAAGGTGGTTTACGAGGCTCTTTGCGCGGAGCGCTCTGCAAAAACATTGGCGTTACCGGGTCTTTTGGCAATAGGAGCGTAGTACAAAAGATTCGTTATATAAGGTTAGGTTCGTTCAAAGGAGTACGGTATGAAGTTCGAAAGCAGTGTTACCCGTCGTTCGTTTATCGTTGGCGCAGCAGGAGCCGCTACGTTTGGTCTTGCGGCTTGTAATGGCGGTAAGGCAAAGGAGGAGCCCGCAGCTAGCGAGAAGCCCGCTGAGACCCAAAAGCTCATCGTGTTTGCCGCCGCATCGCTGACCGAAAGCCTGACAGAGGCCGGTGAGCTCTTCAAAAATGCGAATGAGGGCGTCGATATTAGTTTCAACTTTGATTCTTCGGGCACCCTGAAGACGCAGATTGAAGAGGGCTCCGACTGCGATGTCTTCATTTCCGCCGGTCAGAAGCAGATGAATCAGCTTGATGCAAACGCCAAGAAGGATCACGACAAAGATCTTGATCTCATTGCGTCCGATACTCGCTTTGACATTCTTGAGAACAAGGTTACCTTGTGCGTGCCCCAAGATAACCCCAAAGCCGTTCAGAGCTTTGACGATATGGCGAAAAAACTCAATGCCGGAGAGGTTCTGCTCGGTATGGGCAACTCTGACGTTCCTGTCGGCCAGTATACACAGAAGATTCTCAAGTATTACAACCTTGATGAAGAGACGCTTGCCAAAGACGGACACATTTCCTACGGCACTAATGTCAAGGAAGTTACCACGCAGGTCAAAGAGGCTTCCGTTGACTGTGGCGTTATTTACAAAACTGACGCTGCCTCCGCCAAGCTGCAGATGGTTGATGAGGCGACTGAGGAAATGTGCGGGCGCGTTGTCTATCCCGCGGCTGCGACCAAGAACGCGAAGCAGGCTGACCTGGCGAAGAAATTCCTTGAATTCCTGAAGACGTCCGATGCGAGCGCGTGCTTTGAGAAGGTCGGGTTTACTCCGCTTTCAAAGGCGTAGCGGATACATGAGTGCAATCAGATTGGTGCTTGTATGGATTGGTATCCGCTCTATAACTCGCTGAGGATTGCCGCAGCGTCAACGGCGCTCGTCTTTTTGCTAGGCATCGCTCTGGCGAACGTTATAGCAAAGACACCAAGGGCTATCAAAGGCCTTTTGGACGTTATATTGACGCTGCCGCTGGTATTGCCTCCGACGGTCGTGGGCTATCTGCTGCTCTTGCTTTTGGGCCCGCGCCGTCCCATAGGCCTGTGGGTATTGCGTATTTTTGGCATGAAACTCACGATGGTTTGGTATGCGGCGATCTTCGCGACGGTTGTCGTGAGTTTGCCGCTCATGTATCGCACGGTTCGCGGCGCCTTTGAGAGCTTTGATGAAACGCTTGCCGACGCTGCTCGTACGCTGGGCAAATCGAACACATGGATATTCTGGCGGGTAAAGATGCCCTGCTGCATGAAGGGCGTCGTAGCGGGTACTGTTCTGGCGTTTGCCCGTGCGCTCGGTGAGTACGGAGCTACATCGATGATCTGCGGGTATACGCCCGGCAAGACAGCAACCGTGTCAACAACGGTATACCAGCTGTGGCGTACAGGAGATGACGCGGCCGCGATGCAGTGGGTGCTGGTGAACCTTGCCATCTCTGCCGTGGTGCTTCTCGCGCTTAACTTTTTCGAGAAGGGAAGCCGGCGTACGCACGGGTCGGCTTCCTTGGCGGGAGGTGTGCGCTAGTGGCGCTTTCCGTTGATATTACTAAGCATCTTGATGGGTTTGACCTGCACGTTTCGTTTGATGTCGACAAGAGCAACGAGGTTCTGGCGCTTTTGGGACCTTCAGGCTGCGGTAAGTCGATGACGCTCAAGTGCATAGCTGGTGTCGTGCAGCCTGACCGCGGGCGTATCGTGCTTAACAATCGCGTGCTGTTTGATTCTGAGACGCACCTTAATCTTCCTCCGCAAGAGCGCCATGTGGGATATCTGTTTCAGAACTACGCGCTCTTTCCTCATATGACGGTGATGCAAAACGTACTGGTGGGCGCCGTGGGACAGACGCGCTCAGAGCGTGAGGCGTCTGCACGCAAACAGCTGGAAAAGGTGCAGCTTGAGGGACTTTTTGATCGCCGCCCCTCCGAGCTTTCCGGCGGGCAGCAGCAGCGTTGCGCGATGGCGCGCATCCTGGCCAGCGAGCCTGAGTTGATCTTGCTTGATGAACCGTTTTCCGCCTTGGACGGCTACCTTCGTTGGCAGCTTGAATTGGAATTAAACGATACGCTGCGCGCTTTTCCCGGTGGCGCGGTATATGTATCGCACAATCGCGATGAGGTATACCGTCTGTGCAATTCCGTATGCGTTATTGATCGAGGCATGTCTGATAAAAAAGTGCCCGTCAAAGAGCTCTTCTCGGCTCCCGCAACGCTGGCAGCGGCGCTCATTTCCGGCTGTAAGAACGTGTCGCGGGCTCATGCGACAGGTGAGAAGATCCTTGCATGCAGCGATTGGGGTATAGAGCTGCAAACAGCATTGCCGATACGCGGCGAGGTGCAGTACGTGGGCCTGCGAGCTCACTACTTTACGGTTCTTGACGGTGTTTCTGAGTCTGAGAATGTCATTCCCTGTGAGGTTGATCGCGTAATCGATAATACGTTTTCGACCATCGTAATGGCTCGGACGCCCAAAGGGGCGCTGCTTCGCTATGAGTGTTCAAAAGAATCCTGGGCGGCGCGCGGCGATTCAAAGCGGATCTTGTTGTATATTGCTCCTGAGCATGTCATGCCTCTCGTTGAGAGTACGGCGAAAGAAGAGATTTCTCATGCGTGATAATTTGGGGAGAAATATTCGCTATCTGAGACTTTCAGTTACGGACCGCTGCAATTGCCGTTGTCTGTATTGCATGCCGGCTCACGGCGTCCCTATGCTTCGTCATAAAGACGTGCTTTCGTTTGAAGAGATGCGTGCAATTGTTGAGGCTGCGGCTTGGCTGGGTGTGAAAAAGGTCCGCCTTACCGGCGGCGAGCCGTTGGTGCGCCGAGGCATAGTAGACCTGACGCGTATGATTGCTGCAGTGGACGGCATCGATGAAGTGGTTATGACTACTAATGCCACGCTTCTGGCTCCTATGGCAGCCGACCTCAAGGCAGCTGGTCTTTCTCGTCTCAACATCTCACTCGATACGCTCAATTCCGAACGGTACGCGAAGCTGAGTCGCATCGGAACGCTTGCTGACGCGCTTGCCGGTATTGAGGCGGCACGGGAAGTGGGATTTACCCATACGAAATTCAATGCCGTCCTGTTGGGAGGCTTGAATGAGGATGAAATTCGCCCTCTTGCCGAAATGGCACAAAATGAGCCGGTTGACGTGCGCTTTATTGAACTTATGCGCATGGGAGAATGCGCCTGCTGGCCTGATGAGCGCTTTATCAGTGCTGATCGCGTGCTGGAGGTGCTGCCTGAGCTTGAAGCTGTGGGTTCCAGCGGTGTTACGGAGCTGTTCTGTGCGCCGGGCTGGCAGGGGAGAGTGGGACTCATTCGTCCTATGACGCATAAGTTTTGCAGCGATTGCGACAGAATCCGCGTGACTGCTGACGGCATGCTGAAGCCTTGCCTGCATTCGGCCTCTGAGATAGCGCTGCGAGGACTTTCAAGCGAGGAACTTCTGGATGTTTTGAGCAAGGGGATTGCCCAAAAGCCTAAGAGTCATACGATTGATTTGAAGCATGCAAGCAAGGCGCTTCGGGCGATGAATGAAATTGGAGGTTAGGGTGGCGTTTACCCATTTTAATGAGCAGGGACGAGCCCGTATGGTGGACGTTTCCGCTAAGGCTAAAACGGCGCGTATGGCGCGTGCGAGCGGAAAGATCTTCATGCGCCCCGATACGCTTGAACTGGTGCGTTCCGGCGGCATTAAAAAAGGCGATGTTCTGGCTGTGGCGCAGGTGGCGGGCATTATGGCGGCTAAGCGCACCTGGGAGATTATTCCGATGTGTCATCCGCTTCAGCTTACCGGTATAGACATTACATTTGCGTTTGAAGGCGACGGTATCACGGCGGAAGTTCTTTGCCGCTGCACGGGGGAGACGGGCGTTGAGATGGAGGCTCTGACAGCGGCCTCTGCGGCCTGCCTGACTATCTACGATATGTGTAAGGCTCATCAGCGTGATATGGTTATCGACCAGGTCCGTTTGCTTGAGAAAGACGGCGGAGCGTCCGGTCATTTTATGCGAGAGGATATACGAGAGGATGGGCGCGCATGAGTTGTGAAGAGGCGCAATCCGCTGTAGAAGGTACGGTGCTCAGCTGCTGTATCAGTCGTAAGAAAGGTACGCGCAAGCAATCTGTCGCTTCCATCGATCTTCGTGTGGGCGAGGGTATTGCAGGCGACGCACATGCCGGAAATTGGCACCGTCAGGTCAGTTTGTTGGGCAACGAATCAGTTGACATCATGCGCGAGAAGGGCGCGGAGCTGAATCCCGGAGACTTTGCTGAAAATATTCTTACCTCCGGCATTGACCTGCGCACACTTCCGGTTGGTACCGTACTTGCCATAGGCGAGGTTCTTCTCGCGGTAACGCAGATTGGCAAGACCTGTCACCATGACTGTGAAATCAGAAAACTCATCGGCACCTGTGTCATGCCCACTGACGGTATTTTTACGGTCGTACTACGTGGGGGTACCGTCAAGCCCGGTGACGTTATTCGCGTTCTGAGCGCTAAGGAGCTGTAAATGAAACAAATCAAGACCGAAGAAGCGGTGGGACACGTCCTGTGCCATGACATGACCCAAATCATTCCCGGTACCGGAGCCAGTGACAAGACGCGCTTCAAGGGGGTGCGCTTTCAAAAGGGTCATGTAGTGGAGGAAGCTGATATTCCCGTGCTGCTGAGCATGGGTAAAGAACACCTTTTTGTGTGGGAGCTTAAAGAGGGTCAGCTCCACGAAAACGATGCGGCGTATCGCATGGCGGCACTTTGCCACGGCGAGAATTGCGTGGTGTCCGCAGAGCCGCATGAGGGAAAGCTCAACATTTCGGCCGGCACCGATGGCGTTTTTGTACTTGATACGAACCGACTCAATGCTGTGAACTCTGTGGATGAAGTGATGATAGCTACGCGCCGCGGCAACAGCGCGGTGAAAAAGGGCGCGCCGCTCGCAGGTACTCGCGTCATTCCTCTTGTGGTTGACGAGGCGGTTGTGAAAGCCGCTGAAGCCGCCGCTGATATTGATCATCACGGGGCGCTCATGCGCGTAGCACCCTTCTGTCTAAAGACCGCGGCAATTATCGCTACGGGTTCCGAAGTTCAAAAAGGTCTTATCGAGGACAAGTTTACGCCCGTCGTCAAAGATAAGCTGAACGCTGTGGGTATCGAAGTAGTGCGTTACGCTAAACCGGGCGATGATATGGATGCGTTGGTTGTCGCTATTCGCGAAGCACTTGACGCCGGGGTTGATGTGATCCTGTGCACGGGCGGCATGAGCGTGGATCCCGACGATAACACTCCTGGCGCCATTAAGCGCTCCGGCGCGCGTATTGTCACCTATGGTGCTCCGGTACTTCCGGGAGCAATGATGTGTCTAGGCTATCTCAATGCTCAGGGCAAAGAGGCTCCCGGCGTTCCTGTACTAGGGCTTCCTGGCTGTGTTATGTATAGCAGCACGACCGTCTTTGATTTGGTGCTGCCCAGAATCGCCGCAGGTATTGAGCTTTTCAAGCGTGATTTTGTAGCGTTAGGTGAGGGTGGCCTTATCGTAAAGGAGTAGCCGTGGCGCAGCAAAAAACAGCCAGTGAAAAGCGGGAAGCGTTGGCGCGACAAGAAGCGGCTGGAGTGTCGCGGAAGGCGTACACCGCGCGCGTCATTACGGTGAGTGATCGTTCTTCACGCGGTGAGCGAGCTGATGCGAGTGGCCCGGCCCTTGTCGCCTTTCTCAGCGAGAAGGGCTTGGCAGTTGAGCCTCAGGTGGCACTGGTGCCCGATGAGCGTGAGCGTATCGTCTCAGCCTTGCGCGCCGCCGTGGCTGACGGTATTGCGCTAGTGGTAACTACGGGAGGCACGGGCTTCTCGCCGCGTGATGTGACGCCCGAGGCAACCGGTGAGGTGTGTGAGCGCATGGCACCCGGCATTGCTGAGGCCATGCGGGCTGCATCGATGCGCATCACGTCCAAGGCCTGTCTTTCGCGTGGAGTCGCCGGAATTGCGGAGCGTACGCTCATCGTAAATCTGCCAGGCAGTCCTAAAGCTGCCGTTGAAAACATCTCATCAGTGATTGAACCTGTTTTTCACGGGCTGGATATTCTTCGCGGAACGGTCACTGACGGGTAGTGCGGCGCTTATGATGTGCGCGCAATTTCGCTGCGTGCGGTTTCAGCGAAAAGCGCGCCGCCGATAATGCAGAACGCTCCCGCTATCTTGAGAATCCCAAGAGGTTCTCCTAAGAGCAGAGACGAGAACAGAACGGCGGAGAGAGGCTCAAGATACCCGAAAACCGCGACGCGCTGTACCGGAATCTTTGTGAGCTGCGGGAAGTAAAGACCGCTGCCAACGCCGGTGTTAAACAATCCTAGTATCAAAAGGGCGCCCCAGTTGACCGCGTGAATATCGGCGGGAATCTCAATACCATGAACGAGCAGCGTAATGATGCCAACTGCTCCCGCACCGACGGCAAGCTGCATAGTGGTGCCTTCGAGACCCTCAATATCGGGAGCGTAGCGGTTCAAAACAATCATAGCAGCGTACAGTACCGCCGCGAGCGCTCCGTATATAAGCCCTGTAATCGAGAGATTCTCGCCAACGCTATAGCTGACGATAAGTACCATGCCGGCCAGCACTATCAAAAATCCAATAACTTTTCGCCGAGTGAGCGTTTCATGAAAGAGAAAAGGCGAGAGCGCCATAACTATGACCGGACCGCAGTAGTATTCAAGGGTGGCGACGCCGATTCCGATATGCCGATAGGCCGCGAAAAGGAGCGCCCATTGGAGTCCGAGCGCGATACCTGCGCCGGCAAGGTACTTGAGCTGCTCGGGATGGCGTTTGCATGACAGGCGAGTGCGAGTTATTCCCAAAAGTCCAAAAAGAAACAGCATGCCCAAGATCATGCGGAAAAAAACTATCTGATAACTGGGCAGATTGACACAACTTGCAACTATTCCGTTTGACCCGCAAATCAAGAGCGCGACAAGGTACGCGATTGTGGGCCGAACAGTTGGATTGCCTGCACTTTTGTTGTTAGTGCTTTTGTTGTCGGCAGTCGTCATGCTGGCCGCTGTCCGGGTACACGATCGTGGAAAACGACGCGATAAAAAAGCTTTGAGATTTCATCTTGGTCATTCGTCTGACCGAGCACCCACATGGTTTTAGCGACAAGCGCCTCAGTGCTCATGTCATCCCCGCTCAAAACGCCGCGCTTTTGCGCGTAGGTGTGGCCGACCTGATAAACGCCAAGGTCAAGACCTTCCTCAGGTACCTGCGTCGTAACAACGATGCTGCGACCGGATGCGATCCAATCATCGATGGCCTTCTCATATTCGCCGTCGTGATCGGGAATGCCGCCGATGCCGAAGGTTTCCAAAACAATGGCGTCGTAATCGCGCTTCAGCAGATAGAAAATGCTCGGGTTTAATTCCGGCGTCAGCTTCAGGACAATGACGCGCTCGTTGAGACGGTCGTATGTTTGCAATTTCGGGGAGTCTGGTTTGACTAAGGCATCGTGCGGCTTTGTGGGCATAGTGCAGAGTTCGCTGTTGCCGGTGCCCATCCCCGCGTAGCTGCGAATGATTTTATTTCCCCTAATGTGAGCGAGGGCTGGAAAGTTCATACTGGTAAACGCATTGAAACTAAGTGTGCGCTGCTTGTGAGCGCGGGTTCCCGCAATGACTTCATTGCCAAAGACCACAACGACGCCGCAGCTGAAATCATCGATAGCATAGAGAACCGAATGGTACAGATTAAGTTTGGCATCGGTAAACGGATTTGCCATTGGCTGCTGGGAGCCGGTAAGTACAATCGGTTTTTGGCTGTTTTGAATCAGATATGAAAGAGCCGCCGCGGTATATGCCATGGTATCAGTGCCGTGCAAAATGACAAAAGCATCGTAGTCGTCGTACTTCTCGACAATGCACGCGCGCATACGCATCCAATCACGGGGGCGCATATTTGTGCTGTCGATATTCATGAGCTGCAAGAAGTCAAACTCGCACATCTCGTTAATGAGCGGAACGCTTTTAACCAGGTCTTTTCCGGAAATATTCGGAACAAGCCCAGCGTTGGTAGAAACGGACGCAATCGTTCCGCCCGTTGCCAAAATCAGAAGCTTTTTCATCTTGTTGTGGCCCTCTCCCGCAATCCTTTCCGCGCAAAACAGCCGGCCGAATCATTGTACCTGCCTCATGCGAAAAAATGTCTCTCAATGCGCAATACGTAACCTTGTTGCGGTTTTTTGGCGAGAAGAGTCTGAAATTGCAGTATATTCATAGCTGTTTGAAACGCTGCATCAGTGTTTTTTGGTTGAGAAGATTGGCGGGCAATGGCACAAAGGAACTTATTCGGACGTCCGCGCCGGGTGGCGCAGGTGCCTCCTACGGTGTCTCGTGACGGCTCTACGGCGCCGCGCAAGGAAGGTTCACCGTCTCGACGGTCGGCAGCCGGCGGCCATGTCGCCGCTCATATGCGCAGCCAAAACGAGCACCGCAGCGACCCTGTGCGTCATGCACGTGCGGACGCTGCGCGGGCGCGGGGAAGCCGATCGTCACGATACGGGCGGCGGTACGGAACGCTCAATCCACGCGATGAAGCTCAGGCGGTCTATGCCGACAAGCGCCGCCGTTCTTCTCGCATGCGAGCAAGCCGGGTCATTGCAGGTATCGTGATTATTCTCATTGTGGTATGGCTTGCGGTGACGCTGATTGGTTCTTGTTCGCGAGGCGCCGCGTCAAATTCATCGCCCGCTGACGCGCAGACGACGGTTACGGGGACCATGTCGGTCAATTAGCCGCTGCTGATGCCACTGGAGCTGCTACTGATGTTGCTGCGACTCAGACGCGAGTTGTGCGACGTCAGACAAGTCAAGCGTAATGTCTACGGGTCTTGAGATGCCGTTGACCTCGCCTTTTGAGGTGTATTGCCACATAACAAATGATATCGATCCGTCAGGTACACCGTCATATTGAGCGAGCCAGATGTTTTCCGAGAGCGTCGAGAGATCGTATCTGCTTAGGTCATAGGCATTGCCGTATACGATGGCGCGATAGCCTCCTCGTCTGATTTCATCGCAAAATGCCTTGGCAAGAGCCGTTGCTTGCTCTTGGCTCAAATTGTCTGCGCGACCGCCGCCGTCAGGCGAGGGTTCCAAATCATACGCTACGGGATAGTCAAGAGTCTGCCCGTTGAGTTGTTGCAAAACAAACCGAGCTTCTTCGCGAGCCTCGTCCTCAGTGATGGCCTGCGAGTAAAAATACACGCCCACGTCAAGTCCCGCGGCCTTAGCTCCGGCGATATTTTGCTCGTAGAAACTATCTGCGCTCAGAGATCCCTCTGATGTGCCGCGAAAGCCGATGCGGATATACGCGAATGAAATACTGTCCTGGGCGACGCCACCCCAGTCGATTGTCTGCTGGTGAGAAGAAACATCGATGCCCGTGCGTGAAAGGGTTTTGCCGTCACGAATATAGCTCAGGCGCCCTTTGTTATCTCGCTGCAGATTGCTCCAGTCATACGGCGTCTGATTGACGGATGGAGGCGTTTTTGGGAAAGGAAAGAGACGAGAATGGGTGCAGGACTCTATAAGGGCAACGGCAAAGACGATGCCCATAAGCAGCAGTCCGAGCCCGATGACACGACGGTTCATCAGATGGCGCGCGGCTGTCTTTTTTGAGCGGTTCTTTGTTGATCGCGTGCTCACTGGTGATAAAACGATCCCTGCTCAAATAGAGGCTCGCAGCATACGTTGATGCCCAGTTTTCGAAAAACGTCTTCATCGTCTCGAGGAATAATGGACGAGAAGTACACGTCGCAGCCTCTGAGCAGATCGGCGGAAGCGACCGCTTGCTTTGCGAGGTCGTTTGAGATGGAGCTGATGGAAAGCGCGATGAGCATTTCGCCGGCGGTGAGCGCGTGCTGTTTTTCTTTCAGGGTTGCCGACTTCAGGCTGCAAATAGGCTCCAGGGCTTCGTTGGAAACGATAAAAGCCTTCTTATCTACATGCGCAACGTATTTGAGTGACTTGAGAAGCACCGAGGCGCTTGCGTCAAGAAGCTCCGAGGCCTTGCCGGTAATGACGGTGCCATCAGGTGTTACTAGAGCGCCGGCTTGCTTTCCGGTAACTTCGGCCTTTAGTAGGGCAGTTGCGTGCGCGGGGGAGTAATTCTGGTCAACTCCGACTTCCTTCATAAGAAGATTGATCTTGTCGAGTTCGCGTTCTCCCATGCCGGTGCGCTCAAAGCGTTCCGCCGTTCTGAACCAGCGGCGGACAATTTCGTTGCGGCTTGCGTCCTGGCAGGCATCATCATCAGTGATGCACTTTCCTACCATGTTGACGCCCATATCAGTGGGGGATTGATAGGGGCTTTCGCCGGCAATCTTTTCCATAATCGCCTTCAGCACGGGAAATGCTTCAACATCGCGGTTGTAGTTGACGGTGATTACGCCGTGAGCCTCCAGGTGATACGGATCGATGACGTTATTATCGTCAAGGTCTGCCGTCGCCGCTTCATAGGCGACGTTTACCGGATGCTTGAGGGGCAGGTTCCAAACGGGGAACGTCTCAAACTTTGCGTATCCTGCCTTCACGCCGCGAGAGTTTTCGTTGTACAGCTGGGAAAGACAGACCGCGAGCTTGCCCGATCCGGGACCCGGAGCCGTTACGACCACCAGCGGATGCGTCGTCTTGACGTATTCATTTTTACCGTAACCGTCTTCCGAAACGATGAGGTCGATATTTGCGGGATATCCTTTGATGGGATAGTGACGATAGACCGGTATACCCATGTTTTCCAGGCGCGTTTGATAGGCCTCGGCTTTTGGCTGTCCTGAAAAGCGTGTAATGACTACGCCGCCGATAGCAAGTCCCCGCCCGCGGAACACATCCATAAGGCGCAAGACGTCATCGGCATAGGTTACGCCGATGTCGCTGCGACGTTTGCCCGATTCAATGTCTGCGGCGCTGATGGCAAAGACAACCTCCGCCTCTTCTGCAAGCTGTTGCAGCATGCGAGCTTTTGAATCCGGCTCGAATCCCGGAAGTACGCGGGAAGCATGGTTGTCGTCCAACAGTTTTCCGCCAAACTCCAGGTAGAGCTTTCCTCCGAATTCGCCGATGCGCTGGCGAATCCTTTCCGCCTGCATGCTGATATAGGTATTGTTGTCAAATCCAATGCGCATAGACGTCTCCCTTGAGCTATGTATTGCAGTGATTGTATCATCGAGGGCGGACAATAATTGAGTGAGCGCTTGCGGCTCTGCAAAAGAGTAGCAAGCGAGAAGCCCCAGGGCCGCGAAAGGATAAGCATGACTATGAAAACCGACCGGCCGAGAAGTTCTTCTCGCGTACAGGTTGTTGCAAAGAGCGCGGCTGTGGCCTTTGGCTACGGTATGATCGCGGCCGTTGGACTAGGCATTTTCGTCTTTCTTTTTGCTACTCTGACCTCGGGCGGCAATATTGAGATTGGATCTGACTGGACGCGCCGCGTGCTGTATGTGGTTTCTTCCTTGGGAATCATTGCGTCCGGTGTGGGCATGTTATTCTCCGGGCGCGAATATGCGGAAAAGCAGCGCGGCTTTACGAAAGACATTACTGCGCTGGAAACGCATATTGACGATGACGGGAAACTGGACTCCCGAATCAAACATCTTGCGCCGGCCGGTATTGAATGGGCTACGGCAATCTTGATAGCGGCTGCCGGTTCGTTTTTGGTAGCGGTCATATACGACGAGGTTATGGGCAGGTGCTTTCTGCTCTAAAAGAGACGTCCTAGAAGAGCGGCAGTTCGCCCGTGAGGGGATCGATGAGATCTGCTGTAAGGGGCTCGAAAGCAAGGCAGGTAAACGTTGGTTCGCCGTGAAACTCCGTAAACCCCGCATCTCGTACGAGAGCGACGGCAAAACCGAGCTCGCGTCCGCGTTCATAGAGGTCAAGTAAGGCATCCTCTGAGTCTACATAGACGCATACCTTTGCGACGCCTGCGTCAAACCAGTCTGAGAGCGGCGTTGCGTCACCTTGTTGATGGTCGAGATACACCCAGCTTTCAGCGGCGTTGACGCGTACCTGTGAGAGGCGGTGCTCGCGCGCAAGTGCCATAAGCGTTGCTTCAACACAAGCGTGTCCCGCCTGCGCGGCAATTTTACCTTTGCGCATCTTAAGATCACGCCTCATAACGATCATTTGTTTTGCCTTGTAGCCTGAATCAGCCATGGAGTTCCTTCGCTCAATTACCTGTACGGTGCACTGACATGAGTGTAGCGGAGTTGCCTGCGCTCGGTGACGGTACAAAAAAGTCGCACAACGGCGTTGCAAAGGGCACAGCGGCAATACGAAAAATGCGCACGGTGGCAGTACAAAATTCGAATCTGACCGATAGTTGACGAAACCGGTGAAGGCATACAAATATCGCGCTCTCAAAAGCGCTTCTGCATCGGTCTTTTTCGGTAGCGCACTGGTAGTATCCAGCTCTTTTTCGTGAGAAATACCCGCTTTTGTGAAGCAGTAATTTGTGTTGTTCAGCTACGCTGTGCATAAGGATATAAGAGACGGATCCGGAGGGGAGGTGGCGGGCATATGAGAGGCGACGCTTTGACTCGGCCGTCGCCGCTTGCTGTGGCGCTTGTACTGATAGTGATAGCAATCGCATCGGTTATTGACGTTAAAACAAGAAAAGTTCCCAATCAAATACCTCTCTGCATCGCTGTCATAGGAATACTTGATGCAGTGGCAGGCTCACACCCTGAAGGAAATGCAGCAGGTGAAAGAGCAATGTGGTTTCTGGTGAGTCTTTTTTACACTCTGACAGTGCTTCTCGTCACCTCAAGAATAGCGAGGTTCATATGCGGGCGTGCAGGCATCGGAGGGGGCGATATAAAGCTGCTTTCTGCGCTTGCGGGAATTTTTGGCGTTGAGAGTATGATGCTGGTGATGTTTATCGCATGCGTCACAAGTGTTATGTTCTTGTATGGATGGCGGATAGCCCATCTCAAAAGAAAACAAAAAGAGGCACAAAGTTCTCAAAAGAGCAGTTCATTCCTTATATATAACGCAACTTTTCCCTTTGTGCCCTTTATAGCGACGGGCGTGATTGTCTGTTTGAAACTTGCCAATTATTTGTAGGTGTTATATTCTTTTACAAGAAATTTGCACTTCTCGCTTATATAAAAAGTTTTTTCTGCTAACAATAGTGATACGTTGAGAAAGAGACGAGCATCCCCCAATACTCGTTTTTTGTTGGCGGCTTTTGGTTTGCACCAATTGCGGTTTCTCGATTCTCGAGACAACGTGGCCGTAGGACGGGGCGTGATTTACCTCGTGGTCGCACACTTGTTGCAGCTCCGTCCTATGGCAGGCTCCGAGAAGTCCTCCTGCTTTAGTCTGCCCTAAACTCGCTCTGTCCTCACAATTCGGCAGCGCTCTGTGAAGACGCCGCTATAGTTGCGTTGGCCTGTCCGCACAATGACATGTTCGCAAGACCGTCATTGCATCGTTCGTCTGACAGCTACATGCCAGCCGTCAAAAAGACGCTCCATCGTTTTCTCAGACGCTTTTCTCACAAAAATCTCGTCAGATTGACGCAGCGCCTTCAGTTCTTCCGTGCCGCTCCAATAGCCCGTTGAAAGACCCGCCAGATACGCGGCGCCCAGTGAGGTTGTTTCAGTGTTTTGCGGTCTTCTCAGCGTACAACCTAACAAATCCGCCTGAAATTGCATGAGGAAATTGTTTGCCGATGCGCCGCCGTCAACATTCAGCGCGGCAAGCTCATGGCCACAATCAGAACTCATGGCGTCCGCCAGATCTTTAATCTGGTACGCGAGCGCTTCAAGAGCGGCTCGTACCAAGTGAGCTCGGGTGGTTCCGCGGGTGAGGCCAGTAATCTCGCCTCGCGCGTCAGGCTGCCACCACGGGGCTCCAAGTCCTGTGAAGGCGGGGACTATGTACACTCCGCCTGTGTCGGAAACGCTCTTTGCCAGATACGATGTCTCGGCTGCCGTCTGAATTAA
The DNA here is from genome assembly GCF_949152215.1 of Lancefieldella sp. Marseille-Q7238. Classification (GTDB taxonomy): domain Bacteria; phylum Actinomycetota; class Coriobacteriia; order Coriobacteriales; family Atopobiaceae; genus Lancefieldella. The sequence goes on from NZ_OX424407.1 coordinate 1,366,222, forward strand.
CCCAAGCTCATCGCGAAGCCATTGAATCAGCGCGCCAGCGACAAATACGGAGCCTTCGAGCGCGTATTCGGTCTTTGGTTGATTTGGCGGTGAGGCGACAATGGTGGTGACCAGGTTATTTTTGCTCATATGGGCGTTTGTCCCAGTGTGTAGCAGCATAAAGCAGCCGGTTCCGTAAGTGTTTTTCGCCTGCCCCGGCTCAAAACAGCATTGACCAAAAAGGGCGGCCTGCTGGTCGCCGGCCACGCCCGTGATAGGAATACCAGCGGGAAGACCCGGATAGCTTGTTTCGCCGAAGAAACCCGATGAGCGCCGCACTTCCGGAAGCATGCACTCGGGGATGTCGAAGAGGGCGAGCAGCTCTTTATCCCAGCAGTTCTCGTGAATGTTGTAGAGCATCGTACGGCTTGCGTTGGAAACATCGGTTGCATGTACAAGACCGCCTGTCAGCACCCAAATGAGCCAGGTATCAACGGTGCCAAAGAGCAGATCGCCGGCTTCGGCGCGCTCGCGCGCTCCGGCTACGGTGTCAAGAATCCAGCGAATTTTACTGGCTGAAAAATAGGCGTCGGGGAGCAGACCGCACTTCTCGCGAATCAGTTCTTTCACGCGAGAAGAACCGCAAATCTCCTCGACAAGTTCAGAGGTGCGGCGGCATTGCCACACGATTGCGTTGCATACAGGAGCGCCGGTGGCAGGATCCCACACCAGTGTAGTTTCACGCTGGTTGTCGATGCCAATCGAGTCGACGGTATCGGCGGTGAGGCCGTGTTTGGTTATAAGCTCAGTAAGGGCGCCAATTTGAGAGAAAAGGATATCTTGCGGGTTGTGCTCAACCCAGCCCGGCTGCGGATAAATTTGCGCAAAGGGGCGCTGTACCAGGTCGACCACGCGGCCTTCGTGATTGATGAGCACTGCTCGGGAGGAAGTGGTCCCTTGGTCGAGGGCGATGACATACTTATCGTGTTGAGGTATTTTTGCCATGGTGACTCCCTAGCCAGCTGATGACATCGTTAAAGACCGTTTCGCGCGCATCCTCGTTGAGAATTTCATGGCGCATATGGGGATACAGAATTGTCGTAACGTCGGTGACGCCCGCGTCTTTGGTAAGCTGCGCCGCTTTGCGTACGCCTTTGCCGTTTGCTCCGACTGGATCTTCCGCGCCGGCGATAAAAAGGAACGGAAGCGTTGACGGGATATGAGAGGCTGACGTTTTTGAACAAGCTTCTTTGGTGAGTTTCGCAAGCGCGGCATATCCCCCTACGGAAAACATGTATCCGCAAGCGGGATCCGCCATGTATGAGCTTATATTTTCTTGGTTATAGGAAAGCCATTCATAGTTGGTTGGCCCCGGAACCGCTTTTGCGTAGGCGCCGATGCCGAGATTATCCACGAAGGCAGAGCGGTACTCGATGCTTTTTGTTTTGCACAGATGATGAGCAACGGCAAATCCTATATCTGACAGAAGCGGAGAAACAGTACCGGTTCCACAGGCGATAACGCCGGCTAAGTCTTCGTTGTATCTGCCGGCATAGGCTCGGACGATAAAACTTCCCATTGAGTGTCCAAAAAGAACATAGGGAAGCGATGTGCCAAATTGTTCGGTCATATGGTGCCGAAGGGTATCGGTGTCTTTGATAAGGATGTCTGAACCTTTGAGAGGATTGAGTACACCTCGTGCTTCAGGAGCGCTTGAGCGGCCATGTCCAATGTGATCATTACCTGCTACTATATATCCAGCGTTACAGAGAGCATACGCAAACGCCTCATAGCGCATAATGTGCTCAACCATGCCGTGGCTGATCTGGACGATACCTTTCAAGGAGACGTCAGAAGGTGGCAGCCACAGGGTTGCAACTACTGTTGAGACGCCGTCTGCTGATGGATAGGTGATTGTTTTTTGCGCGATATGATCACTCACGAGCCCTCCCTCGAATGACATAATCTTTATTATCGTGAACATTGCCGCTTCGTCATGGTTCACTCGGATTAACGGTTTTCGGTTTTCTGTAGATGGTAATGGCGAAAACGAGTTGCGGCTGAACTGCGGAAAGAAAAACTCTTATCTGAAGGAAGGTAAAGTACTTTTGCCAAAGATGAATATTCTCATATAAAAATGTATTGTTTATGAATACAACAAATGAAAGTAGTGTTATGTTCATTCATAACGTGTTAGCACATCAATAAAAATGAGCATTTTATCTGCAAACATAACAATAGATATATCAAGATTTTTTTGTAGTATCATTACAGATAATGATAGATACATGTCATTAAAGTTTGCAGATGGGGGTCCTGAGATGAGCAGAACAGGAGTAGAGACAAAGACGGAACTCGGCCTTGGTAGAACTGTTGCACGGCTTCTTGGTGAATCCGGTAAGCGTCAGGTTGATCTTTGTGATTTTTCCCACTGGTCACGAGCATATGTCTCATATATCTGCACTGAGCGCCGTAAATGGCCATCCTTTGACAAGGCAAAGATTATCGCTGATTTCTTTGGTTTGACTATGGATCAGCTTTGGGCTGAGCATCTGCTTGATCTGCAAGAATCGGGTATTGAGTTGAGCGATGACGACAGAGCGGCATTGGAGCGGCATCGCGTCCCTTTTCGGTTTGTTGAAAAAGAGCCGTCTTTGCAGGAGTCTTTAGTGCCTGTAGCTGCTGAGACTGTCTCTTTGAAGCAGGTTTCCGGCGAAACGACGTGCTAAGGCAACAGGATTGAACAGGACATACTCTAGGAGTATAGTGGCATGTCTGAATGACGGCGAAAGATAGCTGCCGTGTCTACTGTGAAAGAGGAGAGTCAATGCCGGGGCTTCACTGTGCCGATTGTGAATTTAGCAGCTTCAAGTTGAATAAAGAAGTGGGATTGTATCAGGCGTCCTGCGCGCGTGGGTATACGCTTGCCGATCCGCGTAACCATCATGAGATTACGCAGCATTTTGCAGATACGATTGATAAGTTTGTTCCCATTATCGATCCTTTTGGAAACGAGTACCTCCGTAAAACAAACGTGTGCGATGAATTTACGCGCAGAATACAGAAGGCGGACCGGTAGACTGAGCTGTGTCTTGCTTGAATACTTTTGTTGACAGAGTATGCTCGCAATTCCATAAAAACAGAAAATAAAAACATTAGTTATCGTTATGTTTTAATTCGTGAAAATACGTGAAATAGTTCATTTCTTGTTATAAAACCTTCAGAAGTTAGGTACTATTTCTCTAGGGGGATTTTACGACTTTTGGAGGAGACGACAAATGTCGAGGCGACCACAGGTAGATAGCCGCGATACGCGGCGGAGGCTCATTGCCTCTGCGGAGGAAGAATTTGCCCAGCAGGGATATGAAAAAGCTTCTCTTAGAAGAATTTGCTTACGTGTCGGAGTAACCACTGGTGCGCTTTACTTCTTCTTTAACAATAAGGAAGATTTGTTCAAACACGTTCTTCAGCCGGTAACCAGACAGGCTATTAAAATCCTGGATGAGTATCGTGAGCGCATCGAAGAAGAAGGTGTGCGAAATGAACTTGGTTCGCCGATGGGAGACGCAGAGACTCTTAGTGAGTTTTTTGACCTTATGTACGCCCATCGGCATGTGGTGACAATTATCCTCAACAACGAGGAAAATCCTTCCGTTATTGCGTTTTTGGAGGCGTTCAAAAACGTTATTTCAGCGACCATCCGTTTGATTTTGTACCCCGATTCAACGCTTGTTGAGCCCTATGACGAATTTATCATTGACTGGCTTGCCCAGACAGAAATGACCACCATTACCGACATCTTGCGCAATGACAAGACCAGAAAAGAGGCCGAGAAGCACGTTGCCTCTGCGCTTGTTTTTACGCAAGGAGGGTTGAAAGCTCTGGCGAACGAGCAATTTTAAAACTATTTCTACAGATTTTGTGTTATTTGATATCATATGAGCAGTTGTTCGGGAAAAGCGCTTTTACAAAGCGCGGTTATGAAGGGATTTGTATGAAGACAAAGAAAGTCGGACTGCTCGTATTGACTGCGGTATTAGCGCTTGTCCTTGCGGGGTGCAGCGGCCTTGTTGGCGGTGGCGCAGATAAGGGTAAGGCGCTTGTGGGCACCTATGAGCTTGAAAGCATGGAGCTTAAAAACGGTTCGCAAACCCAGTCTATTAGCAAAGAACAGTATAAGCAGTTGTCTGAACAGGGCAATATTCACATAACGTTAGAGCTTTCAGAAGACGGTTCAGCTGTTTTGACGGGGATTACCGCAACGGGTGATACTCAAAAAGCCGATTTGAAATGGAAATCGGATGACGGCAAGACCATCACATTTACAAGCGATTCTGAAAGCGGGAAAGTCTCCGCTACGGTAGGGGACAATGGTGAAATTACTCTAGAGGAGTCTCAAGATGACACCTCGGTCAAGATGGTTTTTTCCAAGATAAGCGATAAGCCGGGCTATTATTCGGATTCGTCCAAATAAGCGCTGTTTCATTGCTACAATAATGGGGCGAGAAGTATTTCTCGCCCCATTTTTTATTTTTTTATGTATCTATCCGATGAACGGCTACCTTTGGAGGAGAAAAATGAAACTCAACAAACTGGTAACAGCTCTGATTGGTGTCACTCTTGCGTTTTCACTGTCTGCATGCAGCTGGCTCGCTCCTCAGATTACCGATGATTCCAAGTCCGGTTCTCAGGAAACCAAGACGACGGAGACAAAAAAAGAAGAAAAATCTGCTGATTACACCGCTAGCCTGGTCGGGACCTATGAGCTTGATCATGAAGACTTTACCGAGAATGGAGAGACTCAGACACTTACCAAGGAAGAGTATCAAGATTTCATAGGTGATAGTGGGCTGCACTTTACGCTCGAGTTCTCAGGTGATGGAAACGGCAAGATGACTACTCCCGATCCTGATAGCAATACAAGCGAGTCAGCCTATTTCAAGTGGAAGACTACTGACGGAAAGTCTCTTGTTATGTATGGCTCTTCCGATGACGACAAGATTGAAGCGACAGTCGGCGAGAACGGTGAGATTACCCTTGAAATTGAAGACGATGATGATGGCAGTACGATGACCATGGTGTTTACTAAGGTAAGCGATAAGACCGGATACTATGATGACAGCTCCAACAAATAACTTCCGCTTGTCAGAGTCCTCTTATAGAGGCGCCAGAAAAGGTCTTACCACGCGTGTTGGTCTCCTTGTTGTTTGCATGCTTATCGGAGCAGCGCTGGCCTTGTCGGCCTGCTCCGGCGGCGTGCAAAAACCTCAAGATGGCGCTGGGCGGACTCAGCAGGAAGAAACAGGAAAAGATCAGAAGACGCCTGATACGCAAAAAGAGCCGGATGCCCAAAAGGAAGACGATTCTCGAAAGGAGCAGTCTTTTGACAAACAAATCGTAGGTACCTGGCAGGCGACCTATCTTGATTGGAAAGATCCCGACCGTGCGGATATGGATGAAAAAGCGCTGGAGGATCGCCAGAAGGAATCTCAGATGGGATTCTATATCACGTTTAAGTCGGATGGTACGGGAACCTTTTACGCCGAGGATTTGATGTATGAGGTCAACTGGACCGTGCAGGGCAACTCCATTGTATTTCCGTTGCAGACTGAAGAACGGAAAGAGACTGTTACCGTTATAAGAAATGCGTCTTCAGGTGAAATTACCATTGATTTTCCCGCCTATACCCTGACAATGAAGCAACTCTCAGCAAAGCCCGATGATTTTGCTTCCGTTGTGTATGCGCCGCCAGCGTTTAAGCAGTAAGGAAGAGCCATGAGCACTACTACGACACATGATTGTTCGCATGACATCATTGTGCTGACTCCCATTTTTCACGAGAAAATCTGGGGAGGTCGTCGCCTTGCGGATGATTTTGGCTATGACATTCCTGACGGCGACATAGGTGAGTGCTGGGCTATCAGTGCGCATCCCAACGGTGACTGTACTGTTGCTTCAGGTGTCTTTGCGGGCAAAACGCTCAGCGAGCTCTGGGATGAGCATCGTGAGCTCTTTAGTGCCGCTCAAGGCGACCGTTTCCCTCTTCTCATTAAGATTTTAGACGCGCGCGAAGATCTGTCCGTGCAAGTTCACCCTGACGATGCGTATGCCGCTGAACATGAAAATGGATCGCTTGGCAAGCGGGAATGCTGGTATGTGCTTGACGCGGAACCTAATACCACCATCATCATCGGTCAGCGCGCTCATAATCGCAAAGAGCTGGCGTGCATGATTGACGAGGGCCGGTGGAACGATATGCTCAACTTCATCCCCGTGCACAAAGGTGATTTCTTCCGCATTGATCCTGGTACCGTTCATGCCATCAAAGGTGGCACGCTTATTCTGGAGACACAGCAGAGTTCTGACGTTACCTATCGTGTGTACGACTATGACCGCCTTGGAGTTGACGGGAAGCCCCGTGAGCTGCATATTCAACAGAGCCTTGATGTGGTTGACTATGATCTGGTACCGCCCGTTTCCGGTAAGGTGGCCGCTCCGGAGATTGATGGTATTACCAATCTGATGACCTGCGACAACTTTGTCGTTGACCGTGTGGTGGTTTCTGGTGAGAGGATGTTGAAGCAGCCTCATCCCTTCTTGTGCGTCAGCGTGATTGAGGGCGACGGCACCGTTGCAACGTCCGCTGCGGGAAAACCCCATACGCTTACGCGGGGAAGCCACTTCATCGTGCCTGCCGGTTCGGGAGATTTGACTCTAACTGGCACGATGACGCTTATTACCTCGTATGTGCCTGAAGGGTAACGCGCGCAGCTCAACACACGCAGGCAAGCGCATATAGCGCAATTACCTTCTTCAATGACATGCCCTTCTCGCCAATTGATTTGACGAGAAGGGCATAGTGTTGAACTGCCAAACACGCTCATCGTGCAGGTGGTTGTGCGTTGTTGCAGGCAGCCTTTATGCTACATGAGCTCCTCCAGGGATCTCTCCGGCGCAGTGCGGGCAGCGGGTGGCGCCATCTTTAACCTCTTCAAGACAGTGAGGGCAGACGGGAGTGGCAACTGCTTCGGTTTCTTTATTGCGGTTCATAAATTTGTTGACAGCCTTGACGAGGAGGAAAACGATCAAAGCGATAATCAAAAAGTTGATAATTGCGGAAATAAACGCTCCAAAGTCAATGCCGTTTTCCGTACCCGGAACGGGGATAGAGAGACCCGATACCTCAGTGCCTCCGCCGCTTATCAGCTTGATAAACGGGTTGATGATGTCGTTGACAAGGGAAGTAACAATTGCTGTGAAAGCGCCGCCAATGATGATGCCGATGGCCATATCCATGACATTACCGCGTGCAATGAACTCCTTGAATTCGGTCATAAACTTTTTCATACAGACTCCTTTACTACATTGAGCCGAATTGCCGCATTGGGTAAAACATTTCATGCCGGCCGAAAGACCAGCATGAAAATCATATCGGACAACGTTGAAAGCCTACGATGACAATCCATAAATTCGCGAGAACTTTGTAACTAAATAGTCGGTAAAGTAGGCCACATCGAAGGGCTCGCCGGTAGCTGACAGGATAAGCTCGTCGGAGTCCTTGGCCCGTCCCCACGTCCAGATCTTCTCGCCAAGCCACGTGCGAATCGGCGTAAGATCGCCGGAAGCGCATACGGCGGCAAAGTCCATGCCGTCCTCAGTCATGGCATGCTTGAACTGCGCTCCGAACGCGCTGCCCAAAGCATAGGTGGGGAAGTAACCGAACTCTCCCCAGCTCCAATGGACGTCTTGAAGCGCTCCGTGCGTATTGTCGGGAACGGTGACGCCCAGATACGTTTGGTACTTTTCCGCCCACAACGCCGGGACATCGGCGGCTTTTACCTCGCCGGACATGAGAGCCTGCTCAATCTCATAGCGCACCAGGATGTGCAGAGGATAGGTAAGCTCGTCGGCTTCGGTGCGGATGAGATCTGGCTGTACCTTATTGGCTGCGGAGAAGAGCTGGAAGGCGGTCACGCGGCCAAGCTGGCCTGGGAAGTGCTTGCGCATGAGGTCTATGAGCGGCTCGGCGAATTCTTCAGAATGCCCCACGTAGTTTTCAAAGAAGCGCGATTGCGACTCATGCATGCCCATTGAGGTGCCGCCTTTAAGGGACGTAAAGCGATAGTCCCAATTGACGCCCTGTTCATAGAGGGCATGACCGTTTTCATGCAGCATGGAATAGACGTTGGAAAGGACGTCGTCTTCGTAGGCATGTGAAGCTACCATGACAAAACCGATGCCGGGACCTGCGGTATAGGGATGTTCGGTCGCGCCGAGCCAAAAAGCCTTTTCATCAATGCCCTGCAGCGTAACGATGTCACGTGCGAGGTTCCATTGGCGGGTGGCGTCAAAGGTTCCCTCAAGCGGTTTTTTGCTGGGCTGATGCTTGGACGCCATGCAATCGGCCACTAAAGGCACTACCACATCTTTGATTTTCGCAAAAAACGGATCGTAAAACGCCCGGTTTGTTCCGAACTCAAAATCGTTCAGCAGTACATCGTAGGGAGCTTTTTCGGCATTGCGATACTGCGCGATTTTGATCTGACTTTCTACCAAGCGATCAAGGTACGGAGCGAACAAATCCCAGTCATTGGTCGCCTTCGCCTTTTCCCATACATCGTTGGCTTCGGTTGTAAGGCGCACAAAATCGCTCTTCACTTCAGGCGGTACATCCACCAACTGCGCGCGGTCACGGCGCAGAATTTTTACCTGCGCTCGCTGTGTTTCGTCAAGCAAAGCGCGATTTTCATGAAGTCGGTCAAGCAGCGTTCCTACCTGAGGGTCTGCTAAAAGCGCTTGTATTTGTTCACCCAGAATTGCCAAGGCTTCTCCGCGCTCTTCTGTTGCCTTCTCAGGATCGAGGCACGGACCAAACGACGTTAATTCACTGGTGCTGTACCGAAGCGCGAAGAGTTTCTTTTCAAGTCTATCCAGCTCAGCGATATCTTCTCGCGGGTTGGAAAGTGCCGCGTTCAACGGGGTGGTGCCGTTTTCGTCAGCCATATATCCTCCTCAACATGCGTTGACATACCTTTTACATATAATCAAGCATTTTACGCGACCGGAGCGCTCTTTTGAGCGATACTTAACGAGATGGATAAATGCGCGGCGGCTCGATCGTACTTCTCGCCTTGTGCACAACGTCTTGCGTAAAAGGTGACTGGCAAGAATGACTGGCGAGAAGGGCTGCGTTGTTGGCGTGCGTTTTATAAGGGGAGTCTTTCATGAACGATAGCAGGATCTCGTTTGACGCGTGGGACGGACTCTATGCCGACCGTATCCTACATATGCGCAGAAGTGCCGTGCGCGATTTGTTTGCCGCTATTTCTCGCCCGGATGTTATCGGACTTTCGGGCGGCATGCCGGATATTTCATCGTTGCCGCTTGACGAAGTCGCCGAATGCGCTAAGCGCTGCGTTACCGTTGAGGGTCTGCGAGCGCTGCAATACGGCAGCTCAGACGGGCGTGTGGAATGCAGGCAGGCCGTCTGCAAGATCCTTGCGGTTCAAGGCGTTGAAGCTAAGCCTGAAGATATGGTTCTGACATCCGGCTCTCAGCAGGCGCTGGATTTTCTTGGCCGCGTCTTTCTCAACCCGGGTGACGACGTCATCTGCGAAGGTCCCAGCTACCTCGGAGCGCTTCAGGCATTTTCGGCATATCAGCCCCGCGTACATTGTATAGAGATGGACGCGGAGGGCATGCGAATGGATATGCTTGAGGCCAAGCTCGAAGAGCTGAGCGCCGTCGGCAGAAAGCCCAAGTTCATCTATGTTATTCCCAACTTCAACAATCCCACAGGAACCACCATGTCCATGGAGCGTCGCCACCGCCTGCTTGAGCTGGCGCACCGTTTTGTCATTCCGGTAGTTGAAGATGATCCTTACGGACTGATACGCTATGAGGGTCAGGATCTGACCCGCCTCAAGGCGCTTGACGAGAGTGTTATCTATCTGGGAACCACCTCAAAGATATTTGCTCCGGGTCTGCGTCTTGCATGGATTGTGGCGCCGCACCATTTTCTTGAACGGATCAACTTGTCCAAGCAGGGAGCGGACTTGTGTACAAGTCCCTTTAACATGGTATTGGCGGAGCACTATTTCAATGAGGTGGACTGGCAGGCGGCGCTTGAAGTTTCTAAGAGGCGCTATCGTGAGCGTAAGAACGCTATGCTTGCGGCTCTTGAAGAGTGCTTCCCAGAGGATGTGCAGTGGACGCATCCCGAAGGGGGACTGTTCCTCTGGGTTACCTTTCCGCCTTACTTTGATACGAACCAGCTGCTTCCGGCGGCGCTCGAAAAGGGCGTGGCATATGTACCTGGAACAAATTGTTATCCCGACGGTTGCGGAGCCTCAAGCATGCGCCTGTGCTATTCCTTTGAGACGCCCGACCATATTCATGAGGCAATCTGCCGTCTGTCGTCCTGCGTTCAGGATCGCATGGAACTGTACCGCGCGTTTCGTGCGGCGGGCGCCTTGCCTGAGACCGTTTCAACGTATTCGACCGAGTATTCAACTGAGCATTCGGCCAAGTATTCGACCAATCAAAACAGGAGGTAGTTGTGGCTGCCAAAGTTGCTGTCATTATGGGCGGAACCTCGTTTGAGAGGAACTTCTCGCTTCTTTCCGGCCGTCTGGTATCTGAAGCGCTTGCCGAGTCGGGCTTTGACGTATTGACGCTTGATGCGGATGCCAACCTTGTACAGACGCTTCGGGCGGAAAAGCCCGCGGTTGCCTTCATTTGCATGCACGGGGCAGGCGGAGAGGACGGCGCGGTACCGGCGCTGCTTGAGTTTTTGCGTATCCCATATGTGGGGTCAAGACCCGCGTCCTGCCGAGCCGCCTGGAATAAAGCGGACATGCCGTTTTTAATGCGCCGTGTGTACGATAAGGGAGAATCGCTGGTGGTGTGGCCGCCTCAGCTGGTGCTTCCTGCAAGCGCGTTCAAAGACTTGGGAGCGGCTCAGGCGCTGGACATTATTCCCGAGCGCCTTGGGGGAGGTACGGGATTTCCTCTGGCGGTCAAGCCTGTGCACGGCGGTTCCGCTATGGGCCTCTCGCGCGTCGACAGTCCGGACGATTTGGGCAGCGCTCTTATGGCGGCCTTTGCCTACGACGATTCCGTCATCATCCAGCGTTGGATTGAAGGTGTTGAGGTCAGCCTTACCGTCTTGGGTACGCCGGGTGCCGAGAAGGTCCTTCCGCCCGTGGAGATTGAGGTTCTTGAAGGTATCTACGACACGGATGCTCGTCTTGAGACCTCCCGCGTCAACCATTTCTGTCCGGCTCGTGATGAGTCGCTGGCGGCGCTTGGCGGCAATGTGGAAAACGCCCGCATTGCTCTTGAACAGGCGGCTCGTGAAGTGTATCGCGCCTATGATTGTCGCGACTTCGCGCGTGTTGATTTTATTTGGGACGGCCACAAGGCCATGGTTATGGGACTTAAAACATTCCCGGGACTTACTGAGACGTCCTTGGTTCCTATGGCGGTTGAGGCGGCAGGATTTGAACTTCGTGAAGTCCTTGCTGACCTGGTGAACGGTGCGCTTGCGCGCGGAAACTGATGATGGGGGAGACTATGCAGTACGTATTCGGCATTGACATCGGTGGCACCAGCATCAAAATCGGTCTGTTTACGCCTGACGGAGAGTTGCTGACGGAAGAGAAGGTTCCAACGCCTGCGCTTATCTCGCGGGAGGCGTACCGCACCGTTTGCCACGCGCTTGAAGAGGTTGTCGCGTCCCGAGACGGCAGGCCGGAAGACGTTATCGCCTGCGGATTGGATATTCCCGGCCCGGTTGCCGATGACGGTACCGTCGGTTTTCTCGCCAACGTGCAGCTGAATCCCGAAGAATTGGTGCAGGCCATCAGTGCGGCTCTGCCTAACGCCACGGTGGCCTTTGTCAACGACGCCAATGCCGCCGCTCTTGGTGAGGCGTGGGCGGGCGTTGCCGTGGGTGCGCCCTCCTTCGTACTCATTGCTATTGGCACGGGCGTCGGCGCGGGGGTAGTTTGTAACGGCAAGCTGGTGGCAGGCGCGTTTGGAGCGGGCGGCGAGATTGGTCACATTACGGTTGAACCCGAAGAGCCTAAAACGTGCGGCTGTGGTCGTCATGGTTGCCTTGAGCAGTACGCGTCTGCGAAGGGCATTGTTCGCCTGTACCTCGAGGAGTGCGAGAGGCGCGGCGTGACGCCTGTGAGTGTTGAGCACGAGACAGATACTCTTTCGGTGTTCCGTGCGCATGCCGCGGGTGATGAGTGCGCGACGCTTGCTATCGATAAGATGTGCTCGTATCTGGCGCGCGCCATGGCGCAGGTTTCATGTGTGGTCGACCCGTCCATGTATCTGATTGGCGGAGGAGTCGCCGGTTCATTTGCAACCTTTGCTACCGAGCTGCGCGCCCGCTTTGAGGAGTACGCGCTGCGCGTCAGCCGCCCCGTGCGTATCGAAGCGGCAAGTCTTGGCAATCAGGCGGCAATGTATGGCTGCGCATATGAGGCGCTTCGCCTGCGCAAAGAACGCTTTGGTGAAGAAGTGCTCGCCGCGGAGTGAGAGACCCCGCTGCAGAGTGAGAGAAAGAGCCCGCTGCGGGGTGAGAAGCTTCGTTGCAGAGCGAGAAGTCCCGTGCAGAGTGAAGCTTGTTTCAAGGGGTGTTCGGGCTTAGTATGAGGACAGGTTAAATCGTACCGGTCGGGTGAGGGCCTGAAGTTGCTTTTAGCTATCCGGTACCTGTTATGAGAGGAGCGCAAAACATGGCAGACGTGTCAACGTATGACATTGTGGCAGCAACGGGCTGTCCGACTGGTATTGCGCACACCTTTATGGCCAAGGAGGCATTAGAGAAAGCTGCCAAAGCAAAGGGACTCACCATTAAGGTTGAGACACACGGGCAGGTTGGCATCGAAAACGAACTGACGCCTGCAGAGATTAGAGCCGCGAAGGCGGTAGTGGTGGCTGCCGACAAGGACGTTCAGGCTGAGCGTTTTGCCGGCAAGCCGATGGTAAATGTCGGCGTCACCGCGGCCATTAAGGATGCGGGCGGCCTCATTGATCGTGCACTTGCGGCGCAGCCGACGGGTTCTCTCGCTGAAGACCTTAACGAAGCCGACGTCGTAAACGGCGGCAATGCTGCTGAGGTTTCTGCAACTGAAAAAGAGTCCGTGGGTCATATCATCTACAAGCATCTTATGAACGGCGTTTCTCACATGCTGGTCTTTGTGGTGGCCGGCGGTGTGCTGACAGCCGTTTCATTCTTGTGGGGCATCTATTCGTTTGACTCTACCAGTGCTCAGTACAACAGCTTCGCCGCCATGCTCAAGATTATCGGCGGCATTGCTATGAACCTTATGGTTCCTGTTTTGGCAGCCTACATTGCAGAGTCCATCGGCAAGAGACCGGCACTCGTACCGGGTTTTGTAGCCGGCATGATTGCCATTCAAGGATTGCCAATCAATCCCACTACAAACATGATTGATCCGGCCGGCGCTGGTGTCGGCTTTGGATTTTTGGGCGGCATCGTCGGTGGCTTTGTAGCCGGCTATGTCATTGTGGGACTTGAGAAGGCGCTGGCGTTTCTTCCGAAGAACCTTGACGGTCTGAAAGCAATCTTCCTGTATCCGTTGCTTTCGACTCTTGTTGTCGGCCTCATCATGCTGGGCATTTCCGGTCCTATGGCAAGCATCAATACCGGTATGATGAACTTCCTGCGTGGCCTTGCCAATTCCGGCCCCATTGTGCTCGGCTTGGCCATTGGCTGCATGTGCGCCTTTGACATGGGTGGCCCTGTCAATAAAGCGGCATATGTGACCGGCACTGCGCTTTTGACCGAAGCTTTGACCGCGGGCGTTGGTACGCCAACCTATAACTTTGGCACCAACTTTATGGCCGCCGTTTCCGCCGCTTGCATCGTTCCGCCGCTGATTACTACGTTTGCGGTTATCGTGGGCAAAAAGTACTTTACGGAATCTGACCGCAACGCCGGCCTGGTCAACTTCATTTTGGGCTGCACGCACATTACAGAGGGAGCCATTCCCTTCATGACCAAAAATATTTGGCCCGTGATGCCCATCATGATGCTGGGATCTTCCATCGCCGCCATCCTCACCATCTTCTTTGGCGTGCACGATCCCGCGCCTCATGGTGGCTTCCTCGTGCTTCCTGTTGTCGACGGCGGCCTTATGTGGGTGCTCGCTATCCTTATCGGCGCCGTTGTCGGCGGCATTCTCTTTGTAGCGTTCAAAGCTGCGGAGTACAAGAAAAATGACAATAAGGTTGTGGAGGGGTAGTTCTTCTCGCCCGATAATTCAGTCTTGTCGTGATGCGTAAAACGTCGTACGATACGCATCGATACGAACGGGCCCGGCGCGTGTCGTCGGGCCTTTTCTTTAGGGAAAGCGCTTCGCATGCGTGCGCTAAGCTGGCGAGAAGGACCACGATGATTTATACGCTTACGACAAACCCTGCCATTGACATGAACGTCAATGCCGGCGAGCTCTCATATGACCGTGTCAACCGCACGACCGATGCGGTCTATACGCCCAACGGCAAAGGCCTGAACGTTTCGTTTACGCTGAAACACTATGGCGTTGCCAGTGTAATCATGGGATTCTTTGGTGGATTTTCGGGAGAGTACATCATAGGGAAAGCGTCTAAAATCTGTCCGGTCAAACCGGTGATGATTGAAGGAATCACGCGCGTGAATGTTTTTGTGACCACGCCAAAAGGCGAGCTTAAGTTCCCCAATGCGGGTGCTCCCGTGAATCGTGCTCGCCAGGAGGAAATGCTTGAACTGCTGCGTGCCGCCGATGACCTTGAGGTGCTTTCGGTGTCAGGGTCGCTTTCGCCTGAGATGGACGCGAGTTTTTATGACGAGCTCGTGGACGTATGTGCGCAAAAGGGCGCTGAGTTTATTCTGGATATTTCCCATCCTCATCTGGCTGAGCTGGTTGAGCGCCGGCCGCTTTTGATTAAGCCCAACGATGAAGAGGTTGCCGCCATCTTTGGAGTTAACGTCTGCAATCAAGCTGACGTGGTGAGGGCGCTGCGCGAGATTCATCAAAGAGGCGCGCAAAATATCCTGTTGACGCTTGGTGGCGAGGGCGCGTACTTCTCGGACGGGAGGCATATCTGGCATGCCAATGCCGCTCAGGTACAGGTGCTTTCGACGGCCTGCGCTGGCGACGCGACTTTGGCAAGCTTTCTTTCCGTGTGGCTTGCTGACCGCCGCAATGTTGAGGGCGCTTTGACACGCGCCATGGCTACCGGCGGAAACGTTGCCATGAGCGCCGGCCTTGGAGACTTTGCGCTCGTAGATGAAATTGCTCGGCAGATTCATGTTTCCGTGGTCGCGTAAGTGTGCGAGCAGAGCTGCGGGCGGCTGTGCAGAAAATGTTATGTTTCCCGCGCCGAGGGTTTTCTCGCAACGTGATTTAGGGTAATGTATAAAGGCTATTGACTCTATATGTAAACAAAAGGAGAGTGCAAATGTCTGGACACTCTAAATGGGCAACAACGAAGCATAAAAAGGCAGCTATCGATGCCAAGCGTTCGTCGCTGTTCTCCAAGCTTTCCCGCAATATCACCGTCGCCGCGAAGATGGGCGGCGATCCCAACCCGGACAACAACGCCACTCTTTCCGCTGCTGTCGCTCGCGCCCGCATGGTTTCCATGCCAAACGCAAAGATCAAAGCTGCTATCGACAAGGCGTTTGGCGCCGGCGCCGACGCGGCCGTTTACGAGGAGATTGTCTACGAGGGCTATGGTCCCGCGGGTATCGCAGTGTATGTTGATTGCCTGACCGACAATAAGAATCGTACTGCTGCCGATGTCCGTTCCGCTTTTACACACTCGGGCGGCAATCTGGGTACGGCGGGTTCCGTGGCCTTTCAGTTTGAGCGTCGCGGCTCGCTTGCAGTGGACAAGGTTATCGTGTCCGATGATAAAAAAGTTGCCGATCGCGATAACGCTACCGATGAGGACGAGTTCATGATGGCCGTTGCTGAGGCCGGTGGCGAGGATTACGAAGACGCCGGCGAGCAGTGGATTGTCTGGACTGCCTATGACAAGATGCAGGATGTCCAGAAGGGTCTCGAGGCTCAGGGCATTGAGGTCAAGGGCTCCGAGCTCACTATGGTTCCCACTACCCCCACCGACGTGTCCGTTTCTGATGCCAAGAAGGTTCAGCGCCTGCTTGACAAGCTTGACGAGCTTGATGACGTTCAGAACGTTTACAGCACCATGAACGTTACCGATGAGATTGCCGCCGCTCTGGAAGAGGACGAGTAAGGTAAGGTTCGCAGGACAAAGGCAAGGCTTGTGGCACAAAAGCAAGGCTTACAGGACAAAAAGGCAATGCCGGTAGCGCAAAAGCAAGGCCTACAACATAAAAGCGAGTTCTGGCGAGAAGTTCGCTTTCTTTAGGTGTCTTGACTTCGTGTATAAAGCCCGAGAAGTTCTCTGTACTTCTCGGGCTTTACTTTTTGGTTATGCACGGCTACGTCTCCAAAACATGCGTGAACGCGTTTCTTAGAGTACGCGTGGACGGTAATTCCAAAAAAGTGCCACAGTTGTGATAAAAATACTTCACAACTCATGGCATTTTTAGGGGATTTATCACAACTGATGCCTTTTTTAGGAGTTTTCATATCACAACTCATGCACTTTTTTGGAATCGTGCGGAGGGAAATGACACGCCTTGAGGAAAGGCACAGCTTCGGAAGAGGTGTACCTTCGGAAGAGACCGCCGTTGGAGAGGCTACCTTCGGAAAAGGCCGCTGTTGGAAGAGGCACGAGAGACACAAGAAGCGCGGCACGTTCAGTGAGGAATTCTCCAGCTGGCAGGTAGTGAGGCGACCTTACAGCCTGCCCGCCTCATAGTCGCGCACGGCGTCTTTGAACGCTGCAGCATCGGTTTTCCAGGGGACGTCTCTGCCCCTTACATGCTGGAAGTCCTCATCGCCTTTAGCGAGAAGATACACGATGCTCGGACGCTTATCCGCATAAGCGAGGCGAACGGCCTGACGAATGGCTTCTTCTCGGTCAGGGATAATCTCGTATGAGGCGCCCTTTGGCGTAGCTGCGGCCATTTCCGCGCAGATATCCGCCGGATCCTCAAAGGCGGGATCCTCGGCCGTGTAAATGAGGTGGTCAGCCCACTTGGCACCCTCTTCCGGAAGGTCCCGGCGCCGCTCCTGCGCTTTGCCGCCGGGAGTCCCCGTAACGATATAGCGGCTGTAATTGGGAAACTCTTTTGACGATGACGAGAAAAGCTTCTGATAGGAAAGGCGGTTGTGCGCGTAGTCAACGAGTGCCATAACCTTGCGGTCTTTGGTGGGGATGAGCTCCATGCGACCTGGCACATGCGTATTGAGTAAGGGATACTGGAGCTTCTCGCCGGAAAATCCGAGCAGGCTCGCAACGGCGATGGCCGCAAGCGCGTTATCAACGTTGAAGAGGCCGGGCATGGGAATGGAAAGATAGCCGGTCCACTCAGGCGTGTGAGCGCGGAAGGAAACGACGCCGTACTCGGACGAAATGTCGTCTGCCCAAACGTCCGCCTGAGGATTGGTGGCGGAAAACGTGCATATGCGCTGGCAGTGCTGGGGATTGCGCGCGTGAGCGGCGCGGACGGAAGCGATAACATCCTCGTAATGGTCGGTATCCATATTGACAACAGCGGTTTGCGCCATGTCGAATATCTTCATCTTGCTCTCGAAGTAGTCTTCAAAGGTGGGATGCTCAACAGGGGAGATATGGTCGCGGCCGATGTTGAGAAAGACGGCAATATCCAAGCTCAGGCCATAGGTTCGATCATATTTAAGCGCCTGGCTGGAGACTTCCATATCCATGTAGGCGAGGCCTGAGCGCTTTGCGTTGGCAAGGTGCCTCCAGAGTTCAGGAGCTTCCGGCGTGGTGTTGTTTGGCATACCGCGCTCAATGCCGTCAAAGACTTCAATGGAGCCCATAATGGCGGTCTTTTCATAAGGAGTATCGCCGTCAAGAATGGCGCGCAGCATGTAGGCGGTGGTTGACTTGCCCTTCGTTCCTGTGATGCCAATCATAGTGAGGTCGCGGTCGGGATGTCCGGTGACGTATGCCGCAGCTTCGGCCATTGCACGGCGCAAATTAGCATCGGTCGCGATAAGGGCCGGTACATGAGGCTCTTTTTGAGCGAGCTCAGCGGCATGAGACTCTGCACAAAGATACGCTACAGCGCCAGTTTCAAGGGCGGATGTCAGAAATGTCGGTTTGAACGAGACCCCTTTGCATACAAATAAGTGCCCCGGCTCAACAATACGGGAATCGTGATCAACGCCGTTTACGTCTATCGCCTCGGCGTTTTCGCAGCAATAGGTTCGAGCGAGAAGGTTCTTCTCGGTTAAGTATGAAATAAGTCCCGCCAAGTGAAGTGCCATGTGAGATAGACTCCCGTCAGTTGAGGGTCGACCATCAGTTGAAGGTCGATTGTTGGTTGCAGGTGAGGGCGTGCAAAAATTTGTTTTCGATGAAAGTATACCGCCCGTTTGATAATGACGCGCGCGCAAGCGTGAACCTGTGATAAACTGCACAGGTCATGGGCGATTGGCGCAGTGGCTAGCGCAGGTGCTTTACACGCACAAGGTCGGGGGTTCAAATCCCTCATCGCCCACCAGGAAATCATCGCGGTTCTCGGGTGCTCGGCAGCTCGGGTGCCGCGTTTTTTTGACCCCTTAGGAGGAGCTTCAATGGCGGACGTGCAGGTAGACCGCTCGTATGGACGCGCATGGGATGCGATGCGCCCGGTGATGCTTGAGCGCGATGTAATGAAGCATGCCGATGGTTCGTGTCTGGTGAAGTTTGGAGACACACAGGTACTCTGCTCGGCAACGGTTGAAGAAGGGGTACCCCTGTGGCGGTGCAGCTCACATGCGGGTTGGGTGACTGCCGAGTATGCCATGCTTCCCGCTTCCACGAATCGCCGTACAAAGCGGGAGCGCACTGCGCGTAAAGGTCGCTCGATGGAGATTGAACGACTTATCGGCCGCTCACTGCGTGCGGTGTGTGACCTGAAGCGTCTGGGCGAATATACCGTTACGCTTGACTGCGATGTGCTTCAGGCCGATGGCGGTACGCGTACGGCAAGTATTACGGGAGCCTGGGTGGCGCTCCATGATGCTCTGATGGGCCTGGTTGAGCGTGACGTGCTGCCGCGGCTTCCTCTTTCAGGTCGGGTAGCGGCGGTTTCAATGGGCGTGGTGGACGGTCGCGTTTTGCTTGATCTTGATTATCCAGAAGACAGTCACGCCGACGTAGACATGAACCTCGTGGGAACGGATGGCGGTCGTATTATTGAGGTGCAAGGAACAGGCGAGGGAGGTCCGTTTGAGCGCGACCAGCTTGATCAACTGCTTGATCTCGGCTTAAAGGGTGTTGCGCACTTACTGGACTTGCAACATGAGATAACGGGATTTTGAGGCAATCGGAACAATTGTGACAATGAAGATTTCGGATAATTGTGACAATGAAGACCGTAGGTGTCAGCGTCCGATGCCGTGTCCGCGTACTTCTCGCAATACATCTCAGATGGGAGATAATATGACTCATGCAAAGATTGGCAGCGTAGCACTTGGCTCCGAGGGCGGTACTGCACTTGACCCCGAGCATACTGTAGTGGTTGCGACGGGCAATGTGCACAAGCTGACGGAGATTGAGGCAATTCTTTCCAAAGTCATGCCTGAGATGCGCTTTGTTGCCCTTGGCGATCTCGGCGACTTCCCCGAGCCTGAGGAAACGGGCGCCAATTTTCGCGATAACGCACTTATCAAAGCGCTTGCCGCGTTGGACGAGACGCCTTTTCCGGCGGCTATTGCTGACGATTCAGGATTGTGCGTCGATGCGCTCGAAGGTGCTCCGGGCATCTACTCCGCCCGATATGCCGGCGAGCACGGAAACGACGCCAAGAACAATGCCAAGCTGCTGGATGAGCTCAAGGAGGTGCCCAAGGAGGAGCGTACGGCTCGGTTCCACTCTTCAGTTGCGCTTGTGTATCGAGACGGAGGCGTGCTTATTGGTGAGGGAGATTGCGAGGGCTCCATTGGCTTTGAACCGCGTGGCGAGAATGGCTTTGGATACGACCCGCTTTTCTGGCCAATAGATTCGCCAGGTATGACTATGGCTGAGCTGACGCCCGCCCAAAAAAATGCTATCTCTCACCGGTTCCATGCGCTTGAGGCGCTTTCCGAGCAAATCAAAGGTTAAAATATTGCCGGTAGAAAAGGTAGTTTTAACAGCAAATCGTGTAATATCTGGAGGTTTTGATGAGGATCGTCCGCACGCGTGATTACGATGATATGAGCCGCAAGGCTGCAAACGTCATTTCCGCGAAGATTATTTTGAAACCCGAGTCAGTGCTCGGTTTGGCTACAGGCTCGACTCCTATCGGAACGTATCGGCAGCTTGCCGAGTGGAACAAAAAGGGCGATTTGGATTTTTCCCAGGTGAGCACCTATAATCTGGACGAATATCGCGGCCTTTCGCATGACGACCCTCAAAGCTATCACTACT
Source organism: Lancefieldella sp. Marseille-Q7238 (assembly GCF_949152215.1). Taxonomy (GTDB): domain Bacteria; phylum Actinomycetota; class Coriobacteriia; order Coriobacteriales; family Atopobiaceae; genus Lancefieldella. The sequence continues at coordinate 1,386,739 of NZ_OX424407.1, forward strand.
TCATGAAGACAAATCTCTTTGACTTGGTGAATATCGATATCGCCCATACACATGTGCCTGACGGCTCAAACCCAGACGCTGACGCGGCGTGCCGTGAATATGACGAGATGGTCGCCGAGGCAGGCTATCCTGATCTGCAGCTTTTGGGCATCGGACATAACGGCCACATCGGTTTCAACGAGCCTTCCGAGTATTTCTCCAAGGGCACGCACTGCGTCGATTTGACCGAAAGTACCATCAAAGCTAACAGCCGCCTTTTTGAGCACGAAAAAGACGTTCCGCGCCAGGCGTATACCATGGGTGTCCAAACCATTATGTTTGCTCGCTCAATCCTTATTTTGGCGTCGGGCGCTGATAAGGCTCAAGCGGCGTACGACATGTGCTATGGGCATGTGACGCCGCAGTGTCCCGCCTCCATTTTGCAGCTGCATCCCAACTGCACGGTTATTGCCGACGAAGCCGCGCTTTCGCTTTGTCCCGCGGAGTAGGACTCTGTCAAACTCTGCCACCACGACATGATTTTCTGGCACGATGTTATGCGGCTCTTGAGATTCACCTCCAAAGTCCGTATGATAGTGTCTTGATGAATTGTCTAGGATATGTGCGCGGACGCCCTGTGTACTGGTAGTTCGCGCGTTGGAGGCCAGATGGAAAACGAGATTCCACCAGTTAATCGTGTGGACGAGATTCACGAGAAGCTGAGTGCTCTCCAAGGTCAAAAGGTCAAAGTCAAGGCTAATATGGGCCGCTCGCGTATTATTGAGCGCACGGGCACGCTGATTCAGGTGCACCCGAGCCTGTTTATTGTTGAGGTCGGTGAGAGACGTGGTCGTACTGCTCGCCAATCGTATCAATATGTAGACGTGCTGACAGGTACCGTTGAGCTGTTTGACATCGAATCCGGCGAACGTCTTTTTGACTTCGCGTTCGAGGAATAGGCAAGACGGGCGCGCCCATGCAGGAACAAGGACGCCGATCGGTAAAAACTCCTTGCAAAATCAATCTTCATCTAGGAATTCATGCGGAGAAAGATAAACGCGGTTACCATCGCGTTGATTCTGTCATGGTTCCCGTGGGACTGTACAATACTATTACGGTTTGCGATGCATCTGAGCTTGTGATTGAGCACGCTCCGGCCCTTGATATCGCTGGCGAGAAGACCGCGGTGTGGAAGGCTGCCACTATGCTGGCCGCAGAACTCGGTTGCGAACCGAATGTCTCTATCAAGGTTGAAAATACCATTCCTGACCAAGCGGGACTGGGAGGATCGTCAGCAGATGCTGCGGCTACGTTGAGGGCGCTGGCTGAGCGGTGGGGTATTGACGCGTTGGACTCCAGAGTGGTAGCCGTGGCGCGCCGCGTGGGTGCTGACGTGTCGTTCTTTTTACACCCCGTACCATCACTTTTTCTGAATGCGGGAGATGTGTTGGAAGAAGCCTTCCCCAAAATTGTGGGGATGCCACTTGTACTGGTACTTCCCAAGACAGATGGCGTATCGACTACAGATGCGTATGATGCCTTTGACGTTGCGCCAACGCAGCCGAAGGAGTATAGCAGACTGTGCGATCTTTTACGTGCGGGCGTTACGGAAGCTGAATACCAGCAGGTCGCAGATCTTCTGTACAACAATCTCGCACCTTCGGCAAAGGCGCTTTGCCCTGAGGTGGCAGAAATTGAGAGGTGGCTTTCCGCACGGTCAGATGTTGTAGGCGCGATGGTCTCTGGTTCGGGTAGCTGTTCATTTGCTATTTGTACGTCGCATGAATCAGCAAAAAAGATTGCCCAGGAGGCGCAAAGCTTGCACGGTTGGCGTGCTTTTGCAACAATGACCGTTGGTTTTGACGGCTAAATCTGCTAGAGTTTTCTCTTGCAACGGGTTGTGGCTCAGCTTGGTAGAGCGCTCGGTTCGGGACCGAGAGGTCGCTGGTTCAAATCCAGTCAACCCGACCATGAAAAGACAAGCCAGAGGTTAGCGCCTCTGGCTTTTTTCTAGGCGTAGATTCGCGTCCAGCGCCGCACTCTATGAAGGACAAACGAGGAAAGCTCTGCATACCCAGGGATCATTTCTTCGTTTGCGGGCTGTTCTTTTGGCAGGGACCATCCCTTCGCCCGCAGGCTACTCTTTTGTCAGTGAGCATCCCTTTTGCTGCAAGCATCCCTTCGTCGGAGAGTCTTCAATTGTAAGCGTTATCTTACTTTTTAGATGAAACTCGTCTACTATTACAATATGTGTTATGTGGAACTACGCTGCCGCGATAAAGCGGCATCACCAAAAACAGTTTGTATAGAGAGCGGTCACGCCCACAGGTCACGCCCACAATGAATTACGATGGAACGTAATTGCAAGGCACTACAAAACCAGGGCTGTGAATCGCAACGAGGAAAAAGAAAGAAGGTTCTTGTGGCGCAGGAAAAAAGTCAAAAGAAACGCGGAACGATATCCCGCATCATGGACTTTGCGGGGACAAGACGCTCACTTACCATCGTTGGCTGCGTGCTGGTAGCGGTTTCCATGATATTCACCATGATGCCCTATGTGTTTATCTGGCTTGTCGTTCGCGACCTTGTTGCAGTTGCTCCCAGATGGGAAGAAGCCAGTACTATTGCCAGTTACGGTTGGGCGGCATTTTGGTTTGCCGTTTGGGGTATCATCATTTATTTCTGCGGCCTCATGTGCACACACCTGGCAGCGTTTCGCATTGAGACAAATATGCGCAAGGCATGTGCAAGGCGCTTGATGGCAGCTCCGCTTGGCTACTACGACAACCATGCTTCGGGCATCCTTCGCCGTCGTATGGATTCGGCGACCCTCAACATTGAGCAGCTCTTTGCCCATAATCTTGCAGACATTGCCGGTACCATTTCCATGTTCGTCTCAATGGTAATTTTGCTTTTTGTCTTTGATTGGCGCATGGGTCTGGCGTGCTTTGCAGTGGCAATCATTTCCGTAGCCTGCATAATGCATATGGTATCCGGCAAAGGCAAGGACTTTATGGCCGAATATCAGACGGCGCTCGATAAGATGAGCAAAGCCAGTACTGAATACGTGCGAGGCATTCCTGTGGTTAAGATGTTCCAGCAGACGGTGCACACCTTTACGATATTTAAAAAGACTATTGACGAGTACAGCGCTAAATCCGAACAGTATCAAGGAGAGGTCTGCGAGACTCCTCAAAGCATTAACCTGAGCTTTACCGAAGCCGCTTTTGTCTTTTTGATTCCGGTAACCATTCTTCTGCTTCCGGGGTCGATTGCGTCGGGCAATCTTGCAGAGCTCATAACCGACTTTGCGTTCTACGCGATTTTCTCGGCAATTATGTCTACATCGCTGGCAAAGATCATGTTCGCTGCGGGCGGTATGATGCAGGCAAGTGACGCTTTGCGGCGTGTGGAAGAAATCCTTACGGCTCCGCAGGTGAGCGAGGCGCAGACCTTTGAGATTCCCGCCGACAACGGCATTGAGTTCCAAAACGTGAGCTTTACCTATGAAGGTGCCGAGAAGAAAGCCCTGGACGAGGTAACATTTACGGTTCCCGCCGGTTCGACCGTTGCGCTCGTGGGACCTTCGGGTGGTGGTAAAACTACAGCCGCAAGTCTTATCCCGCGCTTTTGGGATAGTGACACGGGCTCCGTGTTAGTCGGCGGTGCCGATGTGCGCTCTATTGCTCCTAAGGTCTTGATGGATCAGGTTGCTTTCGTGTTCCAGAACAACCATCTGTTCAAAACTACAATCTTGGAGAACGTCCGTGCTTCTCGACCACAAGCCTCGCGCGAGGAGGCGTTGGAAGCTCTTGCGGCTGCGCAGTGCGAGGACATTATCGAGAAGATGCCTGAGGGCGTGGATACGGTTATCGGAACGCATGGCACATATCTTTCCGGCGGCGAGCAGCAGCGCATTGCTCTTGCGCGCGCTATTTTGAAGGACGCTCCTATCGTGGTGCTCGACGAGGCCACCGCGTTCGCCGATCCTGAAAACGAAGTACTCATTCAGAAGGCTTTCGCGCGGCTGACCCAAGGCCGCACCGTTGTAATGATTGCTCACAGACTCTCGACCGTCGTTAATGCCGATAAGATCGTGGTGCTTGACGAGGGCCACGTGGTCGAACAGGGTACTCACGCTGAGCTGGTGGAAAAAGACGGTCTGTACGCGCGTATGTGGGCCGACTATCAGAAGGCCGTTTCGTGGAAGATCTCAAAGGAGGTGGCCTAAATGTTTGAAGAAAAGGTAAAGATGTTCAACGAGAAGTTCAAACGCAGTTTTGCCCTGACCGACGAAGGCGTCGCCAACGTCAAGAAGGGTATGCTATGGACTGTTGTCGTCAATTTTGTGGACTTTGCGGGCATCGGCTTATTGTTCGTGCTTATGCAGCAGTTGATGGCGATGATGCTTACAGGCGCCTCCGCACCGGATCCGGTCTATAGCGTTGGTAGTGTCGCAATATTTTTGGTTATATCGTTCGTTGCTCATAAGATGCAATATAGAAATACCTACGGTACGGTATATACGGAGGTTGGCAAGCTTCGCATAGGCATCGCCGAGCGTCTCCGTAAGCTTCCGCTTTCCTTCTTTGGCGGTCGTGATCTGGCCGACCTCGCTGAAACTATCATGAGTGACGTTGACCGTTTGGAGCACGTCTGGTCGCATGTGCTGGGCTATCTATATGGGTCGTATATTTCAACGGCTGTTGTGGCTATTGCGCTTATCGCTTTTAACTGGCGCATGGGAATCGCGGTCATGTGGAGCGTTCCTGTAGCGTTTGGCCTGCTGTTTGGCTTGCGTAAGGTCTGTTCAAAGAGCGCGGAGGAGTCTCGCGCGGATGCGCTGGTTGTGTCCGACGGTATCCAAGAGATGTTGGATACCGCACGTGAGATTCGTGCCACCAATCAGGTTGAACATTACCTTGATGAGCTTGATAACAAGATTGATGCCTCGGAGCGAAGCACCTCCATCGCCGAGCTGAAAGTCGGGCTTATTGTCAATGCGGCGGCGGTTATTATGCGTCTTGGCGTGGCAACTACCATCATTACCGGCGTCCATCTCATACTGACCGGGCAGATCGATTTCATGGTCTTTTTCATGTACCTTTTGACGGTAACTCGCATCTATGCCCCCTTTGATCAGGCGCTGGCTCTCATTGCGGAGCTGTTTATCTCGGAGGTTGCCGCCGAGCGCCTGCAGGCAATCTACGACGAGCCTATTGCCGAAGGAGCAGCCGAATTTAACCCTGCTGGGCACGATATAGTGTTCGACAATGTTTCCTTTGCGTACAAAACCACTTACAGCGAGAAGGACCTTCCGGCCGGCGAGGACGCTGTGACTGATGCTACGGCTGACGCTGCTACCAACGTCGTGACCGATGTTGCGACTGGCACTGAGCCCAACGCTGAGCTTAAAGCTGCGTCCAACGTTGTGCTCAACGGCGTGAGTTTTACAGCAAAGGAAGGCGAGGTTACCGCCCTTGTCGGACCATCAGGTTCCGGTAAGTCAACCTGCGCGCGCCTTGCGGCTCGGCTGTGGGACGCTTCTTCCGGATCCGTCCTTGTGGGCGGCGTGGATGTCGCAAGCATTGATCCCGAGATGCTTCTCACGGACTACTCGATGGTTTTCCAAGACGTCACACTCTTTGACGATACAGTAATGGCGAATATTCGCATCGGGCGCAAGGATGCTACTGATGAGGAAGTTCTTACTGCCGCTAGAGCGGCCAACTGCGATGAATTCGTAGACAAGATGGCCGACGGCTACAAGACCATGATTGGTGAGAACGGGAGCAGGCTGTCAGGTGGTGAACGCCAGAGGATATCGATTGCTCGCGCGCTGTTGAAAGACGCGCCGATTGTACTTATGGATGAAGCGACCGCCTCACTTGACGTGGAAAACGAGACTAAGGTGCAAGAAGCCCTGACGCGCCTGCTGGCGGGCAAGACTGTTCTGGTGATTGCACACCGCATGCGCACGGTTGAGGCTGCCGATAAGATTGTGGTGTTGGCAGACGGTAAGGTCGTTGAGGAGGGCACGCCTGCCGAGCTATGCGAGAAAGAAGATGGAATCTTCCGTCACATGGCTGAGCTGCAGCAACAGTCTGGCGGATGGGCACTTTAACGTAAGAGTTTTGTGGGTGTGTGTCTTGGCGGAACAGTTTGGCGGGTGGAGTGAGTGCCTTGCCGCAAGTGATGTCCACACTAGGCTAATAGGTTTGCCTACGCCTGCAGGAATCATGCTTGTTAGCTGGGCCTTGGTTTGTGAATTATGGGCTAATGAGTTTGTACAGGCTAATGAGTCTTGTATAGGCTAATGAATTTTGTTTTTGTGTCTGTTGGCGATGTACCATAATTATGGTACATCGCCAACAAGCCTCATTTTATAATTGTGTAGCTAGAAAGGCTGCACATAGCTGCGCATAACTGCACATAGTCGGCATAGCCGCTAGTAGCTGTATGTGGCTGCTTGTAGTCTGCAATCTTCGCTATTATCGATATGGGTATGTTTTAAAAACAAGGAACACTATGAGTATCTTTTCTCTCTTTGGCGGTGGAGCAAATATCAACGAAGGCGTTGCTGAAGCTCGTGAGACTTCAGGCGCCATTTTGGTGGACGTTCGCGAGGCAGATGAATACGCGTCAGGCCATATAAAAGGTGCAGTGAACGTACCTCTTTCCAGCATTGGAAAGATTTCCTCCACTGTTTCCGATATTGCGGTTCCGCTCTTTCTATACTGCGCAAGTGGGGCTCGTAGCGCACGCGCCATGAAAGCCTTGAAGCAGATGGGCTATACAAGCGTACGCAATATCGGAGGTATCAGAGGCTATACCGGTCCTGTTGAGTAGTGTTTCCTTTACGCAAAGTAGTCAACGCCACCTTCGATGAGCGGTTGGAACTGATCGCCTGGCGTAAGTTCCGGAATGTTGCGGTAGAGACCAAAGCCCGCACGTTCAGTGTGGCCCATCTTGCCAAGCACACGACCGTCAGGACTGGTGATACCTTCGATGGCCCAAACGGATCCGTTAGGATTGACCGAGATATCCATGCTGGGATTACCTCCCGCGTCAACATACTGTGTGGCAATTTGACCTGCGTCTTTAAGACGGGTAAGAAGGTCCTCAGAGGCCACAAAGCGACCCTCGCCATGACTGATGGCAATGGTGTGGATGTCACCGGGCGTGCAGCGTGAGAGCCAGGGCGATAGGTTTGATGCCACGCGCGTGCGAATAAGCTTGCTCTGATGGCGGCCGATGGTATTGAAGGTAAGCGTGGGGCAGGTATCGTCCATGGGGCGGATATCGCCATACGGAATGAGCCCCAGCTTAATTAGTGCTTGGAAGCCATTACAAATGCCTAGCATAAGACCATCGCGGTCATTCAGAAGCCGGCGGACAGCCTCTGTGACCTGGGGTGCTCGAAACAGAGCGCAGATGAATTTGGCGGAACCGTCAGGTTCGTCGCCGCCCGAAAATCCGCCAGGAATCATAACAATCTGGCTACGGTCAATCTCTGCAGCAAGCGCGTTTGCGGATTCGGTAATGTCAGCGGCTGTGAGGTTGTTGATAATGAGTGTAGTGGGTTTTGTGCCGGCTCGCTCAAAGGCGCGAGAAACATCGTATTCGCAGTTATTTCCCGGGAAGACGGGAATCACTACACGTGGACAAGTAGAGCTAGCAGTCCGGACAGGGCCAATGGGGCTAGCGGGGCTAGCGGGGCTTGCAGGGCGTACAAGCGCGGGTCCGGTGTAGGTGTGTCGTGCCTGGCTGCCGTCAAACGTGACGGCATCGACGCCCTCGCGTGCGTTCCCGCTGCGATAAGGGAATACCCCCTCCAGCGGCCGCTCCCACGCTTCCTGTAGCCAGGCGAGGTCGATCTTCTCGCCACATGCGGAAAGAGTGTAGTCGGAGACGGTGGCTCCAAGGGGAGCTACTGTAACGCCCGTAACATCGTCAAGGGATACGCCGGGCTTGAGCTCCACAATAAAGGAGCCGTACGCCGGCGCAAAGAGCGCGTCAGTAGTAAATTCTGGTTCAAGTTCAACGCCTATGCCGTTGCCCAGACAGCTCTTGAAAAGCGCTTCAGCGACTCCGCCGTAGCCAGGTGTGGTAACGGCAAGGGCGGATCCAGACTGCGCAAGGCCATAGACCAGCTCAAAAGCGGTGGTGAGAGAGTCGGCCTTGGGCACCAGACCGGTTTCATCGTAGGTGGGCACGATAGCAATGAGACGGTGCCCGGTGCCTTTGAACTCCGGGGAAATGATGTCCGATACGCTCGCAAGACCTGTTGCAAAAGAAACAAGCGTGGGCGGGACGTCCAGCTGCTCAAAACTGCCGGACATAGAATCCTTGCCGCCGACAGCCGCCAGTCCAAGATCGATCTGTGCCATCAGAGCGCCGAGCAGAGCCGCCGCGGGTTTGCCCCAACGGGCAGGATCGTCGCGTAGCTTCTCAAAATACTCCTGGAAGGTCAGGTAGAGCTTTGTATGATTAAAGCCCGTTGCTACTAGGCGTGAAACAGACTCAACAACGGAGAGGTAAGCGCCGCGGAACTGATCGGCCTCCATAAGGTAGGGGTTGAAGCCCCATGCCATGCCAGAAACCGTGGTTGTCTCGCCATAAACCGGCAGCTTTGCCACCATAGCGAGCGCGGGGGTCAGCTGATGTGTGCCGCCAAAGGGCATCAGCACGGTAGCCGCTCCGATGGTGGAATCAAAGCGTTCGGCAAGCCCTTTGTTGGAAGCAACGTTCAAGTCGCTTACCAGCGCGCGGAGTCTTTCGCGCAGCGTTGTGCCGGTCCAGGCGGACTGGTAGCGCGTATAGGGTTCAGGCTTTTTCAGCCGCACCGTTGTCGACTTGGGAGCGCCGTTTGAGGCGAGAAACGCGCGGCTGATGTTGACGATTTTCTCGCCACGCCAGCGCATGACGAGGCGCGGATCTTCGGTTACGCGGGCAACAACAGTAGATTCAAGGTTTTCCTCACGGGCATAGCGCCGGAAGGTTTCCACATCGGCAGGGTCCAGCGCTACCGCCATGCGCTCCTGCGACTCTGAGATAGCCAGCTCTGTGCCATCGAGGCCGTCGTATTTCTTTGGCACGGCGTCCAAGTTGATGTCCAAGCCGTCGGCGAGCTCTCCGATGGCAACGGAGACGCCGCCGGCGCCGAAATCATTGCAGCGCTTAATTAGGCGGCACGCGTCACCACGGCGAAAGAGGCGCTGAAGCTTGCGTTCAACAGGTGCGTTGCCCTTTTGGACCTCCGCGCCGTCGCGTTCAATGGAAGAGGCGTCATGCGCTTTGGATGAGCCGGTTGCGCCTCCAATACCGTCGCGACCGGTGCGACCCCCTAAGAGCACGATGGCGTCACCGTCCGCAGGGCGTTCGCGGCGGACGTGATCGGCAGGCGTAGCGCCGACAACGGCACCGATTTCCATGCGTTTGGCCATATATCCCGGGTGATAGAGCTCCGAGACCTGACCCGTTGCAAGACCGATTTGGTTGCCATAAGAAGAGTACCCGGCTGCCGCCGTGCGGACGATGGTGCGCTGGGGAAGTTTGCCGGGAAGCGTTTTTGCGATGGGAACTGTGGGGTCTGCTGCGCCGGTTACGCGCATAGCCTGATAGACGTAGCTGCGTCCGGAAAGCGGATCGCGGATAGCGCCGCCGATGCACGTTGCCGCGCCGCCGAAGGGTTCGATCTCGGTGGGGTGATTGTGGGTCTCGTTTTTGAACAGGAAGAGCCAGTCTTCGTCATGACCATTGACGTCGACTTTGACCTTGACCGTGCAGGCGTTAATTTCTTCAGACTCGTCCAAAGTGGTGAGGATGCCACGCTTACGCAGATACTTCGCGCCGATGGTAGCCATATCCCAGAGTGAGACCGCGCGATCTTCTTGCCCAAGCTCATGGCGCAGGTGAAGGTAGCGCTCAAAGGCCGCTTGTACCACGGAATCATCTATCTGAACACCGGTGATGCCGGTGTTGAATGTCGTGTGGCGGCAGTGGTCGGACCAGTACGTATCGATGACGCGAATCTCGGTGATGGTGGGGTCGCGGTGCTCGTCGGTGAAATAGCGCTGGCAGAATGTGAGATCGGCGAGGTCCATGGCAAGGCCGCGTGTGACGAGAAACTCTTTCATCCCCGCTTCGTCTAGTTCCCGAAAGCCACGAAGCACTTCGACATCGGCAGGTTCGGGAGCGGCAGACCTCAGCGTAGCGGGCAGGTCGAGCGACGCTTCGCGAGCCTCAACGGGGTTGATGACAAAACGTTTGATGGAGGCGATGTCGGCCGCGCTCAGCTTGCCGCCCAGGACGTAGACGCGAGCAGAGCGTACCGTTGGGCGCTCGCCCTGGCTGATAAGCTGTACGCATTCAGCGGCGGACTCGGCACGCTGGTCAAACTGACCCGGGAGAAATTCAACGGCAAAGGTGTGGACGGGGAGGTTCTTCTCGCCCGCGAAGCTCGGCTTCGGCATAGTGCGAAAAGCGCAATCCGATTGCGGCTCGGAGAAAACCGTAGGAATGCAGGACTCAAAGAGCTCTTCGGAGATGCCTTCGACATCGTAGCGGTTAATAAGGTCTACCTCTTGCAGCGCGGTGATACCAAGCGAATCTCGGATCTCTTTCAGGAGGGCGGTTGCTTCGCCTTCGAAACCGGTTCTTCTCTGGACATAGACACGCAAGACCATAGGTTCACCTTTCCCGTGCACGAGCGCTTTCATCGAGTGCCTCTATTCTACGGTACGTTTGCGGTATGACGGCGGTGTTTGGCGAGAAGTGCCTGTTTTGTAACAAGTTTTGTCCGATGGATGCGAGTGGTTTATCAGTCAAGGAGCAACCCCTCAAACCAACGCAAGTACAAAGATACCAGCGATAACCGCGGCTGTAACAAGCAGGGACGCAGCCTCTCGGAAGGTAAAGCGAGTCTGGCGCCATGAGGTGCGCGGGGCTGCGGCAACATAGTTGCGAGCATCAAGGGCTCGCGCAAGGTTCTCCGCATGTCGCAGGGAGCTGGCGATAAGCGCCACCGTAATCGACTGCAACGCCCGACAGCGCTGGATAAGTGAGCCATGACGAGCGCTTCCGCCTCGCGCTTCTTGAGCCTCGGTAATGGAAGTCGCGTCCGCAGAAAGCGTTGGGATAAAACGCAGCATAAGCGAGAAAACCATGGCAAGCTCGTGACCGGGCAGCCCGATGCGTGAGAGCGGCGAGAGCGCCGTGTCGAACGCTTTGCCGAGGTCGTTAGGTGTGGTGGTGAGCATGAGCAGCATGCCGATGAGAATGGCGGCAAAGACGCGTACGGGATAGAGGATAGCCGCCCAGACGCCAACGGAGGTAATAACTACGAACCCTGAAGCAACCAGGGTGTCTCCGCCCTGAACCAGAAGGAGGTTGCAAAGGGCGAGTACCGCCAAAACCCAGGCTACTGGAACAGCTGAGCGCAGGACGTGACGGACAGGTATGTGCGCTAGGGCGAAAAGCGCTATGGCTATTAAGCAGAAAAAAGCCAACTGCAGTGGTGTTTTTACAAAGAACGACGCAAGTATGAGCAGCAGCGCGCAAACGCTTTTCACCGTGGGATTCAGCCGATGGACGATGGACGATGCATGGTAGTACCGGCCGATAGTGAGCTTACATGACATTAAGCATCACCGTCCAAAGCGTCAAAAAGCGCGCCGGTCAGTTCGTCAAGAGTAAGTGGTCGGCCAAGGTTTGTGCCGGTGGCTTCCGCGAGAGCGTCTGCCCATATAAGCGCTTTGGGTACGCTCAGGCCTATCTGGCGGAGGTACTTCTCGCCAAGCGTTGTGAACACCTTGAGAGGCGTATCATTGCCGACGATAGAGCCTTGGGACAGCACGATAAGCCGGTCCGCCAGTGCCGCGTCGTCCATGGAGTGCGTGATCTCAATCAGCGTGGCGCCTGATGATTTGACCTGGTCGAGCAGGGTGCGGAGCTTGGCTCTGGCATGAGGATCAAGCCCGGCGGTCGGCTCATCCAAAACAAGAATGCGCGGCTGCATGGCAAGCACGCCGGCGACAGCGCAGAGTCGCTGCTGGCCGCCGGAAAGCTCGAATGGCGAAACATCGGCTTTGTTCTGGAGTCCGGCAAGCTCAAGTGCATGAACCACACGGGCATTGACGTCTTGCGGGGAAAGTCCCAAATTTTCGGGACCGAAGGCGACGTCTTTGAATACGCTCTCAGCAAAAAGCTGCCGCTCAGGCCGTTGCATGACAAAGCCGACAATACCATGGAGCAGTTTTCGGTGACGTCTGCTGGAAGTGTTGTAGCCGTTGACCACAATGGTTCCCGAGTCGGGAGTGCCCAGCGCGCAGAGCAGGCGGGCAAGGGTCGATTTGCCCGATCCGGTTGCGCCGATAATAGCAGTTGAGGAGCACTCCTGCAGCGTAAAGCTTACGTCGTCCAAGGCGCGGATACTGTTGCTGCGGTGCGTTTGTGCACGTGTCGAGAAGAGCTTGTGCTTGCGGCCGGTCTCTACGCCGAAGGTCTGAGTGACGTGGGAGACGGAAACAAGGTCTTTTTTGGCGCTTTCGGCTGCGATACTGGTTGCAGCCGTGGTGGCGGCGCCGGTTGCGGCATCGCCGGTGACCGTGGTGGCGCCGGTTGCGGTCGTACTTGCGGTAGGTTTTGTTTTCGAGTCCGAGCGTAGGACGGCAAGCAACTCCATTAGCGAGTCTTTGAGCTGCTCCGAGTCGAGAGTCCAGGGGACTTCAAAGCCCTTCTCGCGAAGGCGATCCTGAAGCTGCACCTCAAAGGGTTCTTCAAGTTCCAACGAGGCGACAAGATTTTGTTGTATAAAGAAATCGGCCGGCGGTCCCGCGAAGGCTACGTGTCCGTGATCCAAGGCAATGACCTGGTCGGCGTTCACAACTTCATCCATGAAATGCGTGATATGGGCAATCGTGCACCCATCTTGGCAGAGCTTTTTAACGAGCTTCATAACGCCGCGTCGCCCGATGGCATCCAGTGAGGCGGAAGGCTCGTCAAGTACCAGCAGCTTTGGATCCATCGCCAGAGCGCCTGCAATAGCAACACGCTGCAGCTGGCCGCCGGAGAGCGTTGAGGGATCTCTTTGGGCAAAGTCTGTCATGGCAACGCGCTTGAGCTCACGCCGGACAAGGCTGTCAATCTTTGCGCTTGGTACCTGGAGATTTTCGGGGCCAAAGGCGATATCTTCATCTACCAGACTCGTAACAATCTGGTCTTCGGGATTTTGAAACACCAGACCCAACTGTCGGCACGCATGGGCATAGGCGGTAAAGTCTGCCTTTCCATCTGCGAAGACCTTCTCGCCCGCAAGCATAACAGAGCCTGAGTCGGGAGCAGAAAGCCCGCAGAGAATTGAGGCGAGCGTCGATTTGCCACTGCCGTTAGCCCCTACGATGCAGGTCCTCTGACCTGTCGGAATCTCAAGAGAGATGCCATCGAGGGCGATAGTGCCGTTCTCGTAGATGTAGGTAACGTCACTGAGGCGTGCAATAGTTCGGGGCGTTTCACGCTGTGCCGTCTCGGATTGTGTCGCTTCGGGCTGTATCGCTGTGCCTCGCGTCTCTTTGGGTTGCGGCGCCTCAGACCCTTTGAGCTGTGCGGAAGAAGTACTCACAGGAGTATCCGCTTAGGAAGCGTCGATGGCGTGCATCTTCCACAGGCGCGTGGTCGACCGCAGTAAGAGAGCGGTTACGATGCCGTTGATGACAACTTTAAGCACGTTGAAGGGGAGGAGCGCCGGAATGATAAGCCCGATGACGGCATCGATGCTCATGCCAGTGTAGAGCGGCGTTACCGCAAGGTTTCCAAGGATACAGGCAGCAACGCTGACGACGCCTCCTACGACGAGCCCCGGAATGGCTCCTTTGACACTTGTGGCGTGTCCGTGGATTATGAGGCTTGCAGAGAGCACCATGCTCAGCGTGGCCAGAATCGCCATGACAGTGCCGTATATGCCGGACTCAGTTGCAAGATGTACCAGGTAGGGAAGAATCGAAACGACGGCTCCCGCGGCCGGTCCATAGGCGATGCCCGTAATGAGCGCGATGATGCCCGAGGGATCATACTTGAGAAACGTAATGCCCGGCAGGATAGGAAACTGCAGTATCAGCGTACAGATTGCCGCCGCCGCGCAGAGCATGGCGAGAAGGGCAATGCGCCTGGTGCTCCACCCTCCGCTTGAGAGGCTGGTGGCGTGTGAGGCGCTCCGGGCGCCGGCGGTTGCGTTGTGCGAGACGCCTTGAGGTTCGGCTGTTGTGTCATGAGTTGTAGGCATGGGTTTCTCCGCTTCTCCCATCCGGACTATACCGTTGGTCTTGGAATCTCACCAAGTCAACCGCTTGCGCGGGTCGCGGACTTCGTTTGATCGAGCAGGCTTTTATCTGTCTCAAACGTCACCACCAGTAGGGAATCTCACCCTTTCCTGAAACTGTCATGAGGAACTATAGCACGTTTGAGCGAAAGCAGAAATTGTATTTTTCTTTGAGCTGTCGGATTGACGACTACACGCCCCTTGACATCAGCAGGTGCCTGCTGCAAGGAGATACCCATCATAAAAAGTTAACTATCGTGAGGAGAAGTTTATTTTGTGAACTGAATAATGCTTCGAGACATGCGTTCTTGTCGCCGTACTATGCTTCCATAGAGACAGGTTGATACGAAAAGGAGGCTGAGATGTGCGAGGAATGCTACGTTGACGATAGAAGGATTACCCCGCTCATCAATCCTTTGGAATGTCTGGAGCATCACACGCAGTATATATGCGGTACCTGCGGCCGCTGCATCTGTATTGAGCGAGATCCAAAGAGAGGCTTGCAGAGGTGGAATTTCCCCTTTAAGTCGCTTGAAATTGCCAAGCTTTACTTACGCGCCGCTGACTATACGGTAAAAACTGCATGTGGTATTTACGAGTTGCAAGATGCGAACAAGAGACTCTCGTATAAAATTTTTCCAACTGTTACCGATTTAGAGGAATTCCTCAAAAAGCACAGGGATAAAAAGTGCTCCCAGATGGCGCCTCTGTTCTCGGCAGCGGCGTATAAAGAGTTTCCCTATACAAGTGTGAGAAAGCTCAAAAAAGAGGAAATTACTCAGTATTTAAGTGAGCGCTCTTAAGAGTATATAACTATAGTTTTACCAGCAAAGAGAGGTTTTTTTGAAGTAAAAAGTTCCTGGAAAAGACACCTAATTAATCTCATATTGACAAGTTGTGAATTTAGAGTGTAGACATAAGGACTTAGATAGGTTTTGGTTGCTTTGTGATCGGGGGGGGTAGACTTTTTAATATGTATTTAGTCCTCTGCCACTTACGGTAATGCAAGCTATGGTCAGTGATATAGAAAGGTTATCTGTAGGTGTGTTAATTTTTGTTATGTAGTCAAAAAGAAAGGATAAGATGCACCATGAAAAAGAAGTTTTGTAACTTCTTGGGAGTACTGCTTGCTGTGAGCCTTATGGTTCCGGGAGGTGCTTTTGCCGCTTTTGCTGATGAAATTACGTCTACGCGTGATACCCCTCAGCTAACCACCGAGCAAACTCAAAGTAGCTCTAAGGCAAAAGATCAAGAGGCTCAAGAAGAGCAAGCCGAAGCTGCTACTGAAGACGAGCAGACCATTCCTTCAGAGCAGCAAGTATCTGATGAGAATGAAGAACAAAAGACCAATGGTACAAGGGCAGGTCCTTTATCTGAAGTAAGCGCTAGTGATACCTCCTTAGATAATCCTATTGCCCCTGTATCACTTCTGCGTGCTCCTACAGCTCCTCAAGTCGTTGATGTTGATATCACGCGTTTTCAGATTGAGGCGCCAAAGGGAAATCCTGTTACAGAGCTGGACAAAAACTGGTCGTTTTATTTGGCAATGGACTGGAAGGTTAAAGATAGCTCTACGGTGTTGCATAAAGGTGATTACTTCGATATTACCCTTCCTGACAACCTGAAGTTTCCCCCTAATTACTCCGCTCCTGAATTTGATCTAACGGATTCTGACGGAAATGTGATTGCACGCGCAAAAGTTACACCCGGACCTGATAATGCAGGGGGCAGTGTAAGAGTTACGTTTAATGATAAGATTGAGAATAAATATAATGTGCACGGCACACTGTACATGTCCGCCCTGTTCAATAAGCAAAAAATACAAGACAATAAGCCAAATACTTTTACTGTGACTGTTAATGGGAAGGCCATATCGACGGATCTTACGCCGACTAAAAAGGGTATTCCAAGCGATGAACTCCTTGGAAAATGGGGAGAACGCATTAATGGTGCTGACCAGGTAATATGGTACGCACGGTTCAATTACAAAAAGGCAAACCTCCATAATGCAGTCGTTACAGACTCACTAAGCGGTGATGAAACCTATGTACCGGGCTCCTTTAGGCTTAATAAGGTTGTCTTGAACGATGAAGGTCAAGCTACGCAGGTTCTTGAAAATATAGACATAAGCGGAAAGCTTACCTTAAGTCCTGACAAAAAATCCTTTACACTCAATTTGGGAGATGTTGCCGGTTCACAGTATGAGCTTGCCTATACCACAACATATAAGCCGGGTACAACGATTCGCAATAAAATAAAGCTTACATCTCGTGAAGAATCAAAAGAAATAACGGCTTCATATGCTACTCAGGACAATGGAGGAACAGCTGGTGGTGACCTTGCCAGCAAGATTAAACTTACCAAAGTTGACGAAGATGGCGTCACACCCTTGAAAAATGCCGTATTTACGGTAACCGCTCCCGACGGTTCTACCTTTGAGCTGACAACAGGAGCAGACGGAACAGTAACTTCAGGTGTTCTTGTGCAAGGTACCTACAAGGTCAAGGAGAAGAAGGCTCCCTTGGGCTATGAGCTTGGAAGCGATGAGTACACCCTTGAGGTAACTCCTGCAGGAGGTGCTCTTAAGACCATTACCAACAAGCCCATTAAAATTTCGGTTTGCGTTAAGAAGACCTGGGTCGGACCTAAGGCAGGACCTGTAACAGTGCATCTGCTCGCAGACGGTACCGATACCGGCAAAACGCTCACTCTTGATGAGTCCAACGGTTGGAAGGGACAGTTCGACAATCTTCGCAAGTACAAGGCTGATGGAACAGAGATTGTCTACACCGTCAAAGAAGACGATGTTCCCAACTACACTGCAGAAGTGACAGGTGATGCTGCCACAGGCTTTACCATCACCAATACCAACACTGAGAAAGTCAATGTCCCTGTCAAGAAAGAGTGGGTCGGACCTAAGGCAGGACCTGTAACAGTGCATCTGCTCGCAGACGGTACCGATACCGGAAAGACCGTAACGCTTGATGAAGCAGGCAACTGGCAAGGTAGCTTCTCTGGTCTTGACAAGTACGCTGCAGACGGACATGAGATTGTCTACACCGTCAAAGAAGACGATGTTCCCAACTACACTGCAGAAGTGACAGGTGATGCTGCCACAGGCTTTACCATCACCAATACCAACACTGAGAAAGTCAATGTCCCTGTCAAGAAAGAGTGGGTCGGACCTAAGGCAGGACCTGTAACAGTGCATCTGCTCGCAGACGGTACCGATACCGGAAAGACCGTAACGCTTGATGAAGCAGGCAACTGGCAAGGTAGCTTCTCTGGTCTTGACAAGTACGCTGCAGACGGACATGAGATTGTCTACACCGTCAAAGAAGACGATGTTCCCAACTACACTGCAGAAGTGACAGGTGATGCTGCCACAGGCTTTACCATCACCAATACGGAGACACCTAAGCCCAAAAAGCCTTCTAAGAAGGTCCCTTATACAGGAGACGCTGGTGTCTTGGGTACAGTAGTGCCTTTAAGCGCAGGAGCTATTGCTCTTCTTGGTACAGGTATCTACCTTAGAAAGAGGAACAAGTAAGCAAGATTCACTGATACTCTCAGAGAGGTAAACTAAAACAGGACTGCATCTTATGATGCAGTCCTGTTTCAGGATATAAGCTCTTCTCGCCCGCGATGCCTTAGCGCGAGCATTGAAGTAGAATGGATATGTTGGCCTTTGGTAAGGAGTGTATTGTATGTCTGAAAGCGGCTATGACTTAGAAAGCCTGGCCTGGAGACTTCGTTCGATCGTTGGAGAGGAAAATGTCCGTACGGACGAGCCAATGAGCGAACATACTACCTTTAAAGTTGGTGGACCTGCGGATATATACGTCATTCCCGATGACGCTGACGAGGTTCATGAGGTGCTGGAGGAATGCAAAAGCGCCGGCATCCCGTATTTCATCTTGGGATACGGATCGGATCTTCTGGTGTCTGACGCCGGGTATCGCGGGGCCATTGTCGCCATCGCGGACGGCATGTCGGGCGTTACGGTTGAGGACAATGAGATTACCTGTCAGGCAGGTGTCGGTCTTAAAGAAGCTTCTGAGATGGCGTGCGAACTCGACCTCACCGGCCTTGAGTTTGCCTGTGGCATTCCGGGTTCTATCGGCGGCGCGTGCTACATGAACGCAGGTGCTTATGACGGTTGCATCGCCGATGTGCTCAAAAGTGTTCGTGTGCTGCTTGCCGATGGTACGCAGGCAACTATTGACGCTGGCGATTTGGATCTAGGCTACCGTCACAGTCGCATTGCCGATGAGGGTATGGTTGTACTTTCGGCTACATTTTCGCTCCGCCGCGCTGATGGCGAGAAAATCCGCGAAAAAATGGATGAGTATACGCGTCGCCGCGAGGAAAAACAGCCGCTTGAGCTGCCTTCTGCCGGCTCGACATTCAAGCGGCCGGAAGGTTATTTCGTAGGCAAGCTTGTAACCGATGCAGGGCTTAAAGGCTATCGTTTTGGTGGAGCCGGCGTGTCCGATAAGCACGCGGGCTTTGTTGTCAATTACGATCATGCGACTGCCGCCGATGTCCATGCCGTTATTGAACATGTGCAAGCAGAGGTCAAACGTCAGTTTGGCGTTGAGCTTCATCCTGAGGTGCGATTCCTTGGCGAGTAACGTGCGCCTGCCTGGATTTCCGAAAATGGATTTCCAAAAAAGTGCCACAGTTGTGATAAAAATACTTCACAACTCATGGCATTTTTAGGGGATTTATCACAACTGATGCCTTTTTTAGGAGTTTTCATATCACAACTCACGCACTTTTTTGGACTCGCATGCGCTTTTGGAAGCGGAAACGGCCAAGACCTTCTCGCTCGGAACTAAGTCGGAACTAAGTCGGAACTAAATCGGAACCGAATCGGAACCGAGCGGGAGCCAAATCGAAACCGAATCTAAAGGGTTTCACCCTCAAAACCCATTGTTTTGGCTCAGCTTTGGAATAAAGACAGGCAGCCCACCTTCTTGAGACCCTGCTTCATGGTTTCCGTTAGAAATCAGGGGTCGCAGATATGTAAGCGCTTTTTCAGTTACCCAACAACCATCGTCTGAAATCATATCTGCAGGTACATGCTTGACTTTGTTGGCAATTTCAGCAACAGCGACACAATGAACCTCCGTTTGGTAGGGGGTATCGCTGACCCTTTGTAACCCCACCATACAGGCGGTTTTGCCGGCGAGAAGTGCGTCCACTCCTGCGGCTCCCAGCTGCCATGCCTCGCGCAAATCGGTTTCGCTTGCTGCATGAATGGCGCAACGCTGTAAAGAGTTCAAATTGATGCCGCGGATCTTACAGTCAAAATGTTTCTGGCAAAGTTCTGCAAGGTACAGCGCATTGCCTGACTGGTCTGCAAGATGTCCGAAGGCGTCCATTCTGACTTTGCTTTTGGCTAAAAGTGTCGAGCCGTCAGGCCTCCGCACGCCTTCGCTTGCCACTATGATGATGCTCTTTTTGCATTCAAAAAGCGCTCCGATTTTGCTGATAAGCCTTTCTTCGTCAAATGCCACCTCGGGGAGCAGGATGATGTCCGGAGCCTGTTCGTTCTTCTCGCGAGCAAGGGAGGAAGCGGCGCCCAGCCAGCCTGCGTCACGACCCATTGTTTCGATGATGGTGATACTTGGTTTACCGTAAACTTCAGCGTCTCGAGCCAGTTCCTGCACAACGGTGGCAATGTATCTTGCGGCGCTTCCGAATCCAGGCGTGTGGTCAGTACCCTCAAGGTCGTTGTCGATGGTTTTGGGAACGCCGATAACAGGAATGTCGGTGTGATTCGCTGCAAAATACGCTGAAATCTTCTCGACGGTATCCATTGAGTCATTGCCGCCGATGTACAAAATGCCGTCAATGTCCAGTGAGGCAAGGCTGTGTGCTAGGTGTTGATAGAAAGGCAGGTCTTTCTCATAATCGGGGAGTTTGTAGCGACAGCTTCCGAGAAAGCTTGAAGGAGTTCGGGCGAGAAGTTCAACGGCTTGTTTGCCATAGGTGTGGTGGTTGCGTGCGGGGTGAAACAGGTCGGTCAAGTTGGCAGTGCGGCCTTCCAGAAAACCTTCGATACCGTTTCGCATTCCGATGACCTTAAGGTCGTGCTCATGTGCCTGTCTGATAACACCTGCGAGTGAAGCGTTAATCACTGCCGTTGGTCCGCCGGATTGACCTACAAGTACTTTTTTAATTGTACGCATAGAACTCCTCGTGTTTGGAAACTGACAGTTGAAAACAGAACTGTGGAGCGCCGAGCGAAAAGCAATGGTCGAAATGACACACGAGGAATAACTATACGGAAGACACGTGGCACATGAATCCTTATTCTAAATGAGTACGTAGCCATACCGTTCACAATAGGTAATTCCAGCCGAGCGGTAGATACTGTTGGTCTAACCAAGGGCGTTACTATACGAGAGTACTGCTATACGAGGTCGTCATCCTATGAGGTCGCTACTACAATGTACCTTTGGATGCTTGACTACACGTTTCCAAAGAGTGCGCGTTTCCAAAGACTACGCATTTCCAAAAAAGTGCATCAGTTGTGATAAAAAAATGTCACAACTCATGAAGTTTTTGGGGGATTTATCACAACTGATGCCTAAATTAGGAGCTTTTATATCACAACTCACGCACTTTTTTGGAGTTCCACGTGCTTTTGGAAATGAAAGCGCCACTTTGTGAGACTGCCATTACAGCGCGTCAAGAAACCGAGGAAGTCCGTCCCCAAGAATTGGCTCCTCTGCTGCGGCCACCAAGGGGCGCAGGTAGTGGAGCGCTTCATCGGTTACGTTAAAGCCGTCATCTGAAATCATTATTGCAGGCATAAGTTTTACTTTATTTGCTACGTTAGCAACCGGAACAGTGCGAATCTCTGTGGCGTAAGGCTCGCTGGAGAGGCGATGAATGCCCACCATAACACCTGTTTCTCCCTGGAGAGAAGCGACAACCCCGGCGGTTCCCAACGCTTCAGCCTCGTCCAGATCAACTTTGCTCGCCGCATGCGACGCACAGCGCTGCAGCGTGTTGAGCTCAATGCCACGGGATTTTACGCCCAGTCGCGCCTTAGCAAGCTGTGCCAGATATGCCGCCGTTCCGGACTGTGCTACAAGGTGTCCGAAAGTGTCGGTTGCAATAGAGCCCGCGTCAAACAGAAAGCCGCCGTCCGCGTGGTGCACCCCTTCGCTGACCACAACCATGACCGCGTTTTTCTCGCCAAACCGTGACTTTATGCGGGCGAGAAGAATCTCCTCGTCAAGGGGAACCTCAGGTAAAAGCACAAAGTCCGGAGCCGTACCGCAGATATCGCCTGCAAGTGCTCCCGCGGCTGTCAGCCATCCGGCCTCTCGGCCCATAGCCTCGATAAACGTGACGTTTTTGACATCGTAAACGCCGCCATCGCGTGTGAGCTCTGCGGTTACCTCCGCCACAAAGCGCGCGGCACTTCCAAATCCCGGTGTATGATCGGTGCCCTCGAGGTCGTTGTCGATAGTTTTAGGGATTCCGATAACCGGCGCGTCAATTCCGGCACCTCTAAAATACCGGGAGAGTTTGTCGGTAGTATCCATGGAATCGTTGCCGCCAATGTAGAGAATGGCGTCTATTCCAAATTCGCCTATACGTTCGGTGATACGCTGATAGACGGGGGAGTCTTTGTCAGGTTCGGGCAACTTGAAGCGGCAGCTGCCAAGCCAGCTTGAAGGAGTCTTCCTCAAAAGCAGAAGGTTCTGCTCGCCACCGTCTATGTCAACGCTTGCAGGAGCGTCGAGTTCAAGAGCTCGGGAGAGGTCAACTATGCGACCGTCAAGAAAACCTTGGATGCCGTTTTGCATGCCAAGAATACGAAGATTATGACTATATGCAGTGCGTATGACACCCGCAAGCGATGCGTTGATGGCAGCAGTTGGGCCGCCGGATTGTCCTACCAAGATGGTTTTGATTTTACGCATAGTTCCCCGTCATATCTCCTTTTGTTTCTTATGCATGTGCGGTGTTTTTGAGTGAAATATCTCACCGCATTTCTTCAACAATGTAGAGAATACTACATCCCAATATACTTAATATAGATTTGGCAAGGATTCCACTCATTCCATAAGGTAGGGAAACACTCCAGCTCTTTATAGCCCATGGCAATATAGAAACGGTTGGTTATGTCATATTCTTTATACTGTCCCATCTTGACAGTTTTTACTTGTGAATAGGTGCACCCGAGCTTTTTTGCCATCGCCTCATAGGCTGCATTCAATTTTGCTCCTATTCCCATTCGGTGATATTTTTTCTTAATGCCCATTACAAAAATATCTGCACAGTCTTTGCTTGTGGCGTTCAATACGATAAAACCTGCCACTTCATCATGAATGAAACAGGCGAGAAGAGGCTTGTCCTGGGAATCTACAACATATTCTTCCGTGCTTTCCGGCATTCCAAACCACTCTGGAAGATCATTGAGGATTTCCCTTGATATGGTCTCTTTTTCTTTTTTGTCAAAGATCTCTTTTATTGTGAGCTCCATGCATCCTCCTACAGATGAGGCTGATAAATAAAAGTTCAGCTGCAGTAATCAGTTGTAATAAAAAGCCGCACCCCGTGAGGGATGCGGCTTTATGTGCACTTGCTGCATCGTTTTCTTTTACCGATGCGAGCAGCAACCTAGCGAAGGTTGTAGAAAGCGTCAATGCCAAGGTACTCAGCGCCGTCACCGAGGTCATCCTCAATGCGAAGCAGTTGGTTGTACTTAGCGACACGCTCGGTACGGGCGGGAGCACCGGTCTTAATCTGACCGGCGTTGGTGGCGACAACAAGGTCGGCAATGGTGGTGTCCTCGGTCTCACCGGAGCGGTGGGAAACAACGGCGGTGTAACCGGCGCGCTTAGCCATCTCGATAGCTTCAAGGGACTCAGTCAAGGTACCAATCTGGTTAACCTTGATGAGGATGGAGTTGCCGGCGTGAAGCTCGATGCCCTTCTTCAGGCGCTCGGTGTTGGTAACAAAGAGGTCGTCGCCAACGAGCTGAATCTTCTTGCCGAGGTGATCGGTAAGAACCTTCCAGCCGTCCCAGTCTTCCTCTGCAAGACCGTCTTCGATGGAAATGATGGGGAACTTCTCGACCATTTCCTCGTAGTAAGCAACCATTTCCTCAGCGGTAAGGGAGCGACCCTCGCCCTTGAGCTCATACTTGCCGGTCTCCTTGTTATAGAACTCGGAAGACGCGGGGTCCATAGCAAAGCGGAAGTCCTTGCCAAGCTCAAAGCCGGCCTCGGTGACTGCTTTAGCGAGATACTCAAGAGGCTCCTCATTGGAGTTAAGGTCTGGTGCAAAGCCACCCTCATCACCAACGCCAGTGGAAAGACCAGCGGACTTGAGGGTGTTCTTGAGGGTGTGGTAAACCTGTGCACACCAACGAAGTGCGGTGGTAAAGTCAGGAGCACCTACGGGCATAATCATGAACTCCTGGAAGTCAACGTTGTTGTCAGCGTGGACGCCACCGTTCAGGACGTTCATCATAGGGACAGGAAGCGTATGGCCGTTTGCGCCACCAAGATATGCGTACAGAGGAAGCTCTGCAGAAGCGGCTGCCGCATGAGCAACTGCCAGGGAAACACCAAGAATGGCGTTTGCACCAAGGCGACCCTTGTTGGGAGTGCCATCAAGCTTAATCATTGCGAGGTCAAGACCGCGCTGATCCTCTGCGTCCATGCCGATAACGAGATCACGAATCTCAGTATTGACATGCTCGACTGCCTTCAGGACGCCCTTGCCAAGGTAGCGGCTCTTGTCGCCATCGCGAAGCTCTACAGCCTCAAACTCACCGGTAGAAGCGCCGGAAGGAACGATTGCGCGACCAAAGGAGCCGTCATCGAGAACAACTTCAACTTCAACGGTTGGGTTGCCGCGGGAATCGAGGACTTCGCGTGCGTGAACATCATAAATCTGGCTCATAGCTCACCTTTCTATTGGTAACAGCCTTTCTGCCTTCACAGACAATGTAATTATACCCGTTATGCCTTACGAGATAACGATGTTGAAAGTAATTCCGTAACAAAATAACTGTTATATATCCTTATTATTTTTTAGGATCTTCCGGATACACAATAACGAGCAGCATTTTGAAGTCTTCAAGAGCCTTTAAGGCATGCGGGTGGCCAAGCGGCATGACAATGGAATTGCCCGCTTCGAGGATAAAGGTATCGCTGTCAATAGTGATTTCAACCTTGCCTTCAAGCGTTGTGACAAAAGCGTCGCCGCCGGCGCGGTGGCTCGCGATTTCTTCTCCGGTGCTCATGGCAAACAGCGTGACGCTGACATGATCGTTCTGCGCAAGCGTCTTACTGATGACCTGACCGTTCAGGCATGCTACCTGATCTTTTAGTACCATCACTTCCTTAGCGTTAATATTTTTCATAACGCCGGGCTGCGTGTGTTCTGATAGTTCTGACATGGTTTCCTCCTCCATGCGAATGAGGCGAGAAGTACGGCGCAACAACGTGAGTCGCCCTTGAGAAAACCCGCGACAGATGCCTCTTCTCGCCGATATAACAAGTACATGAGCGAGAGCCGGTTGAAACCCGCTCTATGGTTACCGGATACCCTAAAAGTCAGTGACTATCCCTGAGACCGGCGGTAAGATTTCCGTCTTGCACGCCGACTGCATGTTGACTGTGCGCCGACTCTATACCGGCCATGCGCCAACTACATGTCGACTGTGCGTCCGGCCATACGCCAACTACATGCCAACGTGATGCTCTCTCAGATAGGAGGTCAAAAGGGGCGTCATGGGACCTTGCGAGATTATAGTCACGCGGTGCATAGCGCGCGAAATCGCCGTGTAAAGTCTGCGCCTGGAAAGCTCGTCGTCTCCATATACTTCCGCCTGCGCGTCAGCGATAATAACCTGGTCAAACTCAAGGCCTTTCGCGAGGGCAAGATCAAGAAGAATGACTCCTTTTGCAGGCAGCGCGTCTTGCGATGTTATGACGTGTGCGAGCGCCGTATCGTCAGATTGCATGCCGCCCTTGCGTGCGGGTTCACCGTTGTTCTCGCTGGAGAGCTGCGCGCCGTTAAGCTGCTTGGCAAGCCAGCTGACACGTTGTTTGTCCTGGACAATAACGGCTGTCAGGCCGTCTGTGCCGGAGGCTTGAACAAGCGCTGAGCGCAGCGTCTCAAGATAGCG
This sequence comes from Lancefieldella sp. Marseille-Q7238, assembly GCF_949152215.1. GTDB lineage: Bacteria > Actinomycetota > Coriobacteriia > Coriobacteriales > Atopobiaceae > Lancefieldella. The sequence continues at coordinate 1,412,202 of NZ_OX424407.1, forward strand.
TTCACGCACATCTTCCGCGCCGTTCGTGGCGGTTCCTGCGTTGCCGTCGAAAACAGCCTCCGCACCGCCGGCAGCGTCTTTCGTGCCGTTGGCAACCACTTCATAGAAAACAGGGAGCGTTCCTTCCCGATGAACGGAAGTGGTTTGCCTGCGCTCGTGTTTTGGGAGCAATGAGGTAAAGAGTTCGGTGATTTCAGGCGAGGAGCGGTAGCTGGTCATAAGCAGACACTCTTCGACGTTGCCGTGAGTTGCAGCAAAGATATCGCGGATCTGATCGAAGGTCACCGAGCCCTTATGGATGGCCTGATGCGCGTCGCCGAGGAGCAAAAAATGCGCGCGCGAGAAGTACCGCGTCAGCACCGTCAGTTGTGTGGTGGAATAATCCTGCACTTCGTCAATCATGACAAAGCGCGTATCGGAGGTACTTGGTCCTGCTATCAGGAGACGCAGATAGACCCATTCGGCGCCGCTCAAAGCTTGGGTGTCTAAGATGCGCATGCCGATGCGGTCAATCCGCAGCCATGTCGCGGATTCAATCTTATCGTGAGCGCCGGCAAAACGGTAATCAAGATACGCGCGCGTAGCGGCAAGGACCTCGTCTTCACTTGAGGGATTGACGGAGTGTCCGAATATGCGTACCTGATCCTCGATGTCAAGTTCAAGCATTTCTTCCTGCAGGCTGTCATTGCGAGCCATCTGTCCCAGGCGGCGCTCAAGGCGCGTGTGAAGTTCATCTTTGACAAGGGCAATGAGGCGCGGGCCGACAGGGAATTTTGAAAACTTTCTTACAGCGCTTGCTACCTGTGCCGCTTTAATGAGTTGCTGCTCATTGACGGATATGCCTCGAAAATCACTCTCCTCAAGCGTAAGATCCTTGACGCCTTTCTCAAGCTGTGTAAGTAGAGCAGGGTCGTCATGTGCGCCCGACGCGTGATCTGCAAGGCCAAGGCTGCTGAGAAATTCATCCCAGGTAGTAACCTGTGGGTTCGACTCTCCCATGCTTGGCAGCACCGTGTCTATGTAGCGGCTGAAGACGTCATTGGGAGTAAAAAGACGTACCTGGTCGGCGCGAAGAGTTTTTCGTTCCCGGTATAGAAGGTAGGCAATACGCTGCAGAAGGACTGATGTTTTTCCGGAGCCCGCGATGCCGTTGACAAGCAGTACCGGCACATCGGCGTGGCGGACCACCGTGTTTTGTTCGCGCTGGATAGTTGCCGTGATAGCCTGCAACTTCTCCGTATGATGACGGCGGAGCGCGGACAGAAGCAGCGAGTCCTCGATAGCTACGGTGGTATCAAAATACATGTTGAGCTTATCGCGCGTAATATCAAACTGGCGACGTAGCTCCAGCTCAACGGTGCGCTTTTTGCCGTTGACTTCGTAGGAAGTCTGACCGGTTTCCTGGCTGTAATACGTTTCGGCTACAGGGCTTCGCCAGTCCACGATTAAGGGATTTCGCTCTTCATCGGTCATGCCTGCGGCGCCGATATATACGTCGCGAGAAGGACGACCGCTCCGCATTTTAAGACGGACTTTTGCAAAGTAAGGCTGCCTGAGCAGCAATTCAACACGGCCGAGTTTCTCGACAGTGAAATCGTGGTACTGGTTATAGGTGTCGATAACACTGTTAAGCGTTTCAATAGCGGCAAGGGTTTCGATGGTCTCATCGGCGCCGCCAAAGTCAGGACGGATCTCCTCGCTCATTTGACGCAAGTCGCGTGCCGCGTCTTTTTGTGTGGTGTTGAGGGTGGTCTCAAGGTTCGTGCATATCTCAAGCAGCGTGGCGTAGATTTTGGAAAGATGTGCCTGTTCTTGCTGGTGAATTTCATCCATAGGGTGCCTTACATAGTGTGTCGTGTATAGCGTTGCAGGGTCGTGTGGTTCATGCCAAAGGTGCGCTTTGTCGCAGGGCCGTGTTGCGTGCGGTGTGTTGGCGTGCCTTATTACAAAGTCGCGTCTTCAATGCGCCGCCGCAGTTCGTCGATGCCAAGACCGGTTTCTGACGAGGTAACAACAAGCTGTTCTTGGGCAAGACCAAAGGATGAGCGCAATGCGGCCGCGGATTGATGTTGCTTGTTTCGAGTGATTTTATCCGCTTTGGTGAGAGCGACCACAAAGGGAAGCTCAGCCTCTTGCAAAAAATCAATCATCTGCAGGTCAAGCTTTTGTGCCTCATGGCGGATGTCAACTAGAGAAATAACTAGGTTAAAGCTGCGTTCCTGCTCAAAATAGCCACCGATAAGATCGGCCCAGCGCTGCTTTTCGGCACGCGACACCTTGGCGTAGCCGTATCCCGGAAGGTCAACAAACTTTACACCGTCAACATCAAAGAAGTTGATAGTGGCCGTTTTGCCGGGGACGCTTGAAACGCGTGCGAGCTGCTTGCGACCCAAAAGGCGGTTCAAGAGCGACGACTTGCCGACGTTGGAGCGGCCGACAAAGGAGACCTCGGGGGCTGTCGGCTTGGGAAGCTGGTCGATTGTGCCGTAAGAGGCTTCATATCGGGCAGTTTCGTAGATGAGAGCCATGTATCCTCCGTGTTACTCAATCTTATCAACAAAAGTTACTTTACGCCGTACTACTTCACGCCGTACTGCGCGTAGTAGGCGTCAAGAGCAGCTTTCAGCGTGTCGTCAATCACGACGCAACCGTCAACGGTATGAAGATAGAGCGCTTCGGTCACCTCAGCCATATTCACGATAGCGGCGGTGGGAAATCCGTAGCGCTCGGAAACCTCTCGGAGCGCGGCAACAGTACCGCTCTTGCCGACTTCCATGCGGTCAAGTGACACCATCAGTCCTATGACCTCGACGTTTGCAATGGATGTAATCAGCGGATAGGTCTCTTCGATAGACTTGCCGGAAGTGGTGACGTCTTCCACCATGACGACCTTATCGCCATCGTGAAGTTCGGCGCCCAAAAGCATGCCCGCATCGGCGCCGTGGTCTTTGAGCTCCTTGCGGTTTGAGCAGTAGCGAACCTCTTTGCCGTAGAGTTCCTGCAGACCCATGGCGGTGATGACGGCTAAAGGAATACCCTTGTAGGCCGGTCCGAAAACGACGTCAAAATCTAGGCCGAAGTTGTCGTGGATGGCGCGAGCGTAATAAAGCCCCAGCTTGTGGAGCTGATTGCCCGTAACATAAGCGCCTGCATTCATGAAAAAGGGAGACGTACGTCCGCTCTTAAGCGTAAACTCACCAAACTTAAGTACGTCGCTCTTAACCATGAACTCAATGAACTCTTGCTTGTAGTTTTCCATGGCGTCTCCCTTGTAGACGAATCGCGTGCATTTCCCTTACGAACGAATCGCGCGCGCCAATTGTAGCCGTGCGTGAGTCGTTGCGTTTGTGGCGAGAAGCACCTCTGTTTCAGGGGGTTCTCGCGCACGATGTTTAATTTTAACCCGACAGCGTCAATTGCGGTGCAATAAGCTTTGCAAATGAGCTACTCTAATAAAGTTACCTGACCTGCTTGCCAGAGAGCATGCAAGGTTTAAGAGGAGGTTTTTGTGGAACGCACCAAAATTGCAACGCTGTATGCCGACGCGCAGCAGCTTGGCGGCTCGCACGTTACTGTCGCCGGCTGGGTCCGCTCGGTACGGGATATGAAGAACTTCGGCTTTGTTACGCTTAATGATGGAAGCTGCTTCAAAGACTTGCAGGTTGTTATGAATCGCGAGACGTGCGCCAATTATGATGATGTAGCGTCATGCGGTGTTGGCGCGGCGTTAATCATTGATGGCGTCTTAGAATTGACCCCTGAGCGTCCTCAACCTATTGAGCTGCAAGCTCACACCATAGAGATTGAAGGAGCATCAAGTCCTGAGTATCCTATGCAGAAAAAGCGCCAGTCGCTTGAGTATCTGCGTACCCAGCAGCATCTTCGTCCGCGCACTAACCTTTTCCGCGCGGTGTTTCGCGTGCGTTCGGTGGCGGCGTATGCCATTCACAAGTTCTTTCAGGACCGCGGTTTTGTCTACGTTAATACGCCCATCATTACGACCTCCGATGCTGAGGGCGCGGGCGAGATGTTTCAGGTGACTACGCTTGACCTCGCGAATGTCCCGCATACCGACGCCGGGCAGGTCGACTACGGACAGGATTTCTTTAACACCTCAGCCCACCTGACGGTTTCCGGCCAGTTGCAGGCTGAAAACTTCGCTATGGCCTTTGGTGATGTTTATACCTTTGGTCCTACGTTTCGCGCTGAGAATTCCAACACGCGTCGTCACGCGGCGGAGTTTTGGATGATCGAGCCCGAGATGGCCTTCTGCGATTTGGCGCAGGATATGGATGTGGCGGAGGCCATGCTTCAATACGTAATCTCGTATGTGCTTGAGCACTGCGCCGATGAGCTTGATATGCTCAACAAGTTCGTGGACAAGGGGCTGCTTGAGCGCCTGCGCCATGTGGCTACCTCAGAGTTTGCTCGTGTGTCGTATACCAACGCCATTTCCATTCTTGAAGACGCACTTTCGCAGGGCGAGAAGTTCGACTATCCCGTTAAGTGGGGCATTGACCTGCAAACTGAGCATGAACGCTATCTGACGGAAAAGCATTTCAAAAAGCCAATCTTTGTAACGGATTATCCGGCTGAGATTAAAGCGTTTTATATGCGCACAAATGATGATGGCAAAACGGTAGCCGCTGCTGATTGCTTAGTTCCCGGTATTGGTGAGATCATCGGTGGCTCACAGCGCGAGGAGCGCTTGGACGTGCTTGAACAGCGCATCAAGGACTTGGGCATGGATCCTGAACAGTACAAGTACTATCTTGATTTGCGCCGTTACGGTTCCTGCACGCATGCCGGTTTTGGCTTGGGCTTTGAGCGCTTGGTCATGTATCTTACGGGTGTCGACAATATCCGAGATGTTATTCCGCATCCGCGCACTGTTGGTAATGCGGAGTTTTAGGAAGAAGGAACGTATGTCTGAGCATATTGAGACTTGCTGTGTGCAGGGGGGTTATCAACCTAAGAACGGTGAGCCGCGAGAAGTACCCATTGTTCAATCAACTACCTTTGCCTATGATCGCTCTTCGCAGATGGGAGATTTGTTTGACCTGAAAGCATCAGGTTATTTCTATTCTCGTTTGCAAAATCCAACGCTTGATAGTGTTGCGGCAAAGATTTGTGAGCTTGAGGGTGGAAGTGCTGCAATGCTTACGGCATCCGGCATGGCTGCAGCGTTCTTCTCGATCTTTAACATCGCTGAGGCAGGAAGCCATGTCGTGGCTGTTTCTACTATTTATGGTGGTACGTTTAACCTGCTCTCCACAACGCTTCCTAAGATGGGTGCGGAGTGCACGTTTGTCTCGCCCGATGCCTCCGATGAAGAAATTGCTGCGGCATTTAGGCCCACGACTAAGTGCGTCTTTGGTGAAACTATTGCTAATCCGGCACTGGTGGTACTTGACATTGAGCGTTGGGCAAAGGCTGCACATGCGCACGGTGTACCCCTGATTGTTGATAATACGTTTGCGACACCTGTAAATTGTCGTCCGATTGAGTGGGGAGCCGATATTGTCATTCACTCCACCACAAAGTATATGGACGGTCATGGAGCGGCTGTTGGCGGTGCCATTGTTGATGGCGGAACGTTTGATTGGATGGCACATAAGGACAAGTTCCCTGGCCTGACGGAGCCCGATCCTTCGTATCATGGGCTTGTATATGCTCAGGCGTTTGGTCAAGGTGGAGCTTACATCACAAAAGCAACCGTGCAGCTTATGCGCGACCTTGGCGCAATTCAGTCGCCGCAAAACGCATTCTATCTCAACTTGGGCTTGGAGTCGTTGCATGTTCGTATGGCGCAGCATTGCAAGAATGGTCAAGCAGTTGCCGAGGCTCTTGCGGCGAACGAGCGTGTTGAATGGGTGCGCTATCCGGGTCTTCCCACCGATCCGTATTTTGAGTTGGGGAAGAAATATCTGCCTCAGGGCTCATGCGGTGTTGTTTCGGTTGGTATTGCGGGCGGCCGTGAAGCTGCCGAGAAGTTCTTGGGTAATTTGAAGATTTTCAGAATAGAAACCCATGTGGCAGACGCTCGTTCCTGTGTACTGCATCCGGCAAGCTCAACGCATCGTCAGCTCTCCGATGAAGAGTTAATCGGCGCCGGGATTACTCCTAATACGGTACGTATTTCCTGTGGAATTGAGGGAACTCAAGATTTGATTGCTGATGTGGAACAGGCTTTAGCAGCGCTGTAAATGTAAGAATTACCGAAAGTAAGTTATCACTTATATCTTAAAGTTTTGTATAAATCATGATTTTATAAGTTATAACTGATGAAATTTAAAACCGTTGTTTTAAGTAAGAAGCTCTTCTCAGATGAGAAGAGCTTCTCGTTAGCTAGTCTTCAACCTCAAGAAGTTCAATATTGAAGTTCAAATCTTTACCTGCCATGGGGTGGTTGGTGTCAAGGGTAATAGTAGTTCCGTCATTTTCAACGACCGTTGCTCTGATGGGGTAGCCGTTGGGCGTACCAAGTGTTACCTGTTGGCCGGAGACGAGCTTTTCTGACCCGGGAAGCTGTGCTACCGGAATGCTCTGGATTGCTTCTTCACGACGCTCGCCGTAAGCTTCGACTGCAGGAATATGAACGTCGATAACGTCACCTACGTTCATGTCTTTGACGGCATTATCAAAACCCGCAATCATCTGTCCGGCCATGCAGGTGAACGCGAGCGGTTCGTTGCGGTCGCGTGAAGAATCAAACTTTGTACCATCGTCCAGCGTGCCAACGTAGTGGACTTTAACCTTTTTACCAGCGTTGCTCATAAAACTCCTTACAGAGAGAACCCTCGACAGAAAGAACTTGTTTGGGGCGCGGCCGATGAAAGCCTCAGTCAATCCCACAGTCAATCATCAAAAACGCACAACGCTGCTAGTCTACCCATCACATCCGCGCGGCAACGCGATAATCAAGAACGGGTAAAATAGCAACGGTGTGCTTGGACGGTCAGCAGAAAGGAGGGCGCATGACAAGCAGCAGCTTTATTGGTGTTTTTGACTCGGGCCTTGGCGGCATCAGCGTCCTCAAACATCTGACGGCTGAGCTTCCTTATGAGAATTTCGTCTTTTACGGCGATTCCGCACATGCTCCCTATGGCACTAAGACTCCCGAGCAAATCAATCAGCGCTCGCATGAGATCGCGCATGGTCTCATTCAGGAAGGCGCAAAGGCTCTAGTTATCGCCTGCAACACAGCGACGGCCGCGGCGGCTCAGACGTTGCGAAAGACCTATCCCAAACTGCCAATCGTTGGTGTTGAACCTGCGCTCAAACCAGCGGCGCTTGCGCATCCGCACGGTCGGATTATTGTGATGGCGACGGCGGGAACCCTGTCGCTCCCAAAGTTTCACACGCTCGAAGTCACATGGGGAGCAACTTCCGAAGTCATTCCTATTGCAGGCGCGGGCATCGTGGAGCTTATTGAAGCCGATAAGGCCGACTCTCCCGAGATGTACGACTTGCTTGAGAACCTAATTGGCCGATATGCAGGGTCAACTGACGCGGTGGTGCTTGGCTGCACACATTACCCCTTCATCACGCGGCAGATTCGAGTCGTCCTCGGCGATGTCGACTTTTATGACGGAGGCGCCGGAGCCGCGCATCAGCTGCACCGTCTGCTGAAACGTGGTGGTCTGCTTGCCAGAGCGCCCGTCGCCGCAAGCGCTGTAGCCGATTCTGTCGGCAATGCCAGCGCAGTCCATCCCATCGCCGACAATGCCTCGACTCATGTTGAGTTTCGCTCCAGCATTCCCGGTGCAGAGGAGCTCAAGCTCTACCAGAGGCTCTTCTCGACACCGATTGAAACTTGCTAGTCAGGTCGAAACCAGCTAATCCAGATTCTTTGTGAGCCAGCTCTTGAGCACAACGGCGTTGTTGTAGCGCGTATCCTTGTCGGAATAGAGAAGCGTTACGCGAGAAGCCCCCGTTTTCTTGAGGTTTTCTATAAACGTCGCCGCATCGGGATTGTTGTCAAGCTCATCGGTGTACTGCTTGACAAAAGAATCAAAACGCGCCGGATCATGATTGAACGCCTTGCGGCATTCGGTTGAGGGGGCAATCGTCTTTGCCCACAGGTCCATATAAAGGTTTTCTTTCTTGATGCCGCGCGGCCAGAGACGATCCACCAATACGCGGTAGCCATCCGTTGCTTCAGGAGCCTCATACGTCCGCTTAATTTGAATATCCATGCTGCCTTCTTTTGACAAAATCGATAGGTGTCAAATGGCTTATACCCATCGTTTGGCGTATATCCATCGTTTCATATGACGAAAAGATGGAGACAAAAATAAATATCACGTTAACAGATGCGCTTCTCGCCACATGCGCAATCAAATCATGTTTGTATAGGAAGCGGTACACAGACCGGCATTGAGCTAAAGGCATTCTGGCTCCGGCTTGGCGCGGGTGGTTTCAGTGGATGGTTTCATGAGGAAGGGACAGCATGACGGACTTTGATAACGACCAGTTTACCAATACGGTTGATAAGGTTGATCTTGACTGGTCAAACATTGGGTTTAAGTATCGCAAGACTGACTACAGCTATGTGTCGCACTATGCTGACGGCGCATGGGACAAGGGTGGTCTGACGCGTGACCACACGCTGCGGCTTTCCGAGTGCGCCAATATCCTTCACTATTGCCAAGAGGTTTTTGAAGGCCTGAAGGCGTATACCACTAAAGATGGCGACATCGTGTGCTTTCGGCCCGACCTCAACGCCGCTCGTATGGCTACGTCGGCAAAGCGCATTGTCATGCCGGCTTTTCCTGAGGAGCGATTCCTCGATGCCGTTAAGCAGGTCGTGATGGCAAACGCCGCATGGGTTCCGCCGTTTGGAACCGGATCTACGCTCTATGTTCGCCCGTTTATGGTCGGCACAGGCGATACTATTGGCGTTCAGCCTTCGTCTACCTATGAGTTCCGCATTATGGTTACTCCCGTGGGCGCTTATTATTCCAGCGGTGTGAAGCCCGTCGCGCTGACCGTTTCCCACTATGACCGCGCCGCTCCCCATGGCACAGGCAACATCAAAGCCGGCTTGAACTATGCCATGTCGCTTTTGCCGACAACCGAGGCGCATCAAGCGGGTTTCGCGGACAGCATGTATTTGGATTCGCAGTCGCGCACCTACGTTGAAGAGTCGTCCGGCGCAAACTTCCTGTTTGTGGATGAGGCCGGCACGCTTGTAGTTCCTCAGTCCTTTACTGATTCGATTCTGCCGTCTATTACGCGCCGCTCGCTGGTCCATGTTGCCAAGGAGTATCTGCACATGGAAGTTGAAGAGCGGCCGGTGCGCTTTGACGAAATCGACCGGTTTGTTGAGTGCGGCATGTGCGGCACGGCTGCTGTTATTTCACCTGTCGGCAAGGTTGTCGATGGCGAGAAAGAAATTATCTTTGGTTCTGGCATGAGCGAGGTTGGCCCTGTGATGACCAACCTCCGCAGCACGCTCACAGCCATCCAATCCGGCGAGATTGAGGCTCCCGAAGGTTGGCTCTTTAAGATTTGCTAAAGCCGGACTAAGGCCGGACTCTCAGATTTGCTGAGACCCAAAACGTGGGTAAATCGAAAAGAGCCAGGTAACCGGAAGCCAGGTTCTTCTCGCCGCCTAGGCTTTGCGAGAAGAACCAAGGTTGTCCATGTGGCTGGCGACAACATCGGTAATGGCCTGCATGCCGGGGATGGACGGCTTCTTTGGATCAAAGTTGTCGGGATGCTCGGCCATGTAGTGCATGAAGGCGCCGGTAAACGCCTGGCGGAGTTCGGTGGCGTAGTTGACCTTGCAGATGCCGTTTTGGATTGCTTCGGCAACTTGGTCGTCGGGAACGCCGGAGGTGCCGTGCAGTACCAAAGGAATGTCCAAACGCGAACGAATCTCCTTCAGGACGCCCTGCTCGATATGGGGAATGCCTTTATAGACGCCGTGCGCCGTGCCGACGCCGACAGCCAGCGAGGTGCACCGGGTGCGCTCGACAAATTCGACCGCTTCATCAGGGTCGGTATAGGGGTTTTCACCCTCAACCGCAGGGCCGTCATCCTCTTTGCCGCCAACCTTACCAAGCTCAGCCTCAACGGGAAGATCGATAGGACCGGCGAACTGAGTGACAGATGCGGTAAGAGCGATATTGTCCTCAAAAGGCACATGAGAGCCGTCAATCATGACGGAAGTGTAGCCCGCGCGCGCCGCTTGAATGCAGCGGTCAAAGCCATCGCCATGATCGAGGTGCAAAGCTACAGGCACTGTGGCTTGCTCAGCGGCTTCGCGAACCATCGCGGTAAACAGACCAAGATTGGCATACTTTACGGTGCCTGGCGTAGTCTGCAAAATGACAGGGGAGCGGCGCTCTTCGGCCGCTTTAATGACGGCCATCACAAACTCAAGGTTTTCGATGTTGAAGGCGCCGACGGCATAGTGTCCTGCTTGTGCGTCCAACAGCATCTGTTTAGTAGAAACAAACATAGTGTCTCCTTTCCCTCTTGCGAGGCGAGTAAGTACCCTTTCCCTTTTGCGGGATGAGTGTATAACCAGCTATAGAGTAATACGTTTGACCTCTGTTTGTGCTGCGAGTTTTGAAGCGATTTCAGGATTAAAACGGCCGGTGCCCTCCATAAGGCAGCTGGCGCTTGCACATGACAGAGCGAAGCGAAGCCGCTCCGGCGCGTCATATCCTCGAGAAAGTCCTACTGCAAAGGCGCCGACCAGCGTATCTCCTGCTCCGACAGGGTTCAAAGCATCGATTTTTGGAGCATACCCGCGGAAGACGCCCTCGGAGCACGCCATGCACGCCCCTTTTGCACCAAGCGAAACTACTACGTTTTCTATGCCCGCTTCATGCAACTCAAGCGCTGCGCTGAGTACGTCTGTGTCGTCTGTAATCGTGCGTCCCAGCAGCTGCCCGATTTCGTCCGCATTGGGCTTGATCATAGCGGGGCGAGCGCTCACTCCGCGCTTAAGAAGTTCTCCAGAGGTGTCAAGAATGCAGGGCGTTCCGTACGACTGCACCAGCTCTATGAGGTCAGCGTATGCGTCGGGGGTCATGCCCGCGGGAACGCTTCCGTTGATAGTAACGACGTCTGCCTGAGGGGTGTGCGCGCGGATTTTTTGATGCAGCGCCTCAACATCTGCATCCGTTACAGGACGTCCCGGCTCTAAAAACTCCGTTGAGCGCCTGTTTGCCTCAAGTACATTGACGCAGCAGCGCGTTTCTTGGGATACGCGTACAAAATCCTCGCGGAGACCGTCTTTTGCGGCGAGCTCGCAGAGATACCTGCCGTTATTTCCGCCGACAAATCCGGTGGCGAGAAGGTCTTCTCCGCAGGTAACGATTGCGCGAGACGCGTTCAGCCCCTTACCGCCCGCACTGTCATCGCAGGTGACAACGCGGTGAACGGTGCCGTCTGTCAAGGGACCTGCAAGACGATAGGCTTTGTCGATAGAGGCGTTTGCCGTAACGGTCAGAATCACGTTTGATCCTTTCTGTACTACCGGTATGAGCCTTCTGTAATACCAGTAGAGCTGACAGGGTAGTTGAGGTCTCCATAGATTGTGCTACCGGTTGCTGAAAATGTCGAGAGAAAATAATGGTTTAAGCATCTCTGTTAGCAGGTATTTTATAGGCATAGTATCGGTAAACGGTCGAGTTTTATCGCCAAGCGTAAAGAGTGTTAACGTACCCAGACCGTGAAGGTAAAGAGGGATATACTGCATAAGTGGATAGGTGGTATCAACCAGTTGAGCGTGAGAGCCGAACTATCGATTTCAAGCGATGAGTCAGGCGTTTTAGCGCGCGGCTGGGCATGAAAGGGAGAAACCAATGATTGGTTGCGTTCTTACCGGACACGGCACCTTTGCAAACGGCCTTGCAGATGCCCTTTCTATGATTGCCGGAGAGCAAAAATACTTTGTTCCTGTTCCCTTTATCGAAGCCGGCGCCGCATCATATCCTGAGACGCTTGCTTCTGTTATCTCGGATTTGCTTGATCATACCGATGGCGTTCTCGTGTTCTGCGATCTTCTCGGCGGCACACCTTTTAATCAGGCGATGATTATTTCTCAAAATGACGCAAATGTTGAGGTAGTTACAGGCGCTAATCTCCCTATGCTGCTTGAGACATTGTCGCTGCGTCTGGATACGACAACGCTTCGAGATCTTGTGCAGACCGCGGTGGAGTCGGGAGCCGCGGGCGTCGCGCATAAAACGTTGAAGATTGAAACCAAAGATGAGGGCGCGGCTGAGGCTGAGAGCGCGGCTGATGGCGCGGCTGAGGGCGCGTCGGCGAAAAATCTCTTTGATGCTCACTCCTGTGATGAAGATCCTTTTGACGGCGAGGGAATTTAGGAGTCTGATATGGAACATTTGGCAGAATACATCCTGGCGTCATCCATTGTTCTTCTCGTCTTTTTAATGATTATCGGTCTTATGGCATACCTTTTTGCCGTTCGAGCCAATAAGAAAAAAGTGGGCGGGGCTGAAGATATTCAGAAGAATCTCGCTGTCGGCCAGCGCGTGGTGCTTGCCGATGGCATCTATGGCAACGTTGTTCGCGTAGGCAAAGAAACCGTTGATCTTGAGCTTAAAAGCGGTACGGCGGAAGTCGCGCGTTACGCCATAGCTCGCGTCGTCGCATAGTCGCATAAAGGAAAAAGGCGGCAACAATATCTGTAGTAGTTTGCGAGAAAACCGTGCCAATCACGGCGACAAGCGCAAAGAAACGAAAGGAAGAAAAATGGGTGAGCCAGACATTAAACTCGCACGAATCGACAACCGTTTGATTCATGGCCAGGTGGCTACGCAGTGGAACGGCTCGTTGGGCACCAATCTCATTCTGGTGGCAAATGATGAGGTTGCAGGCAATAAGATGCGTCAGGGTCTTATGGACATGGCCGCTCCCTCAGGAGTCGCTACCCGCTATTTCACCCTGCAGAAGACCATTGACATCATCCATAAGGCGTCCGCGTCCCAGCATATCTTCTTGATCGCCGAAAATCCCGAGGACATCCTTACCCTGGTCAAGGGCGGTGTTCCCATACAGAAAGTCAATATCGGCAACATGCATATGGCCGAAGGCAAGCGGCAGGTCGCCACATCAGTGGCGGTAGACGACCGTGATGTCGCCGCTTTCCGCGAGCTTCAGGATTTGGGGGTGACGCTAGAGATCAGGCGTGTTCCTACGACTCCGGTCGAGGATATCAACAAGCTGTTTGAGTAAGTTTTGGTTGTAACGCTCAAACATGTTTGCCGGCCGTTGTCTCCGGCATTGTCAGCAGGTTTGAAAGGAGGAGTTAAGATGGATGTAAGCCCGCTTCAGGTGCTTCTTATCTTCATTGTCGCATTTATCGCCGGCATTGATCAGTTCAGCTTCCTCGAGTCTCTTTACCAGCCAATCGTTACCGGCTTTCTGGTTGGATTGATTCTCGGCGATGTTCAGACCGGTCTTATCGTTGGCGGTACCTACCAGCTCATGACCATCGGTAACATGCCTGTCGGTGGCGCTCAGCCGCCCAACCCCGTTATCGGCGGTATCATGGCGGCTGTCTTTGCCATTACCACCAAGCTTGAACCGATGGCTGCTGTCGCTGCGGCTATCCCGTTTTCGCTTCTTGGCCAGTATGCCGTCACCATTATCTTTACCGTGATGTCTCCTGTCATGGCAAAGGCTGACGGTTACGCGGCGGAAGCGGATCCCAAAGGCATCACCCGCATCAACTACGGCGCCATGGCAGCTCTCGGCCTTTTCTTCGGCGTTATCGTGACGCTGTTCTTCCTCGGCGGAGCGGCCTTTGGCAAGCAGTTGACCGAAGCCATTCCAAAGTGGCTTATGAACGGACTCTCCGTTGCCGGCGGTATGATGCGCTTTGTCGGCTTTGCCATCCTTTTGAAAGTTATGGCCTCTCGCGAGCTGTGGGGATTCTTCCTTATGGGATTTGCGGCCGCAATCGTATTCGTCAGCATTCCCGAGCTTTCCGGTCCCGCGCTCTTGCTGCTGGCCCTTATCGGCTTTGGCATCGCGTTCTGGGATTATCAGGTTCAGACCAAGGTAAAGCATGCAGCTCCTGCTGTTATGGGAGGTGACGTTGAAGATGGCATTTAATATTCCTGATACCTATCAAAATACCGCGCCTGCTGATCAGCTTGATCAAAAGACCCTCAACAAGATGGTGTGGCGCTCTCTTTTCCTCCAGGCATCATTTAACTACGAGAGAATGCAGGCTGCCGGCTGGCTGTACGGTATTCTTCCGGGCCTCGAGAAGATCCACGGAGACAACAAGGACGACCTGGCCGCGTCTATGAGCCACAACCTTGAGTTCTTCAACACCCACCCCTTCCTCGTGACGTTTGTCATGGGCATCGTGCTCTCCCTTGAGCAGAACAAGGTGGACATTCCCACCATCCGCGCCGTCCGCGTTTCTGCCATGGGACCGCTCGGCGGCATCGGTGACGCTCTGTTCTGGTTTACGCTTGTGCCCATTACAGCTGGCATCACTTCAAACATGGCCATTACCGGCAATGTGTTCGCGCCCTTCCTGTTCCTTATCATCTTCAATCTTGCGCAGTTTGCTATTCGCTACTGGCTGATGAACCTGTCGTATAAGATGGGCACCGACGCCATCACGCTCTTGACGGAGAACGCCAAAGAGTTTACCCGCGCCGCGTCTATCCTGGGCGTCTTTGTTGTCGGCTGCCTGGTTGTCTGCTACGGCGGCACTAAGCTCGGCTACAAGATTCCTAACGGTGAGACGCACAGCACCGCGCTGTCTCAGGCGACGCTTACCGACGAACAGCTGGCAACAGGTAAGTACGATGAGCAGATTTTTGCCGAGGGTTCGTATGCGGCGTATAAGGAAGACCCGACAAAGGTGACCTTCATCGGCGGCAAGACGGCTGACGGTAACGATGGTATGACCGGCATCAATCCGATTGGCAACGGCGCCAATGTTGTGACCGTTGCTCAAGATGTTACCAGTCCCGTTACCATTGATCTGCAGAAGATTCTTGACGGCGTTTGCCCGAAGCTTATTCCGCTGGCGCTGACCATGCTTCTGTACTTCCTGATGGCTAAGCGAAACTGGACTCCCATCAAGTGCATTGTACTGCTTTTGGTTATCGCTCTTCTCGGTTCAGGCTTTGGTATCTGGCCCTACATTTGGGGTTAAACTAAAGTCAATCAAACGGCTGTCCGAAGCGCTCGGGCAGCCGTTTGGTGGCCGCTATGAGGTATGAGCTACGGACATATGTTGCTGATTGAAGGATTTCATGACCCTACTTACAGGAAAACAACCCCTTTACAGCCAGCTGGCTAACACGCTGCGCGAACATATCGAAAATGATCTTGGTCCCGATGATATGATTCCCTCAGAGCGCGATCTCTCCGAGCGTTATGGCCTTTCCCGTACTACCGTGCGCTTAGCCCTGCGAGAGCTTGAGCGCATTGGTCTTATTTATCGGCAGCACGGTCGCGGTACCTTTGTGGCGGATCAGTCCGGCCGCGTGACTGACCTTGCCGCCGGCTACAGTTTCACGGACCAGCAGCGCGAGCTTGGACGTGTCCCGAAAACGGTTATTTTGGAATTTGAGATTGTTGAGGCGAACAAGTATCTCGCGCAGCATATGCGTTTGTCTCTTGGCGATAAGGCCTACCGCATTAAACGCCTTCGTTTGGCTGATGATGTGCCTATGATGCTTGAGACTACCTACGTTCCCGTTTCGCAGTTCTTATCGCTTACGAGAAAAAATCTGGAGCATAACTCGCTCTATCACATTATGGAAACCGAATATGACGTTGCTATCCGCTATGCGGAGGAGGAGTTTAAGGCCTCTATCGCAAAACAGAGCGATGCGGAGCAGCTGGATATACCTGAGGGCGCGCCGGTGCTTAACTTGGAGCGCACTACCTATAATGACCACAATACAATCGTTGAGTTTACGCTCTCCGTGGCGCGGGCAGACCAGTTCCACTACAAAGTGGTGCATGTCCGCAGTTAAACAAAGGGGATATTGATGTTTGACACAACAACCGCCGAGCTTGAGGCTCTTGGTGCGGAAATTACCACGAGCGAGATTAAGCAGCAGCCTGACCTCTGGGAAGGCACGCTTGATATCTACTTGAACAATCGCGAGAAAATCGATGAGTTTCTCGCGTCTGCCCGTGACCTCGGAGGCGCGCGCCGTACCCGAGTTGTCTTTACGGGCGCCGGCACATCTCAGTATGTTGGCGATACCATTACGCCGTACCTGCGGCGCTTTGGCGATACTGACGCGTTTGAGTTTGCATCGGTAGCAACGACCGATATCGTTTCTGATCCGTACGGTTCGCTTGACGCGGACGACCCTACGGTGCTGGTGTCGTTTGCTCGTTCCGGCAACAGCCCAGAGAGCCTTGCGGCTGTGAACATAGCAAAAACTCTCGTAAAGAAGCTGCTACTCATTAACATCACGTGCGCGCCTGAGGGTAAGCTCGCCGTTGAGGCTGAGAGAGACTCCAACGCGCTGACGCTTTTGATTCCGGATGCAAACGATCAGGGCTTTGCCATGACAGGATCTTTCAGCTGCATGGCGCTTCTCGCTACGCTTATATTCGACCAATCAGACGTTGCGAGGAAGGCGGTGTGGGTGGCTGATGCGTCGGCGCTTGGACGTAACGTCATCGCGCGCGAAGATGAGATAGCCGCCTGGCTCAAGACGGATTTTGACCGTATTACATATCTGGGGTCCGGCCCCTTCATGGGTCTTGCACGCGAAGCGCAGCTCAAGGTGCTGGAGCTGGCCGCGGGAAAAGACGCCACATCATTTGATTCTTCGATGGGATACCGTCACGGGCCGAAGTCCTTTGTAGACGCCCGAACGCTCGTGTTTGTTTTTGTGGCAAACGATCCCTATACGCGTCAGTATGACGTTGACATTTTGAATGAGATCTCCGGCGATGGGATTGCCGCGCTTACCGTGGGCATTCAGCAAGAGGGGGCAGGCTCGTTTACTGGCGCGTCCTTCACGCTTCCGATGGGAGCAGAGGGTCTGCCCGCGGCCTATCTGGCGTTGCCGTTTGTCCTTGTCGCCCAGACGATTGCCCTGTTGAATTCCGTTCGTGTAGGGAATACTCCTGATACCCCTTCGCCGTCCGGCACTGTGAACCGTGTGGTCAAAGGGGTTACGATTCATCCGTTTGAGGTGTAAGCCTACCTCTGAACGTCCAAAGGAGACGATTATGAGTACGTATGCTCTTAAGGCGGATATGTTTTTCCTTCCCGGCGCTCCGATCGGTCCCGGATATCTTATGGTTGAAGATGGCGTTTTTGGCCAATTTACTGTCGAGGAACCCGGCTGCGAAATTTTGGACTACACCGGCAGCTGGGTGGCTCCCGGACTGGTTGACACGCATATTCACGGCTACCTTGACCACGACGTGATGGATTGTGATCCTGATGGCGTTATTGAGATTGCCAAGGGACTGCTTTCCAACGGCGTTACTTCATGGCTGCCTACGACGCTTACCGCGTCCATCGAGCAGACCGGAAACGCTTGCGAATCCGTTGCCGATGCTGTAGACGGTATCGACGCCAATGGCATTGACGCCGCTCGCATCCAAGGTATCTTTTTGGAGGGGCCGTTTTTTACCGAGAAGTACAAGGGCGCTCAAAACCCCGCGTATTTCCTTGATCCCGATGCCGATATTTTTGATGAATGGCAAGAGCGTGCTCGCGGGTGGATTTCAAAGATTGCTATTGCTCCCGAGCGTGAGGGCGCGCCGGAGTTCTGTGAAGAGATGGCTGACCGCGGTATTCATGTGGCGCTGGGCCATTCTGACGCGACCTATGATCAGGCGCTTGCTTGTGTGAACGCGGGTGCTGACATTTTCGTTCATACTTATAACGGCATGAGAGGCCTGCACCATCGCGAACCCGGCATGGTCGGTGCCGCTATGACGACGCACGATACGTATGCTGAGGTCATATGCGATGGTCATCATGTCACTCCTGTGGCGGTTCGAGCTTTGATCAATGCCAAGGGCGCTGATCACACTGTGCTCATTACCGACTGTATGCGTGCGGGAGGCATGCCTGACGGCGATTATACCTTGGGTGATTTTCCTGTTATCGTAAAAGATGGCACGGCTCGTCTGACAGACGCCTCGCATAGTCTTGCCGGCTCTATTCTCCGGCTTTTCCAAGGGCTTAAAAATGTATATGACTGGGGCATCGTAACGGCGGAAGAAGCCATTCGCATGGCTTCCGAACAGCCCGCTTGCTCTTGTGGTATTGATGACGTTTGCGGATATATCCGTCCGGGATATGATGCGGACTTTATTATTTTAGGTAAGGATCTCACCCTTGAGGAAACTTTCCTGGGAGGCAAGAGCGTTTATCGGGTAGCGTTTTAGCGTTTAATTGTCTGTCGTGTTGTTATTGTTGTTGATGGTGGTCGTATAGCCACTCGCCTTTTTGCGTTCCGGCTTTCCGACTTTCCGACAACCTATCATCATGTTGAATTCTTGTGCTGAGGAGAGCGTTGTAAGAAAGCGGGGAATATGGAGTTCTACTCCCATGATTATCTGGTTCATCGAGCAAGTACGCTTGATTGGACTCAGGCGATTCTTTTTGCGCTTGTTGCGCTTCTGCTGGTGTTTGCGCTCGTACATTATTTTCGGGACCGTCAAAATTCAAAGTATCGAGAGCTCGCCCTTATCGCCCTCTTTTCGCTGATTTTTCTGGGTCTACTGCAACTCGATCGCGTTATGGAAGTCGATCGGGTGAACAAACACTATTCAGCGGTTGTATCGTCGCAGGAGAGTATCGCCCGTACTATGAACGTTGATACCGGCAAGGTCTATGTGGCCCTTGATGAGAAGGGTGATCAGTCATATATAGAGGTAGACGGCAAATATTATCGCATCTTGAAGAATGGCGAGAGGGGCTATGTGCTTGAACGCGTTGATTTAGTAGGCACCGATATTCGCCACGTTGAGGAGTAGTTGCATGAACTTTTATCTGGAAGTTGCCATTAAGCTCATCATCGGCTTATTTTCACTTGTGCTTGCCATCAATGTAAGTGGCAAGGGGAATCTTGCCCCTACAGCCGCCATTGATCAGGTTCAGAACTTTGTTCTCGGCGGTATTGTCGGCGGCATGATTTATAACAGCTCTATTACTATTTTGCAGTATACGCTGGTACTTCTCATCTGGCTTATCCTTGTGATGACGCTTCGCTGGCTGCGCACCAATAACATGCTGGTGAAGCATGTTATTGACGGTAAGCCCATCATTGTTATCGACAGAGGCAATCTGTTGGTGGAAAATTGCCGCAAGGCGGGTCTGACCGCCTATGACATCTCGCTTAAACTGCGTCAAGCTGGAGTAAACTACACCTCCGATGTCAAGCGCGCTATTCTTGAGCAGAACGGTCAGCTTATTATTGTGCAGCATGGTGAGCAAAGCCCACGTTTTCCGCTTATTACTGACGGACAGGTACAGGAGAATATTCTTGACGCGTTGGATTTAGCGGAGGACTGGCTTGAAAACGAACTCAAGCGTCAAGGTATTCTGTCGCCTGCCGAAGTGTATTTAGCTGAGTACAATGACGGAAAGCTCGACATCACAAAGTACTAGCTATAGATAACGTTCTATGGAGCGACGTTCTACCCGTGGATACAAGTGCCTGTCAGTCAAATGATCTGCTAGTCAACGCCTTGTACGCCAATGCCCACGAGGCCGGGGCCGGTGTGAACCAAGAGATCCGGTCCTATGTCGGCGGTTATGAAGTCGATGATATTGGGAATTTCTTGCCGCAAGCGTTCTTTCATTTCAGCGTACATGAGGCTGGGCGCTGAACATGAAATGGCCAGGTGTACCTGCGCGTGCTTTCTGGCCTCATCTGCTACGAGCGCAACTTCGCCCTTGAGGGATTTTTCCCAGCCACGGGTGCGTTTGGCAATGCCGTATTTGCCATTTGGCTCGCATGTAAGAACGGGCTTAATGTTAAGTACGGATCCGATGCGATAGACCGCTTCGCTGATGCGTCCTCCTTTGTGCAGGAAGTCTAGGGCCGGAACAGAAAAGAATACATGCGTCTTTCGGGAAGCTTCTTCAAGTTTTTCGCCGATTTGCTCGTAAGGGACGCCCGCCTCTATCAGTCGAACCGCTTCAATGACAATCAATCCGGCCGCGACGCCGATGTTTTTAGTATCAACGACCGTAATAGGAAAGTCTGAGATGTCATCAGCAATCATGCGGACAGTATCGCATGTTGCCGAGAGTCCTGAAGAGATGCACACGAAAATCGCGGCGTCGTAGCCTGCGGCCTTGGCATCTTCAAAAAGTGAGCGAATCGTTTCCGGCGAGGGCAGGGAAGTGCTGGGGATTTCTTCATCAAAGCGGGCGGCCAGCTGTTCTGGGGTAATGTCGACCATTGACTCATAGGAGCTGCCGTCAGAATAATTGATACGGAGGGGAGCTACGCGGATGTCGTGCGCGGCTATAAACTCCGCCGGCGTATTGGTGCCCGAATCGGTAAGAACGGCAATTCTTTTCTCGGCCATAGATCGCTCCAACCCGTCAACTATGAAAGTTTCATAAAAAATGAAACCGTAAGATGTTGATGCAACTCAATATAACGGTAAAACACCGATATATCTTATGACAACTCTACCCAATATGTCCCGGTACAAAAAGAGGAAAACGGCGGGTATCCGTAAACGCATGGTAAACTGAATGCCGAGCGTTTTTACATTTCCCAGGCCAGATAGGTTGGACATGTCAAGTATTTACGGCGAGCCGGCTGTTGTTAAAAGAATCGAATACCGCACGGAGGTGCGTAAATTCACGTCAAATGGAACGATTGCCGCGGCTGTCATGGTTATGGCTGCGCTCGTTGCGCTTGTGGTAGCCAACTCACCCGCTCATGAGGCTGTCGAGAAGTTCTTTGAGTCGGAGCTCTCTGTTCAGGTAGGCGTATTTGCGGCTCATATGTCGTTTGAAACGTTTGTCAATGATTTCTTGATGGCCATCTTTTTCCTGCTTGTTGGTATCGAGCTCAAGTATGAAGTTACGGTAGGACAACTTCGCCGCCCTCGTCAGGCGATGCTTCCGATGCTGGCGGCCGCCGGCGGCGTGGTAGTTCCCGCCTGCGTGTACCTGCTTTGCAACTATGGCGGAGCCATGCACGGATGGGCTACGCCCATTGCTACCGACATCGCCTTTGCCCTTGGCGTTATGAGTTTGCTTGGAAATCGCATTTCTTCTCAAACTAAGGTATTTTTTCAGACCTTGGCCATTGCCGACGACATCCTTGCTATTGTGGTTATCGCTTTGTTTTACGGTCAGACACCCAGTATCGCGTGGTGCGCGGCGGCGCTTGGAGTCATATTGATTCTATGGGGCATGAGCCGCATGAAGCTGTACACATCGGCGCCGTATCTCGTTGCCGGACTGGTTCTTTGGGTCTGTATGTATCACTCAGGTATCCACGCGACACTTGCTGGCGTTATTCTGGCGTTTTTCCTGCCAAGCCGCTCTGACGTTCGGCTGAATAATCTGGGCGGCTGGCTTGAAAGCCGTGCCCGCGACCTTAACGCCAACTATGACGATGAGCATCACATTTTGGGTCAGCATGACTTTACGCGCGGGGCTCTTCGTGTCGAGCAGGTCATGCATCATGTGACGCCGCCTCTGCAGCGAGTTGAGCGCTATATTTCTGTGCCGGTCAACTTTCTTATCCTGCCATTGTTTGCCTTCGCAAATGCTCAGGTGACGCTTATGGGTTCTGATTTCGGCGCCATCATCGCTAATCCCGTAGCCTATGGTACGTTTTTCGGCGCTATCTTTGGCAAGCCCGCAGGCATCATTCTTACCACGCTGGTTCTAGTTAAGCTTGGCGTCTGCAAGCTTCCGAAGCGCGTGAGCTGGACGCAGGTCATAGCCGTTGGTCTTATGGGTGGCCTTGGCTTTACCATGTCGATTCTTATCTCCGGTCTTGCGTTCAACAATCCTCAGGATATCCTCGCCGCCAAATGCGCCATTCTCGCCGGATCGTTCGTTGCTGGCCTGTTGGGAATTGTCTTTATTCGCATTGTTGACGCCGTTCATGTACATAAGACTTTAGGCGAGAAAAGCAAGTCGTCAAAAAAGTAAGCTTATTCTACGGTGCCGTATGTGTAGCCCCAGCCGTGAGCGGTCACAATGGAGTTTATCTGGTCGCAGAGCGTAGCGCGCTTGTATCTGCCTGATGGGATAAGGTTAATGACTTCGAGAAGGTCAGCGTTAAGGTCGTCAATTTCCGCCCGAACTAAGACATCGATGTTTGAAACGAAGCCTGAAGGAGAGCGTTTGTACACGTTATCGACCAATCGCTGCAGATCGCCATACGCGTCCGCGCGAACACCCGGTTTAGCCATAGCTCCTCCAATCACAATCCTTGCGTGACAGTCTACCAGCTTTTTGAGACTGAGCTGATTGTTGTCCTATCTCCCCTCTATACTTCTGTATATGGTTCAAAGGGGGATACTATGCCAGTCAAGCTAGATCAAGAACTTTTTCAGCACATGCTTCCGCAGCAAGCGAACGCCTATCAGCTGATGAGTGATGCCGAACTCAACGCGGCGCTTGAGGCAATCGGAAAAGAAGCGCAGGAGGTTTCAGAGAAGCATCTGGCGCTTGATATGGCGCGCGGCAAGCCGAGTCCTGAGCAGACGGCGCTGTCACGTCCCTTGCTCGATTTGCTAACTTCTGCGTCTGACCTTACGGATGGAGCTTCGTTTGCGGACAATTACGGAGACCCCGATGGCCTGCCGTCTGCCCGCACGCTTGCGGCTGAGCTGCTGGACGTTGACCCCGCGCAGGTCATTGTTGCCGGTTCTTCAAGCCTGAATCTTATGCACGACGTGCTTGATATGGCATATACGCACGGTATTGCCGGCCAAAAGCCATGGGCGCAGCAGGCGTCTGAGCTTGCAGCTGCGCATCCCGGCGAGAAGCTCAAGTTCCTTTGTCCGGTTCCGGGATATGACCGTCATTTTCGTATTACCGAGTATTATGGCTTCGAAAACGTTCCGGTGCCCATGACTGAGCACGGCCCCGATATGAAGTACGTGCGCATGCTTGTGGAGGGCGATTCTACCGTTAAAGGCATGTGGTGCGTGCCGCGCTTTGCGAACCCTTCGGGCGTCAGTTACTCCGATGAGGTTGTGCGCGCCTTTGCCTCGCTTCGCCCTGCGGCGCCGGACTTTCGCGTTATGTGGGACAACGCGTACGCGTATCATACATTTGCGCGGCCCGGCGAGACCTGCGCGTCCTTGATGAATATCTTTGACGCCCTTGCTCAGGCGGGCAGAGATGATCTTGTCATTGAGTTCGCCTCCACCGCTAAAGTGACGTTCCCATCGTCGGGTATGGCTTGGGTGTGTGCTTCCGAGAAGGACATTCAGGAGATACGCGCGTCCTTCTCGGTGCGGCGCGTGTCGCCGGAAAAGCTGTTGCAGCTTGCGCATGTGCGCTTTCTCAAGGACAGGGCGGGCCTTGAGGCGCATATGGAGCGTCATGCGGAACTTTTACGCCCTCGCTTTGAGCTGGTAGAACGTAAGCTGACGGACGGTTTGGGTAAGCTCGCCGTGGCTGCATGGTCGCATCCAAAGGGTGGCTATTTTGTATCGTTTAACGGGCCTGTCGGCTCTGCTCGCGCTATTGTGTCCCGGACGCGTGAGATGGGCGTGAAGCTGACGTCTGCAGGAGCTACCTGGCCGTCAGGCAACGATCCTTTTGACTCCAATATTCGTATTGCCCCAAGTTATCCCAGCCTGAAGGAGCTTTCCCAAGCGCTTGACGTATTTGTCATCGCGGTCAAGCAGGTGGCCGCGCGATTGGCGAAAGTTGACAGGGGACAGTACGCTTTTGGAGACCGTTGAGTTCTGTAGAATTTTCTACAGAGGTTTTGCGGGCTTTCGCGAATGCGCAATCTGTCGTACTCTGAACAGTCAGTGTACAGCCGGCGTCATTCGCCCGAGGTGTTTTGAAACCATGAGAGGTGTTATTCATGCCAAAAAAGGCATCAGGACATACGAGAAATACGCGCAGCTCCAAAGCCCGTACGGAGGCCGATGAAATTCAAGCTGCGAAAGATAGCGCGAACGAAAAGGCAAAACGCGACGGCGGTGGTTCGTGCCGCATGTCGATGGGAAAAAAGATTGCGGTCGGTATATTCTCTCTCTTTATCGCCCTTTCAATGATGATTCCCTCACTGGCGATGATTTTTGGCAGGAGCAATTCTCAGACAACCGTGACCAAGACAAGCTCGTCTAAATCTGGACAAGAGGCGTCTACGCCGGACGCGGTCAATGCGAAGTATTCCGCTCAGGCTCAGGAGCTCAGCGATGAGATTACCGATAACCCCGACAATCTTGCGGCAGTGCTGAAGCTTGCGCAAACGCATTTGAATTGGGGAGTTGAGCTCCGCAAGATTGCCTCAGACGATACCGTAAAGCAGCAGGCTGATGAGTATATTACCAAGTCGCTCAGCGAGTATGATACCTATCTTGCAAAAAGCGATTCAGATGAAGTCCGTGCAGATCGCGCCATCGCACAATTTCAGTCTGGCGATGAGAACGGCGCCGTTGAAGCTCTCAAGGCGCTGACCGGAAAGTCTCCCGACTGCGCGCTGGCATGGCTTAACCTTGGCATGATTTATCTGAAGATGGGAAATGCGGACGATGCTGACGCCGCGCTTCAAAAGGCGGTTGAGGCCGATGCTGACGGATCGCAAAACGTCCGCCCCATAGCGCAAAAGCTGCTCGACGCCAAGTAAGGATAACACTAAGGGGTACACTACAACTCTTATATGTTCTCGAAAAATATGTTCTCGAAGAATCTTTGAGGATATCGCCACAGAAGGGGGAACAATGGCTCTCGATATTACAACTACGCAGGAAGCGGAACATATGCTCATTCAGGTTGCGGGAGAAGTTGACGTCTCAAATGCCGCTGAACTCCGCACGGCGCTTGAAAGCGCGCTGGCCGACAGATCCGCGAAAGTTGAGATAGACTTTACGGATGTTTCGTATATTGACTCAACGGGTATTGGTGTTTTAGTGGGAGCCGCGCATCGTGCCCACGAGACTGGGGCAACCTTTACAGTTGCTCATCCTCAAAAAAATGTGGCGCGTGTGTTTGATCTTCTTGGGGTTTCGGAAGATTTGCATGTTTGCGCTGACGATGAAAGACGATGATCCGAAAGGGTTAAAGACGTGTTTGGTATTGGTGAGACAGAGCTCGTTTTAATCTTGCTCTTTTCGTTTTTAGTTTTCGGGCCTGACAAACTGCCTGGCATGGGTCGCACGCTTGGACGAGCGCTGCGCCAGTTCAGAAATGCCCAGGAAGGGTTCAATAAAGTAGTCCAATCCGATCTTTTGGATCCGGCGGCTGACGCTTTGAACGAAAAACCAAAGCGTTCCGAAAAACTCCGTTCCGCCGCGTCCGATGATTCTGATCTTGATTCAGACGCGCCAAAGCAAGAAACGTTTGCTGAGCGTCGTGCCCGCCTTAAGGCGGAGCGTGAAGCTGCCGAGAAGAGCCAGGGAGCAGAAGCGACGCAAGCTCCCGCAGCGGACGTTGCACCCGACAATGTCCCCGCCGCGGAGCCGGATACCGAATCGCGCTCTGAAGCGGTGCCCGAAGTGGCACCTGAAGCGAAACCTAAAGCGGCTTCTGAAGCCTCGTCTGAGCCTGCAAAAAAGGAAAACACCGCGCGCGATCTCTACAATTTGGGAGATAGACGTTCTTCTCGTGCGCAAAACGACGCCAAAAAGAAAGCCCGTCCCGCCTCAGAAGACACGTCAGAGGCGCCCGCGGACGCAAACGCTTCCGCCAAATCCGCTACATCTGGGGAGGAGGGTGAAGATCAGGAGTAATCCTGTCTTCGATCAGTATGCCTATTACTCCGGCTCGCATGCCTTTGATGGACCACCTTGGCGAACTCCGCCGTCGCTTGACTATTGTGGTGGTGTCTGTATTTGTGACCGCTATTGTGGTGTATTTCGCGACGCCCGCGTTGATTGAGGTTCTCACCAATCCTATCCGCGAATTTTTAACGGGCGGAACGCTGACTGTCCTTTCGGTCTTGGGTGGCTTCTCGATTCGTTTCAAAGTAGCGTTTTTCTTCGCGTTTATTATCTGTACGCCCATTATTATCTGGGAAGTTATGGCGTTTTTCCTTCCGGCTCTTAACGAGAAGGAAAGGCGCTGGGTGGTTCCTACCGTTGCTGCCATGGTATTTTTGTTCTTCTTCGGCATGATTTTCTGCTATTTCATTATCCTCAACACCGCTTTTGGCTGGCTCATTCAGCAATCCACCGAATTTGCCTCTACGCTCAACGAGGCGGAGGACTATCTCAGCATTATCATCATGTTTGAGATTGGATTTGGCATTGCGTTTCAGCTGCCGCTGGTCATTTTCTACCTCGCTATCCTTCACCTTGTGCCGTACAAAACACTTCGCGAACAGTGGCGCTATGTATATGTGGGACTTCTTGTCCTGTCGGCGGTTGTGACGCCTGACGCCTCGCCTGTTACCATGGCGCTTATGTTTGCGGCTCTCATTTTGCTGTATGAGGTAGCGCTTGGTGTGGCGCGTTCTGTCATCATTGCGCGAGACGGCAAAGCGGCCTTAAAGTGGACGCGTGAAGAATATGCGAATCGTGACTAATCAGACGCCTATGGGCTGCTTTGATGGAGCCAATCTGCCAAGATGTATGACAAGGCGTTGAGAAAGGCATTTCCTTGATTGTAATAGTTACCGAGAAAAACGACGCGGCCCAGCAAATCGCCCGTCTTCTGTCTGAATCTGGCAAACCCGAGGCTGATAAGATCTACAACACTCCCGTTTACCGTTTCAGAAAAGGTGGAGAGGAGTATGTAGCCATCGGTTTGCGCGGCCACATTTTGCAACCCGATTTTCCCGCGCAGCTCCTTTTTGACAAAGACGAGGGTTGGTATGGCGCAACCGATAAGGGCGCGCACATTCCTGTTGACGTGCCTGACGGCCTGGCTCGCCCTCCGTATAAGGAAAAGCGCAAGCCCTATCTTAAGAACGGCATCGACCTCAAAGGCTGGAAGATTCCAAGCCTTCCATATCTTATTTGGGCTCCGGTGGAAAAGCAGCCGGCGGAAAAAGAGATTATCCGCGCCCTGAAAAATCTGGCGAAAAAATCAGACGCCGTTATTATCGCTACGGACTTTGACCGCGAGGGAGAGCTTATTGGCTCCGACGCCCTCGCGCAGGTGCTTTCCGTCAATCCGGATGTGCCCATATCTCGCGCGAGGTACTCAGCGTTTACCAAATATGAAATTGATACCGCCTTCGACAACCTCGTTGACCTTGACTACGACCTTGCCGCCGCAGGTGAATCCCGTCAGTTTATCGATCTTATCTGGGGCGCTGTGCTGACGCGCTATCTGACATGTGCTCGTTTCGGAGGCCTGGGCAATACGCGCTCTGCCGGTCGCGTGCAGACACCAACATTAGCGTTGGTTGTTGAGCGCGAGCGTGAGCGTCTTGCTTTTAAGCCGGAAGACTACTGGGTCATTTCTGGCGAGGCGCACCCTTCCGATGGCGACAAGGACGAGAGCTTCAAAATTACTCACGCCACGTTACGCTTTTGGAACAAAGAAGAGGCAGCGGCTGCTTTTGACGCAGTGGATGGACAGCGTTCGGCCACTGTGGTGCGCGTTGAGTCAAAGTCTCGCAAGCAGCAGCCTCCGGCGCCGTTCAATACAACGTCCTTGCAGGCCGCGGCGGCGTCCGAAGGTCTTTCACCCGCGCGGACTATGCGCCTTGCGGAATCACTGTATATGGACGGCCTGATTTCGTATCCGCGTGTTGATAACACGGTCTATCCGGCCTCGCTCGATTTGCGAGGCTGTGTCCGCGCGCTTTCGGCGGTGCCTCAGTATGCCGGGGTGTGCAAAACACTTCTCGCTCAAGGAACGCTTCACGCCACCCGTGGCAAGCAGGAATCCACGGACCATCCGCCCATCTATCCGACGGCCGCGGCCGATCCAAACAAACTGCAGCCTGCCGCATGGAAACTATACAACCTCATTGCCCGCCGCTTTCTGGCGACGCTGATGGGACCTGCTACCATTGCGGGCACTAAGGTCACGCTTGATATTGCCGGTCAGCCGTTTGTGGCAAATGGAACGGTCCTTGCCGAGAAGGGCTTTCGCGCGATATATCCCTTTGGACTTAAAAAGGACGATCAGCTTCCTGAATTGGCTCAAGGTGAGACTGTTGAGGTAACAAATCTTGCTCTTGACGCGAAGCAGACTGAACCGCCCGCTCGCTACAGCCAAGGCAGGCTCATTCAAGAGATGGAAAGGCGCGGCCTCGGCACCAAGGCGACGCGCGCTTCAATTATTGATACGCTGTACCAGCGTAAATATCTCAAAAACGATCCCGTTGAGCCGAGTCAGCTTGGCATAGCGATCATTGACGCTCTTATGCGGTTCGCGCCGCGTATCACCACGCCAGATATGACGGCTGAGCTGGAAGAAGACATGACAAAGGTCTCCGAAGGCAAGGATACGCGCGACGGCGTAGTAACTCACTCCCGAGCGCTTTTAGCTGATATGATCGACGCGCTGATTGACCATAAGGATGACCTTTCCGAAGCCATCGCGGACGCTGTGACGGCGGACGCGAAAATTGGCGTATGTCCTCAGTGTGGAAAGGACCTGGTGGTTAAAACTTCAGCCAAGACCCGGGGCAGTTTTGTCGGCTGCATGGGTTGGCCTGAATGCGAGGTTACCTATCCGCTGCCGCAAGGGCGCATTGAGCCCCTTGAGGGAGACGCGGGGGTGTGTCCTGAGTGTGGCGCTCCGCGCATTAAGGTACAACCATTCCGTCAGCGCGCGTACGAAATGTGCGTTAATCCGGCATGTCCCACAAACGCGGAACCCGATCTTCTGGTAGGAGAATGTCCCGTCTGTAAGGCATTGGGCAAACAGGGGGATTTGGTGGCGCATAAGTCCGAGCGCACGGGTAAGCGTTTTATCCGCTGTACCAACTATGAGGAGTGCGGCACCAGCTATCCGCTGCCGGCGCGTGGCAAGCTTGAGCGTACGGATGAGACGTGTCCTGATTGCGGCGCGCCTATGGTTATTGTCAATACGCAGAGAGGACCTTGGAAACTCTGTCCCAACTATGATTGCCCCAGCAAGGAGAAAAAAGCTTCCGCACGCGGACGCAAGTCCGGAGCAAAACGTACTTCTCGCAAAAAAACCGGCGGCGAGTCTGCTCGCGGCGGAAAGACGGGTTAGAAACGTTGAACGGACGTCCCTCTCCAACGTCCGCTCTTCTCCATTGATACCCCAAATGAAGCAGGTATGATAGAAAAGCTCAAAATCTTCTCATCATCACGGTTTTAGCACAATTGTGAGAAGTGCGGCCGCAGGCACGAAATGCAGAAAGGGGAAGCGGCGTGCGATTGCAAAACGGTCTTTTCATAACGCTTGAGGGCGCGGACGGCTCCGGCAAGTCGACTCAAGCCGACCTTCTCGCCAACGCGCTTGCCGCGACGGGGTATGAGCTCGTGCGCCTCCGCGAACCCGGCGGCACGAGGATTTCAGAAAAGATTCGTTCGCTTCTGCTTGATCCGTCCAATGCCGAGATGGCCGATGAGTGCGAGCTCTTCCTCTACGAGGCATCCCGTGCGCAACTTGTGCGCCAAGTTATTGAGCCGGCCCTTGCCAGGGGAGCCATTGTCCTTTGTGATAGGTTCTTCGATTCCACCTACGCGTATCAGGCGGGCGGGCGTGGCCTTGACGAGAAGAGCGTGCATCTTGCCAACACGCTTGGAAGCTGCGGTGTAACGCCAAGTCGGACGCTCGTTTTTGATTTGGATCCCGCCTCGGCGCTCAAGCGCGCTACCAAAGGTGGAGCCGATCGCCTTGAAGCGGAAGGGGTGTCCTTACAGACGCGCGTTCGAGAGGCGTATCTCAGACTTGCCAATGAGGAACCTCATCGCGTGCGGCTGATTGACGCCGCCGCCGACATCGCAACGGTTCATGCGCGCGTTATTGCCGCGCTCAGCGATTTGATTCCCGAACTGTCTCAGGAGGCTGCTCATGTCCTTTGAGGCTGCAACGGCCGAGGCCATGCCCGCGCTGGCAACCCTTCAGGAACAACCGCGCGTGCGAGAGTTTTTGCAGCGCGCCTTTGCGCAAAAGCGCCTTTCTCATGCCTATCTCTTCGTTGGGGCGCCGGGATCCGGCAAGATTGCTGCCGCTGAGGCTGTCGCGAAGGGTATCGTATGCCCGCATGGGGGAGACAATACCTGCGAAGACTGCATTCGCGTTTCTCGCCATACCCATCCTGACGTGCACTGGTATAAGCCGGAAAGCGTCACGGGATATCTCATAGGGCAGGTCAGAGAGCTTATCGCTGACGCCAACCTCGCACCCGTTAAGGCTCAAAGCAAAGTTTACATCCTGGATCGCGCTGATCTTCTTCGCACAGAGGCGGCCAACGCGCTTCTCAAAACCATCGAAGAACCGCCGCGTGACGCCGTGTTTATTCTCTGTGCCCGCAGTACCTCAACAGTGCTGCCAACCATTGTTTCGCGTTGCCAGGTAGTGCCCTTCCGTGTTGTTTCCGATAAGGATGCGCTTGCGGCGGTGCTGCGCGCTACGGCGGCGAGCCGCACTGAGGCTCGCATAGCGCTGTCCGTGACGCATGCTCCCTCACGAGCCCTCGATTTTCTCGCCTCACCGTCGCGCGAAGACGTGCGCCGTCTTGTAGTGGAAGCTGTAGGTGATACCGTTCGCAACGATTCGTGGGACGTCCTTGGAAACGCCAAAGAAATTGTCGCGGCGGTAAAAATCCCGTTAGGCGCTCTTCAGCGCGCTCAGGAAGAGGCGCTTGAGGCTCATAAGGACTTTCTGGAGAACAAAACTCTTAAAGAAGTTGAGAAGGCTAATAAGCGAGAGCTTACTACTCGCGAGCGTTCAGGTATGATGGAAGCTCTTGCGGCGGCGGAATCGCTTTTGCGAGACGTTCTTGTCCGCTGCGAGAATATAACTGAACCAATCGTGAACGAGGATGTCGCCGATGTGGTCGACCGCCTCGCCTCACGAACAACTACGCGCGGGGTACTCAGGTCGCTTGCGGCAGTGCAGGCGGCTTCCGATAACCTCGAGCATAACGTAACTCCTCAGCTCGTTATGGAGACGATGCTGCTTGCTATCAAGGAGGCACTTACATGCCCACCGTTGTCCCGGTGAAATTTTCATATGCCGCCCGCGAACTTTGGTTCGACTGGTCAGGCTCAGGCGCGCAGGAGGGAGATCACGTTATCTGCCAGACTGAGCGCGGGCAGGAGATTGGCCTTGCCATAGCCGATGCTCGCGAAGTTACGGCAGATGAGCTGACCGACAGGATTGGCGAAGCGGAGCTTAAATGCGTGCTTCGCGTAGCAACGCCGGAAGACCTCGACCGCGCCGAAAGGCTCGCGCAGCTGAGCGACGACGCTCTTCCTGTTTTTCGCCGCTTTGCCGCCGAGGAAAATCTTGAGATGAAGCCTGTCGGCGTTGAGTACCTCTTTGATGGCGAGAAGGTCGTGTGTTACTTCTCGGCTGACGAGCGTGTTGACTTTCGCCAGCTGGTCAGAGATCTTTCTCATGAGCTTCATCAACGTATTGATATGCGACAGATTGGCGTGCGTGAGGTTGCCGCTGTTATCGGCGGCTACGGTCACTGCGGACAGGAGCTGTGCTGCAGGCGGTTTGGCCTTTCGTTTGAGCCCGTGTCCATCCGTATGGCAAAAGAGCAGGACTTGCCGCTCAACTCCACCAAGATATCGGGCGCGTGCGGACGTCTGATGTGCTGCCTCCGCTATGAATTTGAGGCCTACAAGGACTTCAAGGGCCGCGCGCCTAAGCGTAACGCCGTTATTGAGACGCCTTTGGGCACCGGCAAAATCGTCGAGTACAATACGCCAAAAGAAGAGGTCTCCATTCGTCTGGAAAACGGCAAAATCGTCCGCATTCCTCTGTGTGATATGACCGCGTCCGACGCCGCGCGGAAAAAGTCGGAGGAGTTTAACTGCGCCTGCCGTCCGGATTCCGTAACGCGCGAAGTACTTGAGAGGCTTGACTCTCCTGATGTCCAGATGGCGCTTGCCGAGCTTGACCGTGAGAATGGTCTTATTGAGAACGAAGAGCCGGAGGTAAACCCGGATCTCTTTGTCAAAACGCCGCGCACACGCCGCATGCGTGCTTCCCGCGTTTCTGAGCGCGCTCAAGACGACGCGGCAGAGGCGCCTTCAGCAACGGTAACGCCGCGCCGCCGTCGCCGTCATCAGACAGAAGACAATGAGACGCTCCAGGATGATTTTTCGCGTACCGTTCATACGGCTGACACCCAAAAGCCCAAGGCAGACAGGCGAGAAAAACAGCGGCCTGCGGGAAAGCGCTTCAAAAAGGAAGCTGTTGTTGAAGAAGTGCCTCAAGAGGAAGGTACCCGTCGCGTCAAGCGGACACGCCGTCCGGGAGACCGCGGCGGTATGCGGCAGCAGTCCGTACAAAGCGAGAGCCAGGAGAAGCGCGTCCGCCGTCCGCGCCGTCAACATGTAGCGCAGGAGAGCTCGCCATCAGAAGAGCAGCAAAACGGTACTTCTCGCCGCCGCCATCACCGCGGTGACCGCAATCTTCGTAAAGCGGAAGGTGAGAACGACAGCAATGTATAGTCTGAAGACCGAGAGTTCCTTTGACGCCGCGCATTTTCTTACCGACTACTACGGCAAATGCGAGAACCTGCACGGCCACCGCTGGCGCGTGGTGGCATATCTTTCGCAAGACGAGCTTCAGCATGAAGGCACAAACAAAGACATGGTTGTAGACTTTGGCGTCTTCAAAAAGGGTTTGCGAGAGCTTACCGCTGAGCTTGATCATACCTTTTTGGTGGAGGAGGGCTCGCTGATGGAGAAGACCGTTGAGTGCCTCCGAGAAGAGGGATTTTCCCTGTCTATGCTTCCGTTTCGTACGACAGCGGAAAACCTCGCGAAGTACTTCTTTGACCGGCTTGCCTCCCAGGGAATGTCCGTTTCGCGCGTGGAAGTATACGAAACACCGCTCAACTGTGCTATTTACGCTGCATAAACGTCAGTTTGACTGTTCGCCGGTTTGGCTTCGCCGCGCCGACAAGGCATGCGCGCGGTGGGTATACTTGCGGTAAGAAGCAAATGTCGCGTGGTACAGAAGGGAGCAGAGATGCCTGTCGTCACGTCTCTCAAAGGGGTAAACCTTACCGGTTGGCTCACCCTTGAACCGTGGGTGACTCCCGAGCCCTTTGCCCGCACGTCATCTGTCGATGAGGCGTCTTTGGCTCAAGTTCTGGGCGGCGAGAAGTACGCAGAGTTGGTACGCGCTCATCGCGATACCTTTATGAAGCCGGATGATTTCACCAAGATTGCCGCGCGTGGCTTTAACGCGGTTCGCCTGCCTGTTCCGTGGTATGTCTTTGGAGAAGGCCTGTCGGCTGATGTGCCGTATGTGCCCTGTATCGACTCTGTTGACAAAGCGCTTGAGTGGGCTGAAGAAATCGGAATTAACGTACTGTTTGTGCTGGCTATCAATCCGGGGCTTCCTGACGGTGAGGACGCGGCTCCCGGAGGCTCTCCGCGCACGCGTATTTCACGCGCGAAATCGCTGGAGGTGCTGGGAGAGCTTGCAAAGCGCTACGCGCATCGCGCGGGGTTCTTTGGAATTGAAGTCGCCGATGAGGTGCGGCCACGCGTTCGCAGAGGCCTGCGGGTTATTGAAGGCATACCCAGTCATTCACTGCGCAACTATTACCGGCAGGCATATGAAGAAGTGCGTGCCGCTGCCGGTGAGGATCCTGTGGTCGTACTTCCTGACGGCGGTTGGCCATCCGGGTGGCGGCGTTTTATGAGTCAACAAGCATACCAAGGGGTATGGCTTGATTGTCATCTGGACAAGACGCCTAATGCGGCGGATTGTTCGGGCCCCTACGGCGTCCAGCGGCTGATTGACGCAAAATCCGCATATATCGAGCAGGCATCGGCGGGGGATCTTCCCGTCATGGTAGGAAAGTGGTCCTCATCGTTGCCTGCGATTGAAGGCGCGATGACCGCCGAAGGTCGCATCGCTCTTGAGCGGATTTATACCGCAGGACAGCTTGCGGCGTATCGTGCATGTCCGGCATGGTTTTTCCAGACATGGAAAACAAGTGCGCTTCTGGCGGGATGGGACGCGCGTGTGGCGCTTGCCTCCTTTGAGAGAGGAATGCTTGGCTGATGGGAATACAGGCATCACCGGGCATACTTTCTGTTGTAGGTACTCCTATTGGTAACCTTGCAGACGCTTCGCCGCGCGTCATTGATACGCTTACCGCGGCAGACGTTGTGCTGTGTGAAGATACACGTGTGACCGCAAAGCTTCTTTCGGCGTTTGGCGTGCGCGCGTCTTTGCAGCGCTGTGACGAACATATTATCGCGTCTCAGGTCGATTCCGTGCTTGAACGCCTTGCGCAGGGGCAGCGCGTTGCCTTTGTTTCTGACGCTGGTATGCCAGGAATTTCCGACCCGGGCCAGCGTTTGGTTGACGCTGCGCTTGACGCCGGCTTTACCACAGAAGTGATCCCGGGGCCTTCGGCGGTGACCTGCGCGCTTGTGGCATCGGGCCTCGCCTGTGACCATTTCTTTTTTGAAGGATTTTTGCCGCGCAAGCATGGAGCCCAGACGGAGCGCCTTACCTGGCTTGCGGCAATCCCGGGCGCGCTGGTCATATACGAGTCTCCGCGCCGAGTTGCCGCGACGCTTGCCCGCATTGCCGAGGTCATGCCTTCGCGTCGGGTGGCGCTTGTACGGGAGCTGACCAAACTGCATGAAGAAGTGGTACGCGATACGGCCGTGGCATTGGCTGCGATTATCGCTGCGCGCGAGAGCCTCAAGGGCGAGTGCGTACTCATAATCGCGCCTCCCACCGATGAGGAGCGCGCCGCAATCGACAGAAAGCGTGCTTCGGTCGCCTCGCCTTCAGACGGCGCTCAGCTGACCGGCACTACGCTGGAAGACGCCATACGAGAAGGACTTTTGGCGCATGAGCGTAAATCCACGCTCGCGCGTAAACTTTCCAAGGTCTTCTCGCTTGATCGTGAAGTTGTGTATGCCGCTATTCTTACAGCAGCGCAAAATCAATGAGGTTGTGACTGTCGGCTTCGATGCTGTTTTCCTGCGGTACAATTGCAAAGTTATTGAAGTTTGTTGAGGGAGAGTCATGTCCGAAGATAAGCGGCCGTATTTCATCACCACGCCCATTTACTATGTCAACGCAAAACCGCATCTTGGCACCGCGTACTGCTCGCTTCTTTGCGACGTGCAGGCGCGCTTTCGCCGTGCGGCTGGCTACGATGTTTTCTTTCTTACCGGCATGGACGAGCATGGCGAGAAGGTCGCGCAGGCCGCGGCCGACCATGGTATGGAACCGCAGGAATGGTGCGATTCGCAAGTTCCGTATTTTAAGGATTTGTGGCGCGAACTTGGCGTCTCCTACGACGACTTTATCCGCACTACCGAGCCCCGTCAGCGCCGTGCCGTGCAGTACCTTTGGGAGCGTATGCGCGAGACCGGCTTTATCTACAAGGGTTCCTATGACGGCTGGTATTGCGTGCATGAGGAAACCTACTTTACCGAGACGCAGGTGGACAAGGCTGATGAAGAGCACGAAACGCCCGGTCAGCACCTGTGTCCTGACTGCCATCGTCCGCTTGAGCGTGTGACGGAGGAGTCGTGGTTCTTTAAGCTCTCCGCATTTCAAGACCGTCTGCTCGCGCTGTATGAAGAGCACCCCGAATTTGTTGAGCCTGATTTTCGTCTCAACGAGGTTCGCTCTTTTGTAGCCTCAGGCCTTCAGGACGTGTCTGTGTCCCGTACAAGTTTTGACTGGGGTATTCCGGTTCCCTTTGATGAGGGGCACGTTACCTATGTCTGGTTTGACGCGCTGCTCAACTACTATACGGCTATAGGATATGGCGACAGCTCTCCTGAAGCGGCGGCTTTACGCAAGCGTTTCTGGCCGGCGCAGATGCACATGGTGGGTAAAGATATCATCCGCTTCCATTGCGTTATCTGGCCCGCCATGCTCATGGCTCTGGGCGAGAGCGTGCCTGAGCGCGTGTTTGCCCACGGCTTTTTGAACGTGCGCAATTCCGAAACCGGCGCCTTGGAAAAGATGTCCAAATCGCGTGGGAATGCCATCGCACCTGAGGATGTCATTGAGCTTTTAGGCGTTGAAGGCTATCGCTACTACTTCATGACTGACGTTACGCCCGGCGAGGACTCCGGCATTTCCTTTGACCGCATGGAGCAGGTCTATAACGCTGACCTTGCAAACAGCTGGGGCAATCTGGTTTCCCGTTCGCTTAACATGAGCGACAAGTATTTTGAGGGAGCGACGCCTGACGTCAATGGAGCGGACGTTCCTCTCGACAACCCTCTGCGCGCCCGTGCCGAAGGTATCTATGAGCGTTACTTCGCTTGCATGGACCGTATGGATTACGTGGGCGCCAAGGACGTGGTCATGGAGCTCGTTCACGCAGCCAATCACTATATCGAAGACTCCGCACCATGGGTCGTGGCAAAGGATCCCGCGCGTGCAGGCGAACTCAAAGAAATCATCTACGCGTTGCTTGAGGCCATCCGTATCAGTGCCCATCTGCTCATGCCGTTCATGCCGCAAACCTCTGCCGAGGTGCTTCATCGGATGAGTCTTGGCGATGATGAAATCGCTTCCGACAACCTTGCAAGAGATTGCGCGTGGGGCGGGCTTGCCGGCGGCTTGCCGGTGAGCAAGGGAGCCGCGCTCTTTCCTCGCCTGACGTCCAAAAAATAAGGGACAAGACGTGTCATCCGCTCCAAAAAACGTGGCGCGCGAGGAAATGTGCCACAGCGGGTCTTGTTCTGGGGCCGGCGCCGTCTCATGGCTTGCCGACGTTCGTGCGAC
Source organism: Lancefieldella sp. Marseille-Q7238 (assembly GCF_949152215.1). Classification (GTDB taxonomy): domain Bacteria; phylum Actinomycetota; class Coriobacteriia; order Coriobacteriales; family Atopobiaceae; genus Lancefieldella. Next base: position 1,449,205 of record NZ_OX424407.1, read on the forward strand.
GCGTGAGACGCTGGAAGCCTTCGGCCTTGCCACAAAATATCGCCTTGGTCAAAACTTTCTCATAAACGAGCAGGTTATTCGCAAGATTATCAACTTGGCTGAGCTTTCGCCTGATGATGTGGTTTTGGAAGTCGGTCCCGGCCTCGGGACGCTGACGGTGGCCCTTTTGGACCGGGCACGCGCCGTCTGTTCCGTTGAGGCTGATCGTGAGCTTGAGCGCGTATTGGACGCAACGTGCAAAAAGGATCATCAGGATTCCTTTGCTCTGATTATGGGAGATGCTCTTGCGATAACGCCTGAGAGGGTAGGCTCTACCTGCGCTTCATTGAAGGTCTTTGCGGACGAGAAGGACGCGCTTGCGTCCGCGCGTGCGAAAGATGTCTACATTGGTCCTACCAAGTTCGTCTCGAATTTACCCTATCAGGTGGCGGCAACCCTTATTCTTCAGTATTTTCAGGAGTTTTCTTCTCTTAAGAGGGCTGTGGTCATGGTGCAGGCTGAGGTCGCTGACCGCATTGCCGCGCAGCCGGGAACCAAGGCCTATGGCGCGTATACGGCGAAGCTTGCGTTGTACGCGCGTGTTACCAGCCGCTTTGAGGTAAGTCCGGGCAACTTTATGCCGCCTCCGCGTGTGAACTCCGCCGTGGTCCGCCTTGAGCGAACGCAGGCGACAGATCCACAAACGGGAGAGGCGCTTGACGCGGGTCGGCTTGCTCAGACGGCGCAAGTCATTGACGTCGCTTTTGCGCAGCGCAGGAAAACCATTCGCAATTCTATGAGCGCTTCAGCCTTCAAAAAAGATACACTTGAAGAAGGGCTTCTCGCCGCAGGCATAGACCCTGGTGTTCGCGCGGAAACGCTCTATCCCGAGGATTTTGTGCGCCTTGCCGCAGCGCTTGCAGAAGGAGGTTCGCATGAGTAGAAAGAAACCGCACCTGTCCATGGCTGAAGTTGACGCCTTGACATTTGAGGACGGCCAGCTTTTTCATGACGCTCGCGGACGTGCTTTTTCTGCGCCTTCTCCGCTGGCGCCACTGGCCGATACCCATGGACATCTTGGATCTTTGGAAGAACATGATCCGGGAATGGCGCTTGCCCGCGCGGCTCTTGCCGGCGTGCGGCTTTTGGTATGCCCCATTGACCCCGCGTTTGCGCATGAGTTTCCCGATACTTGGAACGATCCCGCCGCTCTTGAAGTGTGGTTTGAGAAGAGCATTGACGCGGCCCGCCGTCATCTTGCGCGCTTTGCAGAGCTCGGTCTTGAGCCTCCGACATACACGGGAGCCTTTGAAGACGTTCCGGAGCTTTTGGAGAATGTGCATCTTATCGCAGGCGCGCACCCGTATTCCGCCGGTGAGTTTGACGATGTTGCAAGGAATCGCCTCGAGCAGCTCCTTGCAAGCAAGCGCGCCGTTGGTGTCGGTGAGATAGGCCTTGATTTTGGGCCGTATTGCGAGGTTCCTGAAGACGTGCAGGTGCATGCCTTCCGTGAGCAGCTGCGCATTGCGCATGCACATGGACTTCCGGTTGAGCTGCATCTTCGTGACGGCGAGGGCAATACGCACGCTCATGACGTGGCGCTTGCGGTGCTTACGCAGGAGGGCGTTCCCGAGGCCGGTTGTGACTTGCATTGCTTTACCGATGACTTCACGGTCATGGAGCCTTTCGTGAGCCTCGGCTGTTATGTGGCGTTTGGCGGCGCCGCTACCTTCAAGCGCTCGGAAGCCATTCGCGCCGCGGCGCTCGCGTGTCCGGGTTCGCGTATCCTTTCGGAAACGGACGCGCCGTACATGGCGCCCGAGCCGTTGCGCGGAGGCGAGTGTGAACCTGCGATGGTGGCGTTTTCCGCGGAACTTCTCGCCACTATACGAGCCGAGGTCGGCATGGCTTCAAAGCAGGAAACGTACGAGGCGTTCTGGGTCAACGCCGTGCGTTTGTGCGGACTGGATCAATGATGCAAAAACTTCTGGTAGTCGAAGACGACCAACATATCAGAGATGAACTGGTAACCCTGCTTCAGCGTAACGGCTACGAAGCGCAGGCGCTCACCTCCTTTGTAGACGTATCCGAACAGATTGCGCAATCCAGCGCGGATCTGGTGCTTTTAGACCTTAATTTGCCCGGCGTTGACGGACAACAGGTGTGCCGAGAAGTGCGTCGGAAAAGCAACATCGCCATCATCGTGGTTACCAGCAGAAATTCCGACCTCGATGAACTCATGACGCTTTCACTTGGTGCTGACGACTTTGTGCCAAAACCGTATAACGCCCAGATTTTGCTGATGCACATCGCAACCGTGCTTCGCCGGACGGGCGCTAAAGCGGCGTCGGCGGAACTTACGCACAGGGGAGTGACGCTTGACACGGCGGCGTGCCGCGTCACCGCTTCAGGATGCAGCGCCGAGCTTACCAAAAATGAGCTGCGGATACTTGCGGTTTTGATGCGGAACGCCGGCAGCGTGGTTTCACGTCAGCGTATCCAGGAAGAGCTGTGGCAGTCAGATGAGTTTGTCGATGACAACACCCTGACGGTAAACATCAGCCACCTGCGTCAAACGCTTGCGAGCATTGGCGTTCATGAGTATGTGGTGACGCGCCGCGGCCTTGGTTATATAGTCATGTAAGCCCTCAGGAAGAGCTGAAGAGTCTATGGAACGCGGCGTATGAATTTCTTCATATACATCAAGAATCGAACGATTGCCGTTCTGGCCGTTTTCGCTATGTCTGTGGCGCTCTACGCTACGCTGTATGTGGCTGGTGTTGATACGTTTGTTATTTGGTACTGCATCTGTCTGGTTGTCATCGTAGCGCTGGTAGGGCTTATCGCCGATTATATTCACCGCCGCGCTTTTTATCGTGAGCTTTCCCAAAACCTTACGGCGATGAGCGAGCACGCGTTTCTAGCGCCTTCGATGTCGGCTATTCCCGCCACCTATGAAGAGCACCTTTTTCATGAAGCGCTTGTCGCCATGTCAAAGTCCATGATGGATAGACTCGCGGAAAGCAAAACGGCCTCGCGAGAATACCGCGAATACATTGAAATGTGGGTACATGAAATCAAAACGCCCATCTCCGCGGCGCATCTGATAGCGCAGAATAATCCAGACGCTGCTACGGACGCTATGGACGTTCAGTTGTCCAAAGTTGAATCCCTTGTTGAGCAGGCTCTTTTTTATGCCCGTGGAACCGCGCTTGACCGCGACTTTTCTATCCGCCCCGTAAGCTTGGAGAAGGTAGTACGCGTCTCCCTTCGGACTAACGCGCGCGCCTTGATTGACGCGCATGTGACGCCGCGCCTTGAGCATCTCGCCTGTTCTGTCAGGACTGATCCGAAGTGGCTTTCATTTATCGTAAGCCAGCTGCTTATCAACGCAGCAAAATACAGGCGAGAAGATTTGCCCCTCGGAGCGTCATTCGTGACGGTGTCAGCCGTTCAAAAAGAAGTTTCTACCGGTACGCGCGTGACCGAACTGATTGTGGCGGATAACGGCATAGGCATTCCTGAACAAGATCTTTCCCGAGTTTTTGACAAGGCGTTTACCGGCGAGAATGGACGCCGATATGCCAAGTCTACCGGTATCGGCTTGTACCTGGTGCATCAGCTCTGCACGAAGATGGGACTTTCCATTTCTGTGACGTCTCAGGTGGGAGCAGGTACCACGTTTACGATTACCTTCAGGGAGAGCATGCTCGACTTGCTTGACGCTTGAGCGTGACGTGCCGGCGCGTGGGCGAGAAGGGCTTCTCGCCAGCTAGACGTCTCGTTCCCAGAGTTCGTCTGTTTGCGGGTCCAATCCTATGACGAAGGTGTGGTGACCGAATGGCTTAAAGTCGAACTTGGCGTAGAGAGCTTTCGCGGGTTCGTTGTGTCCCCATACGCCAAGCCAGGCGCGCGTCTTGCCCAGCAGGCGCGCCTGTTGGAGGACAAAAGCCATAAGCTGAGATCCCAGGCCCCGGCTTTTGTATGCGGGCAGCAGGTAGATGCGCTGAACTTCCAGAGAATCCGCCCGCTGCGCCTCGGTTTGAGCATAGCCAACGCTGAGCTTCAGATAGCCCGCAACCCTTCCGTCCACCTCGATAAAGTAAAAGATGCCTTCGGGGTCGGCCAATTCCTTTTTAAGCACGTCGAGATCGTAAGCCTTCTGAACATAATCGGCCAGATCATCGGCTGTTTTGAACGGAAGAAACGTATCAATAAATGTAGTGATGCTTACGCGCCGCAAAAGCGGCAGCTCATCTGTGTACACAGGGCGGATGACAACGCGCGAAGCGTCGATTTTGACGGGAACGTCGTCGATGCCGAGGGCTCTGCGTGCTTGATCCAGGTTGAGCGTCATGAGGTGATGCTCAATGCCATAGTGCGTGATGGTTTCAGAGGGCTGAGCGGCAGCTTCAAAGCCCTCGCGTGCGTAGACGACTTCGGAGGTAGCCTGAGCTTCGACAAAGAGGGTTGAAGCGTCGTAGTTTTCCGCCACATACGCAATGGTGTCACGCAAAAGCTTGCCACCGATGCCATATCCTTTGCGGCGCGAACATACGCGGCCAATGGTCGGGCCGGGGTATGCGACGCCGTCATGAGTGACGCCGGAGTCAATAACTCTCAGGTATGCGGCCACGTTTTTCTCGCCGTGCGCGTCTTCATCGCGCGGAGTGTCCAGATAGAAGAGATGCGTGGCAACACGGTCAAGACCGTCCAGGTCATTGTAGACAATACCTTGCTGCGCAATGAAGGTTTCCGCACGCAGCGAAAGGATTTCATAGAGTTCCTCCGCGTTGAGCTCACAAAACCGTTTGACTACTAACTCCACAACGATCCCTCTCTCACCATTGGACGCGACGTGCCAACTTTATTATTGCTCAAGCAATGTGGCTCAGGCAATGTGATAAAACCGTAAGGTTTTTGTAAGGTGTATCGATGGCTCTACAGGCGCGTTTGCGTGACCATAGAGTCAAGCACAGTGGCGAGAAGCGCGGTACGGTTCGGTAAAAGCCGTGCATCTCGACAAAAGCCATGTACCTCGGCAAAAGCCGTGCGACTCGTATTCGTATCGCGCAGGTTGCGTCCGCGTTTTCATGCGTGGCGTAAGACGTTCAAAGGAGAAATTCCATGTCCAACGGCCCTATTGCTCCTTCCGGCACACACATGCAGCAGACAGTTCAACCAACCTCCAGTTCCGTTTTACCAAAGTTTGTGCTGGTGTGTCAGAATCTTGAAAAGTATTACGGGACCAGAAACAACATTACCAAGGCGCTTGACGGCATCAATCTATCCGTTCAGCACGGCGAATTTATCGCCATCATGGGTCCGTCAGGATCCGGCAAGACGACGCTTTTGAATTGCATTTCCACTATCGATCAACCAACTGCGGGTCATATCTTCATTGATGATCAGGAGATTACCAGTCTGCACGGACGTGACCTCGCGACGTTTCGACGCGACCGGCTGGGCTTCATCTTTCAAGACGCCAACTTGCTGGATACGCTGACGGCTCGAGAGAACATTGCGCTGTCGCTGACTATCGGCCATGTGGGTGCCAAAGAGACATTGGAGCGTGTCGAGAAGGTTACCCAGCGTTTAGAAATTTCAGGGGTTCTGGACAAGTTTCCTCATGAGATGTCCGGCGGTCAGCGTCAGCGCGTTGCCGCGGCTCGCGCTATCGTCACCAATCCTTCTTTGGTGCTGGCGGATGAGCCGACGGGTTCTCTTGACTCAAAGAACGCCCGCTCCCTGCTTGAGAGTTTTGAAGGCATGAACCGCGCGGGCGCTACTATCGCGATGGTCACCCACGATTCTTTCGCGGCTTCTTATGCTCATCGCGTAGTCTTTATCAAAGATGGTCGCGTCTTCAATGAGATTGTCCGTGGCGAGAAGAGCCGCAAACAGTTCTTCGATGAGATTATGGACGTCGTTTCCTTCCTGGGAGGGGAGGGCGCTGATGTACGCTAAGATTGCTCTTGGTAATGTGCGCAAGTCCCTGCGGGACTTTGGTGTGTACTTTCTGACGCTGACGGTGGGCGTCGCGCTCTTCTACACGTTTAATTCTCTCACGCAGCAGGCTGTGGTTTTAGATTTGAGCTCAGATAATCGCTCCCTCGTAGAACTACTTTCAAACGTCATCTCTGGCGTATCGGTATTTCTCGCCGTAGTGCTGGGTTTTTTGGTGGTCTACGCCAATCGCTTTTTGATCCGTCGCCGCAAGCATGAGTTTGGCGTCTACTTCATACTTGGCATGACCAAACAGGGCGTCTCGAAAATTATTGTTTTAGAAACTCTGTTTGTAGGAGTATTTGCCCTTGCGGCTGGTCTCATCTTAGGAATTTTTGCTTCCCAACTTATGACGTACGCAACCGCGCGTCTCTTTGACGTGAAAATCGACCGCTTTACCTTTGTCTTTTCGTTGCAGTCGCTCATATCCACTGTTGTCTACTTTGCCGTCATGTTCGGCGTGTCACTTCTTTTTAACGTAGTAACGGTTTCGCGCTATCAGCTTATCGACCTTATCAATGCTGATAAGGTCAGCGAGCATGTAAAGGTTAGAAATCTTGCCGTATCTGTTGTCCTCTTTATTGTCTCGCTTGTGATCATCGGCGTTTCGTATCGTCTTTTACAGCATAACGGCATGAAACAATTCGATGGGGAATTCCTGAGCGCAACTGCTTTGGTCTCTGTGGGAACGCTGCTCTTTTTCTTCTCGATGTCAGGTTTTTTGCTCCGCTTCATTCAGACACGAAAGAGCTTCTATTTTCAGGGTTTGAATCCATTTACGCTGCGTCAGTTTAACAGCAGAGTTAACACGGCCTGGCTGTCCATTTCTCTCGTCTGCGCCATGCTCTTTATCGCCATCTGCGGTTTTTGTTCGGGCTTCTCGCTTGTTGAGGCAATGAATGCTCAGTATCGCTCTATCACCTCAGTAGACGCGCAGCTCTCTATGAGGGTGAACTATAATATGGATCCCCAGAGTATCACAACGATGGATCTGAACAAGATCATGCGATCTCGCTCTGCGAAGTGGGACGATCTGGTCGGAAGCTCCACCCAGATTGATGCCTATACCGTCAAAAATCCCGACGGCACTGTCAGGTTGATGTTCAACCTGTTTGCAGGGCTTGCCGGCGTTGACCCGGATTCCGTCTTTGCCGGATATACCAACGGCTCGGCTGGTTCCATCCCTATGCCAATCATTTCAGCCTCTCAGTACAATCGCTTGAGACAGCTGCAGGGCCTTCCGACCATCGATTTCGGTACTGACGGCTATCTCGTCTTGTCTACATCCGGTTCAGACATAAAAAAATTCTGGGAAACCTTCTCAAGGGGACGCTCGTCACTTGATTTGTACGGTACTACCTATCGTCCTGTTTCAGGCGGTTATGACACTGAACTAAAGATGTCCGGAAATGCCGATTTTTCCATGGTAGGAACTTTGGTCGTTGCTGACGGGGCTTTACCAAAAGGAGCGTCTCTTGAGCAATCAGTGCTCTTCATCAACTATGCGCAGCCGGGAGACGCCGGTGAGAAGATCTTCCGAGAAATACGAGATACCGCTTTTAAGGATGGCATCGCTCTTGGCGATGAAAACGACAGCTGGGGTGTGCTTCAGATTTCTTCAAGTAAAGAATTAGCCGCCCAAGCCGGTGGTACTACGGCAGTCGTGACCTATCTTGCTCTGTATATCGGCTTCGTGTTGCTCATTGCCTGCGCTTCAGTATTCGCGCTTCAGCAACTCTCAGAGGCAACGGATAACGTCCGCGCCTATCGGGTTTTAGCGGAGCTCGGCGCGCAGAGAAGCATGGTGAACCGGGCGCTCTTTATCCAGATTGGCGTCTATTTCTTGCTGCCGCTTATCGTCGCATGCTCCCACGCGTTCGTAGCGCTTTCGATAGTCACAAAGATTGCATCTCTTGCGGGCGGCATTGATATCGCGTCCACGATAGCTACGACCATAGCGCTGGTGCTTGCAATTTACGGTGGCTACTTTTTGCTCACTTATTTCACGGCAAGAAGCATCATTTTCAGAGGCAATCGCCGTATCAGTTAAGCTGACTGACAAGAGCGCCTTATAAGCACACGAGCGGATATTCGAGTTTGAATATCCGCTCATTCCGTTTGATCCTCTCCTTAGGTAGAATAAGCCTGATGTGTTGATGTTCTTCTCGCCACATACGATGAAGGTACTGGAGGAATCATGAGTCTTTGGTCTAAGGTCAAAAACGTATTCGTGTCCGTCAATGATGACGAGACGCCGCAAAAGGCTACGTTCGCTACGCGTGAAGATACCGTATACGCTCCTTGTTCTGGCGTGCTGATGAGCGTGCAAGAGGTTCATGACGAGGTAATTTCCAGCGGTCTTTTTGGCGAGGGGTACGGCATTTTACCTGTGGGTCTTGACTGCATTTACGCTCCCTGTGATGCTCGCGTGACGGCTACTAACGTAACAAACCACTCAATTGGCTTGACCACCGAGGGTGGCATTGAAATTCTGATTCACATCGGCGTTGACACCGTCAAAATGAACGGCAAGGGTTTCAGGCGTTTTGTGCATGTGAATGACGATGTTAAAGCGGGCGCGCCACTCATCGCGTTTGATTCGCTTGGTATTGAGTCCGCCGGATACGAGAATGTGGTAGTCATTACGATTACCAATGCGGACGAGTTTAGCCGTATTGATCTGGTGGGAGAGTCGGGTACGTTGGTGGGCGGCCGTCCGTTGGTCAAGCTCGGCGATCCGATTCTGCACGTTTCACGCTAAGGTTTGGCGTTTTTTTCGTTAGGGGTTTTCTTACATGCTTCGCGTTTCCAAGGCTATCCTGCACGTCTTTGATTTTGAGACGGGTGCAAAGTACTTTTCCGACACCGCTTTGGATCTGGAAGACCGTCAGACGCGCTCATACGTGCAGCGGCGCCTTCGCAAGATTACGTCTAATCCGGAATCTCGCCACGGTGCGTTTGCCGAGAAGAGCAACTTTGCGGGAGGACTTCAGGAGTACGCCGCAGGCGATTTTGGATTCGTGGAGTTTTCGGTGCAGATTGCTCAGTGGTTCTGGGAAAATTTGCGTAAGGCGGATGAAACCGAACAGTGCGATCTTTTGGTGGCGGACTATCTCGATACCGATGCCAAGGCATCGTTAGCGGACGCTTCAGATACAGCGAGCGAGGACGGCGGTGTTTCCAACGCGTCTGGCGCGCGTGCCGCTGATGAAGCCTTTGAGGGCAATGGCAGACGGCTTTTTGCGATTGTTGTGCTTCCGCGCAGACAGTCTTTTATTCACGATGTTTTGAGCGGCTCCAACGAGATTTTGAAGCAGGACGCGACGCTGCCAAGTCCAACGCAAAAAGTTGATACCTACGCGGTTATTGATTTGGATACCGGCGCCATTGACTTTCATGATCGGGAGCGGTCGATGGCCGGTCAGAGCAAGCTCGTTATGCCCGAACTCTTTTTGCAGTGTTCCTCTGAGGCGTCCAGCCACGAGGTCATCAGTGAAGTCACCGAAATTGTTCAGGATTTGGCTGAAGAGTACGGCCTTGAACCTGCGGTGGAAGTTTCCCGCGCGAAGGCTGCGGTTGCCGCGGCCGTTGAGGTGGATGAAACTGTCGATCCCGTGAAGGTTGGCCGCCGGGTTTTTGAGGACAGACCGGAGATTCAGGAGCGCTATGAGGCGCAGGCTGTCGAAAAACGCTTGCCGGAGGAAATTTCAGTCAAGAGAGGTCCTGCCGGCCGCATCGCGCGCAACCACAAGATTCGCACGGACACCGGTATTGAGATTACCTTTCCTTCCGAAATGACCAATCACCCCGGGCTTCTTGAATTTATCCGCGAATCGGACGGAAGAATGACAATCTCTATTAAAAATGTGGCGCACATTGAGAACCGATAAAAGCGCTAGTTACCAGTGGTTCTTCTCGCCAGAGACAGAGCTTTTCTTCGAAAAATTCACAATCGTGTGGCCAAAAATTTGGCGCAGAGCATAAAAAGCGGGTAGAATAGCGGGATAGGTCCCACGTTCCCTATATGCACAAGGAGACCCGATGACGTTAAGACGAAATGCTCATACGAGCAAAGATGATAGGTACGACCAAGCGATTTCCCGTCGCGACGCATGCAAATTATTCTTGGGAGCAGGAGTCGCCGCGGCTGCGATAACGGCGTCTTTCGGTTTGCGCCCGCGCGCCGCGCTTGCAATTACCCAAAGTGATATTGATTCCGCGCAGAGCCAGTATGACGTGGCGCAAGCAAAGCTCAAGGAACTCTCAGAGCAGGTTTCTTCCATGCAAAGCGCCATGAACGACACGAACAACAAGGTCGAAGACGTTCAGAAGCAGATTGACAGCACGCAGAGCGATATTGAGGCGAAGCAGGACGAGATCAAGCAGAAGGAAGCTGAGATTGCCGAGAAGCGCAAGCAGCTTGGTGCCCGCATGTCCAGCAATTACAAGGCCGGTCCTCAGGGCGCGCTTGAGGTTCTTCTCTCCTCCGCCTCCTTTGAGGAGCTAACCAGCAACATCTATTATCTGGATAAGATTTCCGAATCTGATAAGAAGATGATTGCCGAGGTTAAGGCCCTGCGTGACGCCCTTGATCAAGAACGCCAGGCACTTGAGAACAAGAAGGCCGACCTTGAAAATCAGAAGGCAAGTCTTCAGACGCTTCAGGCTGACCAGCGCGCGCAGCTCGATAAGATTACCGCTAAGCAAAACGAAGCCGTTGAATATGTAAATAGCTTGGATGATCAGGTGAAGCAGCTTATCGCCCAGCGTGACGCGGAACTTCTTGAGGCTCAGCAGGCAGCTGCCATCGCGGCGCAGCAAAATTCCAATAGCAGTTCGTATTCCGGCGGAGGCTCGTCCGGTGGCGGCTCCTCATATAATGGAGGCTCCAATTCAGGCGGAAGCTCTTCCGGAGGTTCCGGCTCCGCGGCAGCGGTCGTAAGCGCCGCCAACTATACTGGCTCCACCGGCGCTGGCATGTGCGCCGCTTGGGTTTCCAACGTTTTCTCAAATGCCGGTATTGGTCATTTCTACGGAAACGCCTGCGACATGTACTACTCGTGGTGCCATTCGTCTGACAGAAGCACCATTCAAACAGGCATGATTATCGCTGTCGCGTCTCTTGGAGGTTCCGCTGCGGCGCTCATTTACGGGCACGTCGGAATCTACATCGGCGGCGGTATGGTTCGCCATAACATCTCGGGCAATGTCGTCACGCAAAGCCTGTCATCTTGGATTTCCAACCTCGGCGGTCTCTCCACGCCTCGCTGGGGCTGGCTTGGCGGCGTAGCGCTTTCATAGGTTTGCTTCATACGCTTGCTTGTAATTTTTTGCTGGCAATAAAAGTTATATGAGGTATACTCCTTACAGCACATTGCGAAAGCGGGTCACCTTGAGGTGGCTCGCTTTCGTGCATTTTAGGGTCCTATGAAGAAATGCTCACGTTTGAGTTAGAAGGAGTTTGGATATGTCAGAGCGTTTTGATTACACTGTGGATACAGGCGTTTCTCGTTTTGGTACCGCCTCTCGTTGCGGCGGTTACGGCGTTATCTCTCGTCGGAGCGCGCTTGGCGTGCTTGGCTTGGGCTCGATAGCCCTTCTCGCCGGATGCAAGTCCAAGGGTGCGACTGATTCAAAAACAAAGAAGCTGAATATCGTGGCCAGCTTCTATCCCATGTATGACTTCGCAAAGAAGGTCGCTGGAGATTACGCCGATATCACCTGTCTGGTGCCTGCAGGTACAGAGCCCCATGATTGGGAGCCATCAACCAAAGATATGAAAACCATTCAAGAAGCTGATCTTCTGGTGTACAACGGCGCTGGCATGGAGCACTGGGTTCAGGATGTGCTTGACGGGCGTGGTAAGGATACCACGCTTGTCGCGGTCGAGGCTTCTCAGGGCATTGAGCTCAGAAAACTCGATGAGGATGAAGACGAGCATGACCATGAGCACGACCACGAGGACGAGCATAAGGACGAGGACGATCACGACCACGAGGACGATCACGAACACGGCCACGGTCATGACCACGGAGACACCGATCCGCACGTGTGGCTGAGCCCGGTCAACGCCATAGCCGAGATGAAAAACATCTGTGACGCTCTTGTGAAGGCGGATTCTGCTCACAAAGATTTGTATGAGGACAACTTCAAGAAGGCTCAGGCAGACTTTGAGACGCTTGACGGCAAGTATCGCAAGCAGCTCGGCCCTCTTCCCAACAAGACCATTGTCGTTTCGCATGAGGCCTTTGGGTATATGTGCGATGCCTATGGCCTTGAGCAGATGCCCATTGAAGGCGTTGAGGCTGATGCGGAGCCAAATGCGCAGCAGATGAAAGAGATTGCTGACTTTGTGAAGGAGCACAACGTCAAGACCATCTTCTCTGAGGAGCTGGTAAGTCCCAAAGTCGCGCAGGCCATTGCTGACGCGACAGGTGCTACGGTAAGAGAGCTCAATCCGCTTGAGGGTCTGACGGATGAGCAACTCAAAAATGGCGAGGATTACATCTCCGTCATGAATGCCAACCTGAAAGAGCTGGTTGACGCTTTGTCGTAAGGAGGACGTGTTGCAGAAATGCGCAAACGTCATATCACTTAAGAACGTAAGTTTTTCGTATCGAGAAGCCCCTGTTCTTGAAAACGTTACGCTCACAGTGCCGCGCGGAGAGATTTGCGCACTTATCGGCGACAACGGGGCGGGCAAGTCAACGCTTGCCCGCCTTGTCATCGGCGAGTTCACACCGTCTTCGGGTACGGCTGAGCTCTTTGGTACTCCGGCGACAAAATTTAAGGATTGGGAGCTTGTCGGTTATGTACCGCAGATTCCAGCCGAGGCGACAAATCGTTTTCCGGCAAGCGTTTTGGAGCTTGTCGACGCCAGCCAGTATGCGCGCGCCAAAAAAGAGAGGCTGAGTGGCAAAGAGCGCCGGAGCCGGAGCCTTGAAGCCTTAGAGCTTGTAGGCATGAGTACATTTACAACGCGCATTATCCGCGAGCTTTCCGGTGGCCAGCTTCAGCGCGTGCGCCTTGCCTGCGCGCTAGTCAGCAATCCCGAGCTGCTTATTTTGGACGAACCTACGACAGGCCTCGATAAAGAGAGTCGTGACCATTTCTATTCGCTTGTTCGCGAAGCTCATGTGAGCCGCGACCTTGCGGTGCTTCTCGTCACCCATGATATGGCGGCGCTTGATGTACTCGCCTGTCGGGTAATCGAGGTTGCTGACCATGGCGCGCATGAGATGGCCGGGCGCGGTCACGGCGAGAGTCACTGCGCCGAACATGGCAGCCATTGCTGCGGCGGGCACGCGCAAGACAGAGGTTCACTTGATGATTTTGATGAGGCCTACGCGCTTCCGGAAGACCATGAAGACGAGGGGAGCGGACAGCATGTTTGAGTACGTATTCATGCAGCGAGGCGTTATGGTCGGCGTATTGCTGGGAGCAGTCATTCCTCTGGTGGGCGTCACGGTGGTACTTAAGCGTCTTTCGATGATTGGAGACGCGCTTTCCCATACATCGCTTGCCGGTGTGGCCGGCGGTCTTATCGCAGGCGTCAATCCCGTGATAGGTGCCGTGGTAGCGTGTTTTACCGGAGCGCTGTGTGTTGAGGGAGTGCGCCGCCGTTTCAAAGATCAGTCCGAGCTGGCCGTTGCGGTCGTCATGGCCGCGGGCATTGGCCTTGCGGGCGTGCTTTCAGGGTTTGTGCCCAACTCGTCAAGTTTTAACAGTTTCATGTTCGGCAGCATCCTGACCGTAAGCGAGCAAGAAACGCATATCATCGCAATCATCAGCGTGCTGGCGGTGGCATATGTGTTTTGTATGCGCCGCGAACTTTTTCTAATGTCCTTTGACGAGCGACACGCTCGCGCGGTTGGTGTTCCTGTAAGCCTTGCCAACTTTGGCTTTGTTATTGCGGTTGCGCTGGTGGTTGCCGTGGCGGCACGCACGGTAGGTTCGCTCATTGTTTCAAGCATGATGGTGGTACCGGTGGCTTGCGCTCTGCAGCTTTCGCGCTCATGGAAGCAATGCTGTTTGATTTCTTCAGGTATTGGCGTGCTGACGTCTTTGAGTGGCCTGGTAGTCTCCTACGAGCTGGGGCTGAAGCCCGGTGGCACCATCGTTCTTCTCGCCGTAGCAACGCTTCTTGTCGTATTTGCGGTGAAACGCGTGATTTTCGCCGTCAAACGCGTGCGTGTGTGATACGCTAGGCAGGCGCGTTGACGGAGAGGTTTGGTCGCAGACGCCGCGGACAGAGAGGGAACCTGCAGCTGAGAGGTTCCTGCGCGGTAGCGTTCAAAGTTCACTCCCGAGCTATGACCTGAACGGCGCCAAGAAGGAGAAAAACTCCTGAGGTACGTACCTTACGAGGGCGAGCAGTACCTCTTTTGGAGGCTCAGTAGGGAAGTCGGCCGCTTCACGAAACGAAGCTCACAAGAGGGCTGGTGGGAGAAAAAACCCGCTGGTCAACCGAGGTGGTACCGCGGAGCTTATCCGTCCTTGGACACAGAAGTGTTCGGGGCGGTTTTTTACAAAAGGAGTACGTACATGGGAATGTCCGAAGAACTGCAGCAGATTCGCGGGCAGGTGTTGAAGGGCGTCGCCGAGGCGGCCAGCTTAAGCGCGCTTGATGAGGTGCGCGTGAGGTCGTTGGGCAAAAAAGGATCGCTGACAGCTATCATGCGCATGATGGGATCGGTTCCTGCGGACCAGCGTCCCGCTATGGGGCAGCTTGCCAATACGGTGCGAGCCAACGTGGAGACGGCTATTCGCGAGCGTCAGGTGGCGCTGAAGCGCGCTGAGCTTGAGCGGCGCATGAGGGCCGAAGCTACCGATGTCACCTTGCCCGGCCGTCGTGTTTCTCCCGGTACACAGCACCTTATTGAGCAGGTGCGAGAAGAGATGGAAGACATCTTTGTCAGCCTGGGGTACACCGTTGAGAGCGGCCCCTACGTTGAAACAACGTACTACAATTTTACCGCGCTCAACGCGCCTGAGGACCACCCCAGCCGTTCAAGCAAAGATACCTTTTATGTGGAAGATAGAGCTCCGGAGGGCAAGAAGAGCCATGTGCTCGGCGAGTCTGATGTGCTGCTGCGCACGCAAACCTCAGGTGTTCAGGTACATACGA
Source organism: Lancefieldella sp. Marseille-Q7238 (assembly GCF_949152215.1). Taxonomy (GTDB): domain Bacteria; phylum Actinomycetota; class Coriobacteriia; order Coriobacteriales; family Atopobiaceae; genus Lancefieldella. The sequence goes on from NZ_OX424407.1 coordinate 1,464,317, forward strand.
TGGAAACAAAAAAGCCTCCCATCTACATGATTTGTCCCGGTACCGTCTTTCGTCCCGATACGGCAGACGCTAACCATCTGCCGCAGTTTACGCAGATGGAAGGTCTGGTGGTTGACGAGGGTATTACGTTCGGCGATCTCAAAGGGACGCTTGACCACTTTACCCGTGAGATTTTTGGTAAAGACCGCGCGACCAGGTACCGCCCTCACTTCTTCCCGTTTACAGAGCCAAGCTGCGAGGTGGATGTGTCTTGTGGCGTGTGTCACGGCGAAGGCTGCCGTTTCTGCAAGTATACGGGTTGGCTTGAGATTCTTGGCTGCGGCATGGTGGACCCCAACGTCTTTGAGTACTGCGGCATCGATTCGGAAGTGTATACCGGCTTTGCCTTCGGCATCGGCGTTGAGCGTGTAGCCGCGCTTCGCTATGACCTCCCTGACCTGCGCATGCTTATCTCCGGTGATGAGCGCGTGCTCCGCCAGTTCTAATCGTTGTATCTTCGTCGCGCTGTGGTAGCCCGCTGACGGTGACTGAAGTGACAACATCTGCAGCAGTGCTTGCGAGAAAGGTTTTTTCATGCGCATATCTTATGAGTGGCTCAAGACGATGGTTGATCTGCCGGAAGACCCGCTTGACCTTGAAAAAGAGTTCGTCCGTACCGGTACCGAGGTTGAGGCGGTCGAGCGCGTGGGCGCGAATCTTGACCATGTGGTGACGGCGCAAGTTGTCAAAAAGACGCCTCATCCCGATTCTGACCATATGTTCGTTACCCTGGTGGATGTGGGGAAGAACAACGTTGACGCTGAAGGTAACCCCGAGCCGCTTCAGATTGTTTGCGGCGCTCAGAACTTCAACGAAGGGGATCACATTGTGACCGCCATGATTGGCGCGGTGCTGCCGGGGGATTTCAAGATTAAGAAGTCCAAGCTGCGCGGCGTTGATTCATGCGGCATGAACTGCTCCTCTCGCGAGCTCGCTCTTGGCGATGACTGCGGCGGCATCATGATTCTTCCCGATGACGCTCCAATCGGCATGCCGATAACCGATTACCTGGGCATGTCCGATACCGTGCTTGACTGCGAGATGACGCCCAACCGTCCTGACTGTCTGTCCATGACGGGTGTGGCCGTTGAGGTTTCCGCGATGTATGACGAGGACACCCATATTGCGCTGCCTACGATTCAGATGGAGCAAGGTTCTGACGCGTCCGACCTTGTAGATGTCGCCATAGATGACGCTTCGTTATGCTCTCGCTATACTGCTCGTGTGGTGCGCAATGTCAAGATTGGAGCGAGCCCCGAGTGGCTTGCGCGCCGCGTCACTGCGGCGGGAGGCCGGCCTATCAACAATGTGGTTGACGTTACCAGCTATGTAATGTATCTGACAGGGCAGCCTCTGCATGCGTTTGACCTCGGTAAACTTATCGAGCGTGACGGTAAACGCCATATTGTGGTGCGTGCGGCCGCGGACGGCGAGCACATTACCACCCTTGACGGTCAGGATCGCGTTCTGACCCCCGATATGGCTCTCATTACCGATGACGGCGCAACGCCGGTTGCTCTTGCAGGCGTTATGGGCGGCCTTGATTCAGAGATTGACGAGGCTACGGTTGACGTGCTTCTTGAATCCGCCGTCTTTGACCATGGACATATTAGCCGTACCAGCAGAAATCTTGATCTCATGAGCGAGGCTTCAATCCGCTTTGAGCGCGGAGTCGATCCGAATGCCTGCGCCGATGTGGCCGATATCGCGGCCGCCCTCTTTGAGGAGTGCTGTGGCGCCGAGGTCTGCCCCGGTATCGTGGACGTGTATCCGCAGCCGCTTGAAGCTCCCGCTATCAGCTTCCGTCCTTCTCGCGCCCGCGCTCTTGCGGGAGCTCCCATTGATGACGACTTCATGCTTTGCCGCCTTGCTCGTCTTGGCTGTGCGTTTGGCGAGAAGACCTGCGCGACTGACGGCTCCCTTGCGTCCGTTGCCGTGACGGCTCCGACCAACCGTCCTGACTTGGCGCGCGAGGTTGACCTTATCGAGGAAGTTATGCGCCTCTGGGGTGAAGGTGATATTGAAGCGACGCTGCCGGCGGCTCGAAATCATGCGGGCGGTCTGACTGCAGAGCAGCTTCGCGCGCGCAAGATTGGACGCACGCTGCGGGCGCTCGGTCTGAATGAGACGAAGTCGTATCTGTTCGCAAGCTCTGAGGATCTCACCAAACTCGGTATGGGAGAAGAAAGCCGCGGCCTTCCGGTAAAAGTCATCAATCCGCTGGTGTCAGATCAGTCTGAGATGCGCCGCTCTTTGCTGCCCGGTCTGCTGCGGTCGGTTGCCTATAACCTCGACCACGGCGTGGAGAACATCGCGCTCTATGAGATGGGTCGCGTACTCTTTGGGCGTGAGGGTAAGAGTCAGCCCGATGAGCCGAGTTATGTCGCGGGCGTGCTCTGCGGTCGACCTGCGGATGACGCGTGGAATATGAAGTGGCCCGCGTATGACTTCTTTGACGCCAAGGGCGTTGTCGAGGGTCTGCTTGAAGAGTTGCGCATTCCAAAGGTGCGCTTCCGCGCGGTCGATTCCGAAGCGTATGGCTGGCTGCAGCCTGGCTGTGCCGCTGAGGTTCTTGCCGAAGGCGAAGTCATTGGCTGGGTGGGCAACATTCACCCGCTTGTGCTTCAGAACTTTGACGTTGAGGCTCCCGTGGTTGCTTTTGAGCTTTCCGTGGCGGCGCTGCAGCGTCTTGCCCGTAAAGACTTGCCTATTGTTGAACCTCCAATGTATCCCGGCATCGCTATCGATCTTGCCATTGTAGTCGATGAAAAAGTTACCTGTGAGCAACTTACGCAGCGCCTCCGCTCTGCCGGTGGTAAGCTTTTAGCAGACGTTCGTCTCTTTGACGTCTATCGCGACCGCGTGCGCGTGGGAGAAGGCAAAAAGTCCATGGCCTTCTCGCTTACGTATCGCGCGGATGACCGCACGCTGACCTCGGAGGAAGTCGAAAAGACCCACACTAAGCTGGTTGAGAAGGTCATGCGTTCAACAGGAGGAGAGATTCGTTCATAAATGCCCAGTTGGAACGTACATATCGCTCATGCGGACCGGCTTCTCAGAGAGGCGGGAGCCGGTCCTTTGGGTGTGCGTGATGTGGACGCGTTTCTTTTTGGCAATATTTTGCCTGATGTATATGTGGGCTACATGGTGAGCGAACCCACCAAAATACTGCGGTACTGCCTGACGCATCAGTCCTATCCCGGCGGGATTCCAATCCCAAGCTACAAGCGGTACTGGCGCAATTTCATTGCCCCGTATGACTGCGGCGAGAAGGACGGCGGCGTCAGCGATATGATACTCGGCGTGTGGTGTCATATCGTATGTGACCATATCTACAACACCTATACGCGGCGCTTCATTCGAAGCTACGGTATTCCTGTGGGAGAAAAGACGCGCATTCGCAAGCAGACCGACTTTGATTTGTACGGGCGATCGCTCAGCATGAGCCGCCTGCCCCGCCTGACGCCCGAACTGCTGCGACAGGGAATGGCCTATCCGCAATACCGCATACAAGAGGAGGACATCCGCGCCGCTCTTGAGGTTGTCGATGAGATTGCGCAGACTAATCTTGCCGCGCATGAAGACAATCCGCACTACACCATGCTCACAACAAAGTTCTTCTCGATTGCCGCTGATGAGGCTCATTGGGTGATGCTGCGCGGACTTACGGGGCGAATATGAAATTGTTACAACCCGGTTATTACTCTGTGAGCGAGCGCTCTTCTTGCCGTCTGTCCCGCTAGACTGACTCTCACATGTCAGCCGTACAAAAGTGCGGGCGCGAAAGGGGAAAGTCATGGACAAGATGGAATCTCGCGGAACGTTTACGGAGTATCTGCCGTCCTATACGGTCGGTGTTGACGCATACCAGGCTGTTCCCCATATTACCAGGCGTTTTGGTAAGCACGCGGTAGTCATCGGCGGCGCGACCGCTATGGAAAAGGCCAAGCCGCGGCTGCTTAGCGCGCTTCAGGGCTCTGACGTACTTATTGACAGCTGGGTGGTGTATGGCTCCAATGCTACACACGCAAACGCTCGCTCGATTGCTGAGCGGGAGGATGTTCGCGCTGCCGACATGCTCTTTTTAATGGGAGGTGGCCGCGCTATCGATGAGGGCAAAGAAATCGCGACCATCCTTGATAAACCGTACTTTACCTTTCCCACGCTTGCTTCCAACTGCGCACCTATTACACGTATCGCGGTGTTTTATAAAGAGGATGGCTCATCAGACACATACTTCATTCCGGCCGAACTTCCGGTGCATACCTTCATTGATACGCAGGTTATCGTTGAGTCTCCCGATGAGTATTTCTGGGCCGGCATCGGCGACGCTTTCTCCAAAGGCCCCGAAGTCGAACTTTCTTCTCGCGATGTCGATTTGGCCCACAGCCCGCTCATGGGTCGCTCTCTTGCGGGAGGAGCGTGCGTTGAGCCGCTCTTCGACTATGCCGAACAGGCGCTTGCCGATAAGCGCGCCGGTATCCCATCCGACGCGTTTGAGCGCGTTGTGCTGAACATTATTGTCACCGCCGGCGTCGTTTCCAACATGACCACCAACCTGGCGGCCGAGCGAGGCGCCTATTACTTCAATTCCTCCGCGGCGCATGCCTTCTATAACGGCTTTACCATTCTTGGCGAACGTGCCGAGAAGCACCTTCACGGCGAGGTGGTCTCCTTTGGTACCTGCGTGCTGTACTCCTTCGACAACAACGTTGAGGGCTTGAAGGCGCAGGTTGCCTTGAACGAGAAACTCGGGCTTCCTACAACGCTGGCCTCTTTGGACATTACGGAGCTTTCTCAAGACGCTGATCTTGACGCTCTTCTCGCGGTGGCGCAAAAGACTAACGAGTGGGGTCGCGCTCCGTACGGATACACACCCGAGCGTTTCCGTCAGGCGATTCTTGACGCTGACGCGTATGGCCGCGCGCGTAAGGCCGGCGATACGGTTGCCGAAGCTGAGGCTCTCGCGGCTGTGACCGCACACGCCGTGACACCTGCGACTGCGGCGCCGCGAAGGCTCTAGGGTTTCAGCGCACCTGTACAGAAAACGAAAGCAGTCTAAAAAAGACGCGCCCGGTTAAATCCGGGCGCGTCTGTTGTATACCACTCAGGTGCAGGTATATGAGCTATATGCTAGTGATCCTAGCCTATTGAACCTCGTTACTGAACCTGGCAAATCATGGCGACGTTGGTAGATGTGGTGTAGTCGCCAAGACGCGGGCTGGTCTGAGGATCGCCTGCGGTCAAAACGACCAAATCGCCGGCTTCAGCGACGCCGACTTCCTTGGCAACCTGCAGAGCGTTGTACATGGTGTTGGCAAGAGAACCCTGCTCGGTTGTCTTGTACGCGTAGACGCCCCAGTAGAAGCATGTGCGGCGGATAGCCTCATCGCTTGGAGACATAGCGTAGAGCGGACGCTTCGGGCGGAAGTTGGACACCAGACGGGCGGTGCGGCCGGAGTGCGTCGGGCAAATTATGCATTTCGCGTCAACGGTCAGCGCCATGTTGACGGCTGCAAAGCCGGTTGCCCCGTTGATGTTCTTGAGGCCTTTGCGCTGATGATAGGTATCTTTCACAGAGAGGTACTTCTCGGTCTCCTTGCAGATGGCGGCCATGGTTTTAACCGCCTCAATAGGATACTTACCAGCCGCGGACTCGCCGGAGAGCATAACGCAGTCGGTGCCGTCATAAATGGCGTTTGCGACGTCAGTAACTTCCGCACGAGTAGGACGGGGATTGCGGATCATGGAGTCGAGCATCTGCGTAGCGGTGATAACGGGTTTATACGCCGCGTTGCACTTCTTGATGATGGTCTTCTGGATGTGGGGGACCTCAGCTGCAGGTACTTCAACACCCAAATCGCCACGGGCGACCATGATGCCGTCAGAAGCGGAAAGAATTTCGTCAAAATTCTTGACTCCCAGAACAGACTCAATCTTGGGGAAAATCTGGACGTTCGGGGTGCCCATCTCGCGGCAGATGTCGCGAATCTCGCTGACAGCCTCGCCATCGCGGATGAAGGAAGCGGCAATGGCGTCAATGCCAAGCTCGCAGCCGAACATGATGTCGGCCCGGTCCTGCTCGGTAACGGAAGGCAGGCCGATGTTGACGTTGGGAACATTGACGCCCTTTTTCTCGCCAAGCTCGCCGCCATTGATAACCTTGCAGTACATATCGGTGCCATCGACATGGTCGACCTCAAGGCCAATAAGGCCATCATCAATCAAGATGATGGAACCCTTTTCGACTTCATTAGGAAGGTTTTTGTAATCAAGCGAGAAGCGCTTTGCGGTGCCGATGACGTCATCGTCGGTGGTGATAACAACCTCATCGCCGGTATTGAGCATGACCTTCTTGCCGTCCTTCAGAACGCCGGTGCGAACCTCGGGACCTTTGGTGTCAAGCATGATAGCGACAGGAATACCCAGCTCGGCGGAGATATTGCGAACGCGGGCGATCATGTTGCGGTGGTAGTCATGGCTGCCATGAGAGAAGTTGAATCGAGCAACATTCATGCCCGATTTAATGAGCTCCGTAAGGACCTCGTCACTTTCTGTTGCAGGTCCCATGGTGCATACAATCTTCGTTTTCTTCTTCTGTGCCATGTTTCTCCTTTTCATAGTCGAGATGTACTCAAGCGGGGCTTGAGCGATTAAACCAAATATCCTTAGCAGACAACGCTCTTTTCGATAAACTCATTGCCTGTTGCGAACGCCTGCGCATTTTCAAGCGTAACGCGCGCAATTTGAGCGAGAGCCTCATGGGTAAAGAACGCCTGGTGGCTGGTCATAACAACGTTGGGGAAGGAACAGAGCTCGGCGGTTATCGAGCTGAATACCTCATCACCGCGGTCGCGGTAAACGTTGGGATTTTCCTCCTCGTAGACGTCAAGTCCGCAGGCGCCAATCTTTCCGGAAAGAATGCCGCGGATAAGCGCCTGGGTGTCGACAAGTCCGCCGCGTCCCGTGTTGACCAAAATGACGCCATCTTTCATCTCGCCGATGGTCTTGTCGTTGATCATGTGGTAGCTTTCCTCATTCAAAAACGCGTGCAAAGAGATGAAATCTGAACGTTTCCAAAGCTCGTCATAGTCGACGTATTCATCGACAACGTGCTCCTCATCAACGAGCTTCTGGTTGGGATAGAGGTCAGCGCCAAGGACGGTCATGCCAAAGCCCTTGCAGATGCGGCAAAGCGCCGCGCCAATGCGACCGGTGCCAACGATACCCGCGGTCTTGCCGTGCAGCGTCTCGCCGACAAGGCCAACAAGCGAGAAGTCATTCTCGCGAATACGGTTGTATCCACGATGAATACGGCGGTTAGCGCAGAGTCCAAGGCCCATAGCGTGCTCGGCGATTGCCTCAGGAGAGTAGGCAGGAACGCGTGTAACTCTGATGCCAAGATCCTTTGCGGCCTCAACGTTGACGGCATCGAAGCCCGCGCAGCGCATGAGTACCAACTTGACACCAAAACCCGCGAGGATTTCCAAGGTCATAATACCGGCGTCGGCGTTGACAAAAGCGCAGACAGCGTCATAGCCTTGGGCAAGAGACGCGGTTAGCGGCGTGAGGTTAATCTCGGTATAGTCAATAGAGACATCGGGATAATCTTTGAGCTCCTTGTTAAAGGAGTTTCGATCGTAGCTTTGAGCGCCGTAAAACAGGATTTTCATAATTCCTCCGTTTGTAGCTCACTCGTACTTCCAATAACTAACGTTTTCTATTTTACCGCTCATTAAGGGTAATGGCATAGGTTTTTGAGAGAACTTACAAAGGATTCGTCAAGTATTCATCGATGACAGGATGGATATATTCCACAGACGGATACTTTGGCGAGAAGTTCTATGTATATGAGAGCGTTCTACGGTAGAATGATAACGTCCGTAAGGCACCCGATATGGCAGCCTTGGTGAGCCCTTGCCCCTCCTGGGGAATTATGATCGGGCATCAATCTATCGGGAAATCAACCCAGGAGAGGAAATCGTGAAAGAGTATCTTTCAGATGCTGCTGACGTCTTGAGCAGCTACGACACACATGGCAAGAGCGGTCTTTCAGCCGCTGAGGCCGCGAGCCGTCTTGAGAGAGACGGTCTCAACAAGCTCAAAGAGCCGAAAAAAGACCCCCTTATCAAGCGATTTTTTGCGCAGATGGCAGACCCTATGGTCATCATGCTGCTTATCGCAGCAGTCATTTCCGCTGTCGCTGGCATCTATACCGGTGAGGGCGGCATAGCAGACGTCGCTATTATTTTGTTCGTTGTTGTGGTCAATTCAATTCTCGGCGTGGTTCAGGAAGGCAAGGCTGAAGAGGCGCTTGCCGCTTTGCAAAAGATGAGTGCGGCAACGTCAAAGGTTGTGCGCGATGGTCGCCTTGATGACGTTCCTTCCGTTGAGCTTGTGGTGGGCGATATTATTTTGCTTGAAGCGGGAGATTCCGTTCCCGCTGATTGCCGCGTGCTGGAAAGCGCTTCTATGAAAGTTGAAGAGTCGGCGCTTACCGGAGAATCGCTGCCGGTTGAAAAAACCGCAGATGCTTTACGGCTTTGCGGTGGCACTGATGATGTGCCACTGGGAGATCGCAAAAACATGTGCTATTCAGGCTCCATCGTAGTCTATGGCCGTGGGCGCGCCGTTGTGGTTGCTACCGGCATGGACACTGAGATGGGCAAGATTGCTGACGCTATCTCTCAGGCTGAGGACGGGCAGACTCCTCTGCAGATTTCACTCGATCAGCTTTCTCATACGCTTACCAAGCTTGTAGTTGCTATCTGCGTGCTCATTTTCTTTACCGGTTTTATCAAGCACGGCTCTGAGATGCTCCAGAATTTCGATTTGGTGCTCAATACCTTTATGGTTGCGGTTTCTTTGGCGGTTGCGGCAATTCCGGAAGGTCTTGTCGCCGTCGTGACCATTGTGCTTTCAATGGGCGTTACGCGTATGTCTGAGCGTCATGCCATTGTCCGCCGCCTGACCGCTGTCGAGACCCTCGGCTGTACGCAGGTTATTTGTTCCGACAAGACCGGCACGCTTACGCAAAACAAGATGACAGTTGTCCGCCACGAAACGGAAAATCTTGACGCGCACGTGCGTACGATGGCGCTCTGCTCCGATGCGAAGTGGGATGACGCTGAGCAGATTGCCAAGGGCGAACCCACGGAGGCGGCGCTCGTTGCAGACGCTGCAAAGCACGGCTATACCACCAGTGACCTCGCTTCTTCTCGCCCGCGTATTGGTGAGGCTCCCTTTGACTCCAAGCGTAAGATGATGTCGGTGGTGGTTCGCACGCGCTCTGGCGAGGTGGTACAGCACACCAAGGGCGCTCCAGATGAGATACTTGCCCGCTGCACCAAGATTATGACGAGCGACGGTGTTGTCGATTTGACCGACAAAGCCCGCGCGGATATTTTAAGCCAGAATAAATCCATGGCTGACCAGGCGCTTCGCGTGATGGCGTCTGCTCGCCGTGATTGGGGAGATACGGCTCCCGAGAGTTTTGATGCGTCTGATCTCGAGAAGGACATGACGTTTGTAGGTCTTTCCGGCATGATTGATCCTGTGCGTCCTGAAGTGAAGGCTGCTATCGAGGAAGCTCACAATGCGGGTATGCGAGTAGTCATGATTACCGGCGATCACGTGGATACCGCTATCGCCATCGCATCCGAGCTGGGTATTATTGACAACCGTGATCAGGCCATTACCGGCGCTCAGCTTGACAAGATTTCGGATGAAGACTTTGAACAAAAGATTGAGTCTTTAGGTGTGTACGCGCGCGTACAGCCTGAACACAAGGTACGCATTGTTGATACCTGGCGCAAAAAGGGCATGGTTACCGCGATGACCGGAGATGGCGTCAACGACGCGCCGTCAATCAAGCGCGCGGACATCGGCATTGGCATGGGTATCACCGGCACCGATGTTACCAAGGGCGTTGCTGATATGGTTTTGGCTGACGACAACTTCGCTACCATTATTGCGGCGTGCGAGGAAGGTCGTCGCATTTACGACAATATCCGCAAGTGCATCCAGTTCCTGTTGAGCTCCAATCTGGCCGAAGTTATCGCTGTTTTTGTCGCGTCGCTTGTGGGCTTTACCATCCTGCAACCTACGCACTTGCTGTGGATTAATCTCATTACTGACTCGCTGCCTGCGCTTGCCATGGCAACTGAGAAGGCTGAACCGGGGATTATGAACCGCAAACCGCGCGACTCTCGCGCCGGTATCTTCTCTGATGGCCTTGGTCTTGACTGTATCGTGCAGGGTGTCATTATTTCCGTTTTGACGCTGGCGAGCTACTTTATCGGCCACTATGTTGAATACGGTACGTTTGACATCTCTCAGGTCATTACGAACCCCTCTGCCGGTATCGACGGCATGACCATGGCGTTCTTGACGCTTTCGATGGTTGAGATGTTCCATTCGTTTAATATGCGCAGCCGTCGCGAGTCCATATTCAAGCTCAATAATCAAAATATCTGGCTGTGGGGGTCATTTGTGGTTTCGCTGATTCTCACCTACATTGCTATTGAGACGCCGCTCTCTCAGGCGTTTGGCTTCGCAGAGATTGGCATCAAAGAGTATGCGATTGCCATGGGTCTGGCCTTCGCAATTATTCCGCTTATGGAACTCTATAAAGCTATTATGCGCGCCGTTGAAAAGTAACCTTTAGGCCGCATCGGAGGAGCAGATTTTTGACCAAGCGGGCGCACATATCACGTTCATCAAGAGCCGATAGGAAACAGCCATTCCTGCCGGCTCTTTCAGCGCTGACAGAGGTGCCAGACTTTGACAAGCTGCTGCCAACGGCGACGCAGCGTGAGGCTTATGAAACCTGCGTTGCTAATCTCATCGCAGCCGGCGCTGCAACGCGCGAGCAGTTTGAACTTGCTTGCGTTGTCCGCCTGGACCGAGGTTTTCCCGCAGTAGCAGCAAGATCTGGGGTGTTTCGTGCGGAATTTGCGGCGCGCGTGACCAAGGGAGCAGGCTTGCGCGTTGCAGTGGGAGATTGGGTCTGTGCACGGGTTCCCGGTGAGCATGACATGGGCATTATCGCTGAGATCCTTCCTCGCAAAAGCGAGATTGCTCGTTGGCGAGGCTCAGCACGTGGCGAGAAGCAAACGCTTGCAGCAAATATCGATACCGTTTTTGTGGTGCAGGCCCTCGATAAAAGGGAGATTTCCATTGACCGCATCGTGCGCAGCACCGTCATAGCGCTTGACAGCGGTATCCGTGCGGTTGTTGTACTGACCAAAGCTGACGCTTTGGATGCGGCGTTGCTCAAACGCAGCCTCACCGCAATCCGAGAGGTGCTGGACGAGACGGTTTCTGTGGTAGTCACCTCATCAAAGTTTGAAGTTTTTGATGATGCGGATTGCACGGAAATGCAGCGGGCCGCTCATGATTTTGGTGCACAGTGGGGTATTGACGCGGTACGTGGAGAAGTTCCGCAAGGCAGCGTTGCGATGGTGCTTGGCGAGTCCGGAGCGGGGAAATCTACGCTACTCAATGCCCTTCTCGGTCATGACGCGCTTGAAACGGGCGAAGTGCGGGTCTCTGACAGGGAAGGTCGGCACACGACGGTAGCGCGGCGTATGGTATCGCTTCCGGGGGCCGGCGTCATTGTGGACGAGCCGGGTCTTCGAAGTTTGCCTGTCGTAGGCCATGAGTGCGGCCTTGCGCGGGTGTTTCCTAAGATTTTGTCAGCCGCGCAGAGATGCAAATTCCGTGATTGCACTCATACGCATGAGCCCGGCTGCGCCGTTCAGGCTGCACTGCAGGCAGGGGAGTTTCCTTCAGCGCGCCTTGAGGCGTATCTCTTGCTTGCGCGCGAGATGCGCTCAAGCGCTCAGCAGCTTGACCCGGATGTGGTGCTGTAGGTGTGCCTTTGTACTCGTTTTTGTGCGGTATATGGAAAACTAAAATATTTTATATATTAGTCTCTATCAAAATTACAACTATAGGTAAGTCAGTATAACTTATAGAACTTTGATAATGATTACTTCGTCAGATTCACGTCATATTCGCGTCAGATTGCGGAAGGACTTCTTTAAAAGGTTACAAAGAAACGTTGTCGTCTTAGGCACAATCTCCTTACCAAAACAGTTTGGAGGCTTTCGATGTCACGACGTTTTCGGTTCATCCTTTCAGGAGCATGCGCGCTTCTCGCGGTACTCTGCTGCATTGTGTACGGCAATCAGATCAGAGCGGAAGCTGAACAGTCTCGTGCCGAGGTAATTGAACGCTATGGCGGTGAGGTGGTAAATCTTGTGGTCGCCACGCGGCCAATCGAGGCAGGAGACACTGTTTCAAGTTCCAACACGCAAGTGAAGAGTTGGGTGTCCGACCTTGCTCCGGAGGGTTCGTTTACTAATGCTGACGATATTATGGGAAAACAGGTAACGATTCCTGTAAGCGCAGGTACTCCGCTTACCCAACTAAACTTCCGCTCTGAGAAAACGGCGGTAAGCATCCCTAAAAGCCTCGTAGGGCTTTCGATTTCACATGGCGAGAAAACCGGTCTTGTGGGGAGAGTTTCTGCAGGAACTACGCTGGCCGCGTATGAGATGACAGAGCATGGCATACGCCTGCTTTCGACTGACGTAACACTTTTATCTGATACAGGCGAAGGCGCTTCTCTTTCTGGCACGCCTTTGGTGCTCGGCGTTTTGCCGAAGGATATGACAAGCATTTTATCGGCTGAGGCAAAAGGGACACTTCGACTGGTAGTTCCCGGCGATGAAGTGGACATGTCTGAAATAACAACTCAAAACGCGCCGACTGAAGTACGTCCTGACAAAGCGGACGTTTCTACATCCTCTGAAAATGCTGCTGCCTCTGATAACACTGTAGCTTCCGATGGTACCGCCGCCGATGGCGAGCAGGCCGATGTGGCGGAAGGTTCTGACGACGCGGAATATTATTTTGAGGAGGAATAATGAAGGAGAAATGGCTTGCCTTTTCTGACATTGCCTATCGCATTGAGCTCAATCTTGTCCTTTCTTCTTTGGGAGCCTTAGGTAACTGTGTATTCGCAAACAGCGCGGCGGACCTTCGGCAGCTTGCGTTGGAAGCTCAGCCTGATGAGTATTCGATTGTTATCGGCGGCACAAAAGATGATGTTTCAGATATCAATTTAGCGGCGGCGCTGGTGCATGATGGCAATGCCCGTGCAGTGGTGTTGGTACGCCGCAATGCGTCGGGATCTTTGAGGTCGCGTGCCGCGCGAGCGGGGATTGATTTGGTGCTTGATCCGGCTGAGATTGCGGAGCTTGCTAAAGCCGGAAGGATTCAAATGGTAGACGGGGGTCTCACTGTCCTTCCGGCCGTATCAGAGTGCGACTCAGAAAAAACACTCGACCTCGCTCCCTCCGCATGTCCAACGTTGGAAAATCTCGTTCCTCCCGCAGAAATTTCGCGGGCTCCCATCATAACGATGGTTTCTGGACGAGGAGGAGCAGGAAAAACAACCATAGCGGCTTCGTTTGCGCTTACAGCCGCTTCCTGGGGTATGAAGGTTGGCCTTATTGATCTCGATCTTACCTGTGGCAATCTCTACTCCTGCTTTGCGGACGGCAAAATGAATGACCTGGCCAAGTTTACGGTGCATGAGCCGGGTGACGCGGCGGCACTGAAGATATCTGGAACTCAAGTGGCAAAGAATATTTCGCTTTGGGGGCCTTGTCTTAAACCGGAGATGGCCGAGACAGTAGCTCCTTTCGCGGGCAATCTGATCCAGGCGGTTTCAGGCATTGTTGATGTGGTCATTGTTGATACGTCAACCTCTCTTACTGATGTCGTGGCGCAGGCCGCCCAGTTGAGTGACAGGTTTGTAATTGTTACCGGCAAGCCGACCTTCTCGCTTACCGCTATGTCAAGAATAAGCGGTCTTGCAGTGCGGTTGGGAGTTGCAAGAACCAGGATTGTACGGATTGAGAACAAGGCAAATCCCCATACAAAACAGGATATTTCAACAGGGCGTGCGGAAATTGGGCTTGAAGCAGCTCGCCAGTATCGAGTTTTTGACGGGGGAGCCGATATTTTACCGTTGGTGGCGTCGGGACAATTGCCTTTGCTGCTTCAAGAACAGTCTCCCTTTGCAAAATCTCTCGCGTCCACGCTCGCTCAGCTCTTTTTGGGTCTGGGAAGCCTGCCGCAATGCGATGAAGCTCTGAAAGCTTCAAAGTGGTCGCCTGAGCACCGTCTTTTTGGTTTGTTTACCAGGCAGAAAGAGGTGGGATGATGAGCGTTTTAGAGCGCGTTCACGCCGCGCAAGAATATGTGTTGCATGAGCAGAAGCAAGAAAGCGGGTCGCAGTATTTTCGGGCGGTCTTAAAGAAGAAGCTCATAGATCATCTGGGGCTTTCTACAATCTCTCAGCTTATGAAGCAAGGAGACATCCAATACGTCCGCAAGGAATTGAGCGTTGCCTGTCAATCGATTCTCAACGAAGATTCGTCTGAAAGTTCAAAGCGCGAAAGTTCGGCACAAATAATTCGACAAGTAGTTGACGAGATTTGTGGACTTGGTCCCATTCAGCCGCTTCTGGAAGACCTCGAAGTTACCGAGATTATGATTAACGGCTGCGGAGCGCTCTTTTACGAGAAGAACGGCGAGATTCACGAAGCGGACGCGGTCTTTGACTCTCCGGAACAGATTCTCATTGTGATGGACCGTATTTTGGCACCTTTAGGCAGGCGTCTTGACCAAGTGAGCCCTATCGTGGACGCCCGTCTAGCCAATGGGGACAGAGTAAATGCGGTGGCAGACCCTATTGCCATCAATGGCCCTGCGGTAACTATCCGTCGGTTTACCGGCAAAATCACCTCTCTCGCAAGATTGATTGAGATGAAGTCACTGCCTTCGTGGATGGCGCAATTGCTTTCGTGGGCGGTAAAAACAAGAAGAGGCATTGCGGTCGTAGGTGGTACCGGTTCAGGAAAGACAACGCTTTTAAATGCACTTTCTTGTGAGATTAATCCAGCGGAGCGCATTGTGACCATTGAGGATTCAGCGGAGCTGCGCTTCGATTCGCATCCCAATGTCGTGCGGCTTGAAGCTCGTGCGGCATCCATCGAGGGTACTGGTGAAATTACCATCAGGCGCCTGGTGAGAAATGCGCTGCGTATGCGGCCGGACAGAATCATTGTAGGTGAGGTTCGGGGAGAAGAATGCATTGACATGCTCCAGGCTATGAATACCGGCCACGATGGTTCCCTTACAACGCTTCATGCTGGAACAGCAAAAGAGGCAATCTTGCGACTGGTGCTTATGGCTCGCTTTGGAATGGATTTACCTACGGACATTATCGAGGAGCAGATAGCCTCTGCTATCGATCTGATTGTAATGGCGCAACGACTACCTGACGGAAGACGGTATGTCACTTCAATTTCGGAGGTGTTTTGGGGAGAAGATCGAACGGTTCATACCAAGGAATGCGTCTCGTTCGATGTGCCTACACGACAATGGCGACTTAATTGGGTTCCATCATTTGTTGAAACAGCGGCCAAAGAAGGGCGAATCTCAAGAGGGGAGGTGGAAACATGGGAAAAGCGAGTGTCCTTTGCTTCGGCATCTTAATCGGAATTTTTGTATATGTTCTTTCCGGAATCACTCAAACCTTACGAGAATCGTTCAAGTACGGCGGCGTTTTACAGACCCTGGCTGTCGATATTTTGAGTCCCCTTTCTCAAACAGCGCTTGTTGCGAATTTGTATGAGGTGACTTGTTGGAGACACATGGCAGCGCTGGTGCAACAGCAGGTAAAAAGCGAGAGCGTTCAAATCTCCTCCGAAGAGTCCTGCGCCGCGGTTCTTATCGGTATAAGTGCCCTGTCACTATTTACAGGACTTCTCTTTCGGTCTTTTGCCGGTGGGATTTTCGCTGCGGTAGGATGTGTTGTCTTTATACCAATGAAGTATGAAAACGATTGCCGTAAGCGTAAGCTTGAGGTAGCTCACGGTATGCCTGGAATCTATCGGACACTCTCCATTGCGCTTGGCTCAGGGCAGACGCTGTCTCAGGCTATAGAATATGTCGGAAATCATTCTCACGGGACCGTGTCTCAGTATTTTGTGCGCGCGTCTCTCAAGCTGCGGTGTGGCATGCCGGTTGAGACGGTTGTTGAAGAATTGGCGTCGGATCTGTCTGTTCCCGGATCAAGTTTGCTTGCGACAGCTCTTGTTATTTCGCATAGAACAGGAAGTCCTCTCCGGAATCTCTTTTTGAGGACAGCGGCGCTCGTAGAACACCAGGCAGAGTTCGAGAGACTTCTCTCAGTAAAAACGGCTCAAGTACGTCTTTCGGCTCGCATTGTCTGTTTATTGCCGCTTTTGCTTATCGGAACGCTCTCACTCATTTCTCCCGATTTTCAGCAAGGACTTGCAACGACATCAGGGCTGCTTTGTGTTGCGGTCGCGTTGGGAATGGACGCATGCGCGCTCATTATCATCAAAAGACTTATGAAAAAGGTGCTCTGATGTCACTCGTAAAGGCTTTGGTGCTTGAATGTAGTGTGGGAGCTGCATTTGGTTCGATTTGGCTTGTAACAAGTACGCGAATGCAAAAAGACAGTGCTTCTATATATGGCCATGTGTCAGATTGGATGCCCGCAGGGCTTCGCAAAGTACTGGACGGCATAGGTACCTCGAAACTGGTGCGAGAGATAACAAGGCGAGAGAAGATACATCATCAGCGGAGCGCCATTATTCGTGAAATGCCGCTTATGCTTGACGTTTTGACACTCGGACTTTCTTCGGGGCTTTCGTTCGACTCGGCTCTTGAACTGTATTGCCATCGCTGCGAGGGTATTCTCTCAAAAAAGATGAATACCGCGTTGCTCTCATGGCAGATTGGAATTACGTCCAGGTCAGACGCGCTTGAAGGACTCGCGTCAGAATACGGCATCACGTCACTTCTGAGTTTTGCTTCGGTTGTGAGTGAGTCTCTTGCCTTCGGCTCTCCTCTTGCAGACTCTCTTGAAAGGCAGGCAAGCACTATTCGAGATGATCAAAGAGCCGCTCTTGAAGCTGAAATCGAGAAGGTTCCCGTAAAGATGCTCATTCCGCTTGGGACACTCATTGTGCCGGCAATGCTCATAGCTATTCTTGGCCCGCTGCTTGGTCCGGCCCTTTCAGCATGGTAGATCATCACATAAGGAGGAAAAAATGTTTGTACAGGATTATCTGGAAAAGATTGTTTCTTTGATTAAGGAATTTTACGACGACAAGAACGGACAGGGTACGACAGAATATGCCATTCTTGTCGGCGTGCTGGTTGTCATTGCTATCGTCGCCATTATTGCGTTCAAGGGAAAAATCACCGAACTTTGGAATGCAATTACAACAGGCATCAACTCGCTGTAACTCTCATGAAAAAGAGGATCGTAACGTGCTGCATTATTGCGCTCTGTCTCATATTCGCAGTGGTTGGATTTGTTTGTCTTCCACGTAAGAACACCGCACCCCCTGTCGCGTCGGGGCAGACAACATACAAGAGTACCGAGCAATCTGATGCAAAGAGAAGCAAAACCCCTGACACGTCAGAGAACAGGCGACTTGTTGACTACCTGCATAACATGCTGATGGGAGAACCACAGCAAACGTGGGAGACCAAAAAGTCGTTACAGCAAGCAGGGGAAGAGCTGTTGGATTTATATAAAGAAAAAGAGCATTCGGTTCCGGTATTTTCAGGATACCTTGATGTGCTGGGCAAAACCTGGGGGTGCATCTTTCAGGGCAATGGATGGACTGATATCTGCCTAGTAACCGATACGGATGCCGTTCGAAAGGTGGCCATATGTCATATGACTACGCAAGAGATGCAAGACGTTATTGCGCAGGGGTGATTGAAAATGAATGTGGCCAGTCAACCCTTGAATACGCCATCGTACTTTTCGCGTTTTTATCGATGGTCATTGCGCTTATTACGCTGTGGCATGCAGCGCGTTCAGGACTTTGGATACAAGCGGCGGTTGATGCGGCATCTCATGCGCTTCGGTCAGGATTTGCCACAACGCTCAAAGATGTTCTTTTGTACTGATGTTATGCACGGCACTGGAGCAATAAGCAGTGCTAACGGCTCGTACAGCAATGACAATCGGTATGACGATGACGTGGCGTGTGGTATATCTGGCCAGTCTTCCGTTGAGGCGGCGCTGCTGCTTCCTATCATCTTGATACTTGTTGCCCTACTTTTGCAGCCGGTATGCATTTTGTATACCAAGACCATCATGAGCGGGGCCGCTTCGGAAGCGGCACGTCTATATGGAACTTCAACGGATAGCGATCAATGCAAGGAGTATGTACTTCGGCGTCTTGCTGCCATACCCGAGATACCTCTCTTTCACACCGGGGGGAAGGAGGATTGGCTCATCGAACTGCAGAAAGACTCGCATGAGGTGCATATCAACATAACGGGTCATCTACGCCCGGTTCCACCTGTCGGGTGGCTTTTGTCGCTGACAGGTCAAAACGGAGCAAGTGGATATGTCGTTTCGGCACAGGTTCAGGAAAAGGTTCGACCTCAGTGGCTTGGAGGCTCTTATGCAGAATGGATTCACATGTGGAGTTGAGCAGACACAGTCCTGCTCGCCACTGATGAGCATCT
Source organism: Lancefieldella sp. Marseille-Q7238 (assembly GCF_949152215.1). Taxonomy (GTDB): domain Bacteria; phylum Actinomycetota; class Coriobacteriia; order Coriobacteriales; family Atopobiaceae; genus Lancefieldella. The sequence goes on from NZ_OX424407.1 coordinate 1,482,956, forward strand.
TTCTTAACGATGAGGGAGGCTTTACAACGATTGCCGCCGCAACAACGCTGCTTGTCGTCCTTGCGCTGCTTTTTGGGTTGGTAGCTGTTGGGCAGACCATGTCTGATGCCTATGAGGTTCAGTCGATTGCTGATGCAGGCGCGCTCGCCGGAGAAAATGTTGTTGCGAAATATACGACGGTGGCCACTGTTTTGGATGCCTGTGTTTTAAGTATGGGTCTTACAGGAATCGTAACGCTTGGCGCTGGTCTGATAGTCTCATGCATCCCTGGTTTTCAGGCGGCAGGAGGGAAACTGACTGAGGCGGGTAGAGAGGTTCTGAAGTCTCGCCGAGAGTTTGCAAAGAGTGTTGCCAAAGGGCTCAAATCTTTCGAGAAGGTAATGCCAGCTCTTATCGCTGCGCAGTCCTACGCATGTATACAATCAAATTCGAAGGGATCACTGCACTATACAGGAGCTGCTATACCGTTTCCGTTGGAATCCAAATCTGACTTTGGATCGCTCGATGCCGACATAAACGATGAAGACATGGTTAAAAAGAGCGAAGAAATCCAAAAGAAGACAGAGCAAAAAGAGAAGGCGCAGAAGAAGGCAGAAGAAGCTAAGGAAAAGGCATGGAAGGCCGATTGCGGCAACTCTCCTTCTTACTGCATGTATGAACGCGCGAGCGTGCTCGCTTCGTTGTCTGGTCAGGATAACCCGTTATACGCCTCGGTTGACGCGTGGACTTTTGGCGTTCCTCTCAAAAGAGCTCGGGCCTACTACAAAACGCGAGAATCCCATGAGAGTATTGGCGGCGCCACTGGTGAAGAAAGAAACGATTCTGCATGTCGAAAAGCTTTTTATCGCTACGCGTACCAGGAGGTTTGCAAAGGCTTTTACCAGGAAAACGAAGACGGGACGGTAGAATGTTCGTTTCCAAACCTGCCCCGCAATATGCAGGAGACAAAAGATACAACGCTGTATACGGACAAATCCTGGCCTTGTTCTGAGGAAGAAGGAAAAACGGTCCTTCATAGCGATGCGGACTGTCCCGGAAGAAAGGGGGCAATAACAGGCTACGCTTCATTTTCTGATCTCGATAGAGGGAAGGTGGAAACATGTCCATACTGCAAGCTTAGCTTTGATGATATGGGTAAGGTGGCTTCCGCATCAACGTCTATTGAAAATGGATTTGAGCATCATTGGAAAATAGTGGCTGATGAGGCAAAGATTTATCAGGGTGCCCGAGAAGAAATCGCTAAAACCGATGAAGAGGTAAAAGAACTCGCGCGACAATCAAAAGATCTTTTTGCCAAGGCGTTAGAAGAACTTTCAGTCATTCGACCAACGCTTTGCCCGCCTGGAGCATGGGGATGCGTAGGCGTCGCAACAAGAGGGGAAACCGAACTGCCCGCAAGTTCTATCTCGGCAGTGTTTTCGGCACATTCGAGGTTGCCTCGGGGTGTGGCAATTTCAGGTGCCGTTCTTGCCCCGGACGAGGCGACTAAGGAAAACAATGTGCTTGCGGACTTTTTTGACTCTCTGTCAGAGCGAGCAGGTTTTGTAGGCACTACTGCGGACAATATTTTTGAACTTTGGGGCAGCCTCCTTGTTTCTTATGGCTCTACCTATAAAGCGATAGGTTCAAAGGCAACAGGATTTTTGGATAAGTTTGATGGAGTTTTTGCTGGTGCAGGTAAATGGCTCAAGAACAAGATAGCTGAACTGCTTGAAGGAGCTGGTCTTCAGCCAGTGGACATGAGACTGAAACGTCCCGTTCTTACAAACAGTGAAAATATACTGTCTCAAGCGGGGTGTTCGAAAGAAGCGACTATACGCGAAGCGATTTTAAATATGCCGGAGCAAGGTAGCTTTATGGACTATGCCAAGGTGATTGGCAAGGTGGCGATAAAAGACCTTCCGCCTGAAATAACCCTGGCTGAGCTTTCCATCCCCATTACAGGAGGCACTATTCCCATAACAATCAATATCAGGAAACTCTTGGGGGTGACATGAAAGCTATACGAGATACTAAAGGGCAGATGACCGTTGAGCTTGCAGTTCTCATTCCTATTGTGATTGTAGTAGCGCTTATTGTTATCAATCTGATGGAGTTTATCGACGCCTGCGCTGTCTTTGACGTGGTGAGCTCGGACACCGTTATTGCTCAAGCGGCGTCTCCTGCGCAAAATATAAGCGCCAGCGCAATGTGTTCTGAGCTTGAGAGTGCGATAGCAACAGCGCTGCGGCGAGAAAATACCTGCTCCGTTTCCGTCTGCTGTGAAGACAGGGGAGTGGCTGAAAAATCGATAACGTCCAGCTTTCTTCCTCATTATGCGAAGTATATTTGTACACTGAAGTTTCGGCCGTGGCCGCGGGCTCTTAATCTGCCCATTGTTTCCTACAGTGCTCCCATTGAGCTTACTCATGAAAAAACGATTATTATCGACAGGTTCAAGTCAGGTGTAGTGGTTTAGATGGTAAACGTAACCTTTAGTTCCGATACGTTGTGCAAAAGTTTGACATTTCGTCTTTTGAAAACACATAGGGAGCGGCTGGTTGGACTTTTGCACGAGAGGCATAAAGACGCGTGCGTTGTCTTTATGCGGTGCCGCTCAATTCATACATTTGGAATGAGAAACCCTATTGATGTGGCGTTTCTGTCTCAATATGGAGAAGTGCTCGCATCGTTTAGAGAGGTTCCATCGGGAAAGATACGCTCCTGTCCAAAAGCGTATTGCGCTCTGGAACGTTTTTCAAATGCTGGCAGTTGGCTTGAGATAGGGGAAATCTATTTTGTTTCAGATATCTCCACTATGACAGCGGATACTCGGCAAAGCTCTCGGAGAAAGGGGCATCTATATGATGTGCAATGTGAAAGTCTGTCCAAGATGCGGAGAAAAACTCTTCCAGGATATGGGGGTTTGTTACGGATGTCTTTACGATTTCCGCGGAAGAGAATCGCGAACAAGCAGAAATATTAACAGCGTGCCTTTTGTTGAAGAAGAAACAAGCTCTCGTACTGTGACCATAGCTTCGGATGCTTACTGTCTTGAAGACGAAATAGGTGACGAATGGGACAAAGGGTTGCCGCCCGTAGACTATGAGGAAGTACTTGGCTGTGTATAGAAATCAGATATCCAGGTATGTTCGTGCACGATTTCTCAATCGCATAAAAACTACTGATGAATCTGCCATTGACGCGCGCGGGTGGTATCCTTGAGAGGTCAGCGATCATAGAAACACCTATTCAAGGAGTCACTATGTCACACAAAATGACTGCAGGAACGTGCAAAAAGGCGCTTCTCGCCCTTGCTGTTACCGTGGCCTTCGTCTTTGTTGCCGGCATCATGTCGGTTCGACCAGCGTATGCCAAATCTTTAGCTGTCTCTAGGGTACACATCGACGCAACAGTCAATTCAGACGGTACGATAGATGTAGTAGAGACGCGCACATTTAATTTCAGCGGTAGCTACAACGGAGTCTATTGGAAAATTCCATACGGATATAACAAAGCCAATGGGCAGACGGTTGATGTCAGTTTTACAGGCGTAACGGTCAAGGATACTTATGGCACAAAAACACTTGACGAGGGTCATGAATCAGGCTTTGGTGAGCGCTATGAAGTGCAGAATTCAGATTCAGTAAAGGAGCTGAAGATTTATTCCGCTCATAGCGATGAAACTGCGGATATCACGATTTCCTATACGCTTACCAATGTTGCTACAAAGTGGGACGATACTTCCGAAATTTACTGGAAGTTTGTTTCAGATGGCTGGGAGACCGGTTCAGATAACGTTACCTGCACAATTAACCTTCCGGTTCCGGCCGGACAAAATCCGACCACAGGAGACGGTACCGTTAGAGCATGGGCTCATGGTCCGCTTGATGGTAACGTTTCGATTTCAGGTGGAACTATTACCTATACGTTCCCAGGAATTGGCGAATCGGAGTTTGCTGAGGCCCGTGTCGTATTTCCCACTGATTGGCTGCCGGGAGCTCAAACGGTATCAGGTACCAAATTGAGCTCCATTCTTGCCGAAGAACAGAGTTTTGCTGACAAGGCGAATCAAAAGAGGACTGTTGCCCGAATCGTGATATACGGCCTCTATGTACTTGCCGCTGTATTTGTAATAGGAGGCATTTTCCTTATTGTTCGTATGCGGTCTAAGTATCGCAAGGTGATGGCTCCCAATTTTACTGACGAGTATTTCAGGGATATGCCGTCAGAAGATCACCCTGCAGTGCTTGGTATGCTCTATAGGGGAGAAGAAATCGATTCATCAGCGCTGACCGCAACACTCATGCGTTTGAGTGACGAAAAGTCAATTCGTCTTGACAAAGCAAAAGTAAAGGGAGCTTTCGGGCGTACAAAAGATGACTTCTGTCTTACTAAGCTTAAGGATGTGCCGGTCAGTCGAGGATACGGCTCTGCAGAGGGCGTAACTGCATACGCGCAAAAGATTGATGCAAGGGCTCTTGATCTTTTCTTCAAAACGATAGCGCCAAAGACTGACCATACATTCTCTGATGGTGATGATTCAGGTAGCAAACTTATTTTGGGTGATATTAAAAAGGTGGCAAAAGAGCATCCCGAGAGCTTTTCCGAAGCTTATGACAAGTGGGAAGATGCCGTAAGAGATGGCTATACGTCCCGATTTAGTGAAGACTCCATTTCCTTTAACGGTGTCGGCGTAATGGTATTCGTTGCCGTTTTAGAGTTCGGCTTCGCTATCCTTGGAGGTATTGCGGGAATTGCGACAGGACTTAGTTTGCTTAATGTAGTGCTCATTGCTGTACCTGCTATCTTAGTGGGTGTTTTTGCCGTTTTGGCTATTACAGGATTTGACAAGATAAATCGTGAGGGAATAGAGACACTTGCCAAGACAAAAGCTTTAAGAAACTGGCTTTTGAACTTTACGCATCTTAACGAAGCAATTCCTCAGGATGTCATCCTTTGGAACAAGCTCCTTGTTATGGCTGTTGCACTGGGCGTCTCTGAAAAAGTAATCGAGCAGCTCAAGGTAGCATGTCCTGAGATTTTGGAAGATCCTCGCATTATGCCAACGTACGGGTGGTATTACTATGGCGATTCATTCGGACGTGACAGCGCTATTGCCGCTGTCGGAAATACGGTAGCAGCTTCTCACGCAGTATCCACAGCTTCGCTTGCCGGCTCCAGCAATAGTTCCGGAAGCGGCTTCGGCGGCGGTGCGTCCTTCGGCGGCGGCGGCGGCTTCGGAGGCGGCGGCGGAGGCGGCGGTTTTTAAGCTCAGTCTTGGTAAGCTGCGCAAAAGCAAGGAACTTGTGAAAGAAACAAAGGTATCAATTCACATCCCATACCCCTCGTCTTACTCAAAAGACCAGGGGTATGTTTTTGTCTGTGAAAACCTCTGAATATCCTGATTTGGGTTATTAAGGCCATCAGCTTTAACGTGCATAATATGTATGAGATTTCAAACAGACTCGTAGGGCAATCACTCCGCAGGCTTCGCCGCAATGCGGGGCTGACTCAGGTTGTCGTTGCAAAAAGACTTAAGGTTCCGCAGTCGTTTATATCAAAGTTAGAAAGCGGGGAGCGAGGACTTAAGTTTGGCGAGATTTACTCGTATGCCGAGGCGCTTGATATGGATGTATTTCAGTTAGTAGAGGCTGTTCGCACAAGCACCAAGGGTCATCATCTTCGTTAAGGTTAGAGTCTCGTATTTCAGTTTAAAGATGCAAAGCATTGATGTATTAGTTTCATGTCACGGGCATAGTAAGCGGGTATTTCCTCATAGAGTTTTGGAGTGAGAAGGACTCGGAGACAATACATAACTTTAACTAAAAGGGATGCCTTCGAATTAAAAGGCATCCCTTAAAGATTCCTGGTGGCGGGGAAGGGAATCGAACCCCTGACACGGGGATTTTCAGTCCCCTGCTCTACCAACTGAGCTACCCAGCCATAGGTGCTTTGAAAAGCTTATTTACTATACCAGACTCATGAGCACCGTCAATGACTAATTTTAAACTTGGAAAGAGACTCCAGGGGAAAATTTCTTAGAAGAAGAGTCGTAGAAGAAAAAGTCTCAGCATAAAAAGCCTTAGAGAGAAGAAAAAAGAAGGAGAAGAAAAAAGGGAAGAGGAGGAACTCAAAAGACTCCAAAAGATACAGGTCTAGAATTGTTTGATCCAAAAGTTAATTCCCTTTGCAATGTCAAACTCAATGGGCTTGCCCTTACCGGCAAAGTAAGAAATTGCAACGTCCTGCGCGCGGGAAAGGGTATCTTCTTCCACGTCTTTTAGCTCGAACCAAAGGGTCTGTCTGCCGCAAGCGTCCCTCAGGTGAACTTCGGCGGCAATATGCTTATCAGCAAGCTTTTTATTCAGATGTATGATGTCAAAAAAATTTGCAACTTGAGCCATATGCGCGCATCCTCCTTACTCTTTTCTCAATACCCGCTAAACTTCCTGACGAGAGTTCCATACAAAACAGCTCTGTATGGGCGTCTGTACCAAACATTCGCCCGTTCTGCTTGCCTTATTCCCACGAAGAGATTTTATTGCAACGTGTGGGCAAAGGTATGTAAGGTCAAATATAATAGATAAGTTATGGGAACATACAACGGGTCACGTGTCATGCAAGATGGTATCCTCAGCTGACCTCAGGAGGAAATGATGGGTTTCACCAGAAGGCAGTTTTTTACACTGGCAGCTACGACTACGGCGGCCGCGATGGCGGGATGTACGCCGCAGCAGAAAAAAAGCAGTGATTCCGATGACAAGCCGTCATCTTCGGTAGATCTTGAAGAATTTAAGTCTTTGACGCTTGATATGGGCGCCTGGAATTATGACGAGGATAATGACGTTTACTATCAGCTTGGCCTGCAGTATTGCTTGAAGCCGGCGTCAAAAATATATAACTCGCTTTCAATCTATGTGCCGGGAAAGTATTTTACTGCCGAGAAAAACGGCAAGAAGTATACGTGCAAAGTACAAGAAAAGGCTGTTGTCGGCAGCTTTACAGCTTCTACGGCTCCCATTGCCATGCCAATCAATACGGGAACCTTAAGCCCGCAGGCCTGTCCTACCGAGTACAGCTATGAGGGGCTTTCCACATACCTGGAGGCAGGGTGCATCTATGTGTACACGGGTTTTCGCGGGCGAAGCGCGGGATACGATTCGGCAAGCGGTTCCGATGATTTGTATGATGGAGGCTCGCCCTGGCCTGCTGTTGATTTTAAGGCCGCCATTCGCTACCTCCGCTATAACGCCAGCTCATTGCCAGGAGACGCAACAAAGGTATTTGCCTATGGGTTCAGTTCGGGCGGCGGTTTGAGCGCTGTCTTAGGGTCAACGGGAGATTGCGAGTCCTTCTCGCCCTACCTTGCTATAATCGGCGCCGCAATGCATGACATACAAGGAAACGAACTCTCGGACGCGCTCTATGGCAGCGCTTCCTGGTGTCCTTCAACGTCGTTTGATGTGGCCGATGCGGCCTATGAGTGGTCTGCCGGTCAGTATGTCACCAGCGATTCTCGCGCTGAAGGACTGTGGACAAAAGCGCTTTCTTCGGATCTCGCAACAGCCTACGGTAAATGGATTAACGCCATGGATCTTCTTGATGCTGACGGGAATAAGCTCGGGCTTGACCAAACAAATAACGGTATTTATGGTACGGGAACCTACGCGAAGATTATTCAAACGGAGCTGGAGCGCTCTGCTGACAACTTTGCCCGTGATACGTCTTTTCCTTATACGGCAACGCCTCAGTATTTTGATGATCCTCTTTTCCCGGGTGATCCAAACCTCGCAAAATCGCGGGGTGTAGAAGCTCCTTCTGCGGCGCTTCCAAACGACGCGTCAAAGAGTGCCGACTCTCAGAACCAGCAGGGGCAGTCGGAAGATCAAAAGCAAGATCAGACTCAGTTGCAGACGCAAAGCCAGCAGCAGTCTGCCGCCGCATCGGTTACAGGTGCCATGCAGGTGCAGTCCACCATTTTTGACACCGCTGACCACTACTTTAATTCTTTCAACGAGAAGAGCGCGTGGTTGACGTATAACTTGAATCGCCAGACGGTAAGCATTTCAAGCCTCAAGGATTTCTCTGCCGCCATGCGTCCCGCATCGCTGGGCGTGGGCGCCTTTGATTCCGTCGACCGGAGTTCTCGCGCGAATCAGCTTTTTGGCATCGGTGAAAAGAGCACTCTGCACTTTGATGTGATTATGGGCGATTTGGTCGCATCCAATACCGATTCTTACACGCAGCTTACGGGATGGAATAAAGACTATGAAGAGGCGTGGAAGACAGATCTTGCTCTCAAAGATACGCTCGAAAATGATATTGCCACGCGCGTGAACCTCTTTAATCCGTTGTACTTTTTGAGTGGAACGGCTGATGGTTTTGCTACAACTCGTGTAGCTCCGTACTGGCGTATCAACGAAGGCGTCCAGAACTCTGAAACGTCTATATGCACGTCGCTAAATATGAGGCTGGCGCTTGCTCATTACAAGGATGTCAAAGATGTGGCTTTCACCTTAGTGTGGGACAAGGGCCATGTGCTTGCCGAACGCACGGGTAATGTGGCAACAAATTTGGTCAATTGGATTATTACGTGCGCAACGCAGTAAGAAAAACTCACGTCTGTAGTGCGTCTGTAGCATGCTTGCAGTATGTTTACAGCAGTGCGCTGGATAGGAACGGATAGAAGAAGGAGCGCTCATGAATAGTTTGGCGAGAAAAGCAGCGAACGCTGTTCGTGCTGCTATAACGGCATGTGCAGTGGCGCTTCTCGTGATAACACTAACCGCCTGCACGGCAGCGCCGAACAAGAAGAGCGATTCACTGGCCGCGTCGACATCGGAAACGCAACAAGAGACAAAGAAGTCATATCGTGATTTTGTTGAGAAGGATGACCCATACGCTACCGGCAAGCATCATGCAACCATTGAGGTTAAAGGATACGGCACGATTACCGTGGAACTCAATGCTGATGTAGCGCCTATTACCGTATCGAATTTTGCCCACCTTGCCGAGAAGGGCTTTTATGACGGTTTGACGTTTCACCGGATTATCAGCGGTTTTATGATTCAGGGCGGCGACCCAAACGGTAATGGTACGGGTGGGTCAGACATGCCTATCAAAGGCGAGTTCAGTTCAAACGGCGTGAACAATACCATTTCGCATACGCGTGGCGTCATCTCCATGGCGCGCTCGCAAGCGCCTAACTCTGCGAGCTCGCAGTTTTTCATCATGCATCAGGACAATCCCTCGCTTGACGGGCAATATGCGGCGTTTGGCCAGGTTACCGATGGTATGGATGTTGTTGACGCCATCTGCAGAGATACCCAAGTTGAAGACCGTAACGGAACGGTGGCACAAGAGCACCAGCCTGTTATCACATCGGTAAAAATGATCGATTAGTTCAAAGAATATCGCCATTCATAAAACAGCAGGTAAAACAGTTAGTTAAAGAATTTTTTGCTATACTGAGCGTAATCCGAAGGGAGCCGCGCAATGTATGCTGTTGGTGACTATGTAGTGCATCCGGGTCAGGGCGTGTGTCAGGTTTCAGCAGTTGCTCAAGGAAGTGACGGGTGGTATACGCTTGTGCCCATCAGCAGCAAGCACCCGATTCAGATAACGTTTCCTCGCACGCAGGAGGGCCGCTTGCGCACGGTTATGTCGTTTGATGAAGCGGAAGAGTTGATTGACAAGTACCCGCTCATCTCCCTTGACACCTTTCATGTGCATAATAGCTCTCTTGAAGAATCGCATTTCAAGCGGGTCATTCGGGAGGGGTCATGCGAAGACGCCGTAAGCATTGCCAAGACGTTTCGCAGCCGCATACACAACGCCCGTGCGCAAAACAAGCGGCCGCCCGTTTCTCATGAACGTATTTTTAAGATGGCCAGCACTCGTTCTCTGTATGAGCTGGCAGTCGCTTTGCATACGTCGACTGATAAGGTGAAGTCTGAGTTTTCGTCCCGGTTTGGCATCGTGTACTGCGAAGCATAGCACCTCTCTGCGGCCCAAAATCGCACCTGCGGACTCGCTGCTCCAAATTTCGTCTTTCTATCAGTGTCAAAGTGCGCCTGCGCGCTTCGCGATGCGCGCTGCTGCCGTACAATACTCTATGTTGTAGCTATGCTGTAGTGAACTAGTATCAAGGAGACTTTGTGGCTGACGCTCAGGAAACATCAAAGAACCGTGCGATCGTAACGGTGTTGGGAAAGGACGCTCCGGGCATCGTCGCGGCCGTGGCATCGACGTTGGCTCGCCAAAACGTCAATATTTTGGATATCACCCAGACAATTCTTTCGGGCATTTTTACCATGACCATGTTCGTGGAGTTTTCTGACGGCGCGAACTTCTCGTCAGTCAAAACGGACCTGGAAGAGCTGGCCGGTCAGCTGAACGTGCAGGTCAATATGGAGCGTGAAGAGGTTTTCACGTATATGTACAGAATCTGACGGGAGGCATTGAATACCTATGACTCCGCTTTCAGAAGTCGTTGCTAAAAAGACCCAGTGGATGAAGAGCGAATCCTCGGGACTTTATGTAAACATTGTTTTTTCCGATATGGACGATACGCTTCTCTCATGTGATAAGTCGATCAGCGAGAAGAACCTTGAAATCCTTGATCGTCTTGCTAAGCAGGGGATTCCCTTCGTGCCGGCAAGCGGCCGCGCGCTTTCTTTGCTCCCGCATGAGGTGCTTGCGCATCCCGCGTCCCGCTATGCTATTACCGCTGACGGCGCTACCGTGACTGACTTGAGAACGGAAGAAGCGCTCTATACGTCTCACATCAAAAAAGAAGACGCGCTGGCTCTTTTTGAGCTTATGAAAGACTTGCCGGTAACGTTTGACGTGTTTACGGGAGGAAGGGCGTATACCGATAATGCCCGCAGGGAGAAGATGAAACTCTTCCGGCTTCCGGGACATCATAAGGAGTTTATGCTCAGATCCCGTACGCCCTATGAGGGTTCCCCGAAAGACTTCATCGCTTCTCTTGATGATATAGAGCGCCTGGGGTCTTATTGGAGTGAAGATGCTGACGCGTATGTTCGTCCGCTGGTAGAGGCGGCTTTTGCTGAAGTAGGGGCATTTGATGTCACATCATCGATGGGCGTGGGCGCGGAGATTCTTGCTCACGGAACGTCCAAGGGAACGGCGCTTACATGGCTCTGCGATTACCTGGGCATTTCGAGTGACACTGCCGCCGCTTTTGGTGACGCCGACAATGACACTGAAATGCTCCAATCTGCCGGCATCGGAGTGGCCATGGGCAATGGAAACGAAAGCGTCTTGCGAGCGGCGCGTTTTGTGACGTATACCAATGAGGAATCGGGCGAGGGACGCTTTTTGGAGTGGGCGCTCTCGTAGACTCGTCAAGCAGGCAAAAGTCGGTTACTCGTCTTTGCCTGAGAGAATTTCCTCTGAACCGGATTCCTCATCATCGAGTTCTTCGTCCTCATCGTCAAGCTGAAGTGGCTTGAAGCTGGCGGTGTCACCGCCGACAAGGTCGTGAACGGCCGCAGCGTTTTCAATGCGATCCTTATGCATAGCCGCGGAGAAGATATCGTCATCCTCTTCAATTTCCGCAATACGCTCATCCATCTGCGATTCGGCCTTGGATGAGGGATTTGTGCCGACAACCGTATCGAGGGCGATACGCGTGAGCTTGTGTTCCCGCTTGACCTTGGAAAACAGCGGAACGTACTCAAAGAGGACACTGGAGTTTTCCAATCCATACCAACGAGCGGGCGATCCGCAAATCCGGCGAATGAAATACTTCAGCTCAAGGCAGTGCTTGTCAAAGCCTGAAATATCGGTTTCCGGAGCAAGTACCTTGCGCAGCAGGCAGAAACGGAAATCGCCAATCTGGGAATGTTCGCGATAGATTGAGTAGGTGTGATTTTGCGGCGCCAGCTGGCCTCCGGCTATCAGGTCGCCGACAATCTGATAGAGATAGGTGTTGATGCGCTGATTTTCCTTGAAGCCCAAGCGAAGCGTGACCTTGAAAAGGAAGTCGGTGCCAAAATCGTTGATGACAAACTCGCGCGTGTTGGGTTTGTCTGTAACGGAGATGTTGATGAAGTAGTACGCCTTGGCTCGCTTGGGACGCTTGTCCAAAATGGAATAGAGAATGTCGCGGTCAAGCTTGTCAAATGACGAATCGTTCGTCAAAAAGACCAGGTTGTCAGCGAGCGGGTAGTAGGCGTTGTCTTGCGAAAGGCTGTGCAGCTGATCGATATATTTATTGACGGGCAGATAGACGCTTTGCGTACGCTCGACAGCGGTGCCTCGGCGCCATACAAACATGACGATGAAAATAGCCGTGGCGAGAAGTACGGTGACGTAGCCTCCATGGAAGAACTTGGTGAGGCTGGAGAAGAAAAACATCGCTTCAATAGCGCCGAAGAATATCAGAAAAACGACGGCGACGATGGGTTTTCTGCGAATACGCGCAAGATAGGTGTAGAGCAAAATAGTGGTCATGAGCATGGTAACGGTAATGGCAAGTCCGTATGCTGCTTCCATATGCTCGGAGCTTTGGAAGAGAAGCACTACGCCTATGCAGCCAATCCACATCATCGTATTGACAAGCGGAATGTAGATTTGACCTTTGGTCTCTGACGGATAATTGATTTTCATGTGAGGCATGAGATCCAGGCGAACCGCTTCCGAAACGATGGAATACGAGCCTGTGATGAGCGCCTGTGAAGCGATGATTGCCGCAAGTGTGGAGAGCACTACCGCGAAAGGCCTGACCGCGTCGGGAAGCATCTGGAAGAAGGGATTCAGGTCATTGATGGTATTGAGTCCGGCGTCAGTATGGTTGGCAATAATCCAGGCGCCCTGACCAAGATAATTAAGAATCAGGCATACCTTTACAAAAGGCCAGGATACGTAGATATTATCTTTCCCTACATGGCCCATGTCGGAATAGAGCGCTTCGGCGCCGGTGGTACAGAGAAAGACGCTGCCCAAAACCATCAATCCGGCGGCGTTCAGATTGCCGTTAAAGAGGAAGGTAATGCCTCGGATAGGGTTCAGCGCTCTGAGCACGGAAAAATCGGCTCCCATGTTAATCAAGCCGGCAATGCCTAAGAACAAAAACCACAGAGTCATGACGGGGCCGAACGCCTTGCCGATCCTTGAGGTGCCTGCCTGCTGCATGGCAAAGAGCGAGCAGAGAATGATGATGGTAATTACAACGACAATCTGCTGTCCGTCACCGATAAACGAGTGTACGGCAGGAATGGTGCGCAAGCCCTCGATGGCGGTAGTTACTGTGACTGCCGGAGTGAGGATGCCGTCAGCGAGAAGTGCCGCTCCTCCAATCATAGCCGGAATAATCAACCACTTGGCGCAGCGTTTGACCAAGCTATAAAGGGCGAAAATGCCGCCCTCGTTGTGATTGTCCGCCTTCATGGCAATGAGGACGTATTTAACTGTGGTAATCAGCGTGAGCGTCCAGATAATGAGCGAGAGGGCGCCAAGGATAACGTTGGTATCCATGGTGAAAAAGCCGCCGTTGCCCGCAATGATGGCTTTGAGGGTATACATCGGGCTGGTGCCGATATCGCCGTATACAATGCCGAGGGTTACCAGCAGCATACCGGCGCTTAAGGGAACACCTGTGGACTTGCGTACTTTCTTGTGTTTGGTAAGAACAGGTGCGGCCGACTTTTCGTCACTCATGAATTTTCCCTCTCAACGGCCAGAAACAACAGTCTAGATTATGTAGATAGAATAGCCCAACGGGCATGAGAAGACTAGCCTTCAAACGCTGGCGATAGGTTGCCCGGGCATATCGACAAAATCATATGCGCAGATTAACGGACGCGTTTCACGCGATAACAGTGGTGAATTTTTTGGTTTCGCTTGAAATCCTCGGGTATGGTTTCTTGGGTGCAGTCTTCAATTGATACCCCAGCTCGCTCGATTTTCTCGGCGTCAAGCTTAAAGGAGCGCAGATTACACGAGAAGAGTGCTTCGCCTCCGCGTGTGAGTAATCGTGAGATACCAATGATGAGCTCGGCGTGGTCTCGCTGTACATCGAAGGAATTTTTGCGCATGCGAGCGGAATTTGAGAAGGTGGGGACGTCGCAGAAAATGACGTTCCAGCGGTTCTTTGAGTGCCGTTGTTCACGTATCCAGGCAAGGACATCTGCCTGCACAAATTCGTGTTCGGAGCCATCAAATCCATTGCGTGCCATATTTCGCTTGGCCCATTCTAGTGAGGGGCGTGAAAGATCAACCGTGGTGGTATGGAGTGCGCCACCGTCAGCTGCGTAGCAGGTTGCGGTGCCTGTGTACGCAAAAAGATTCAAAAAGCTCTTGGCGGTGCCCGCCGTCTTCATCATCTCCCGAATCATGCTGCGCGTCTGGCGATGGTCGAGGAATATGCCGCAGTCAAGGCGCTGGGAAAAGTTGACCTCAAACGTCAGACCGCCCTCATCGATAAGGAGTGATTGTGCGCGCGTCGTATCTGCAGCAGATCCCGCGTCGGAGTACTGCGATCCGCCCTTGGCGCGCGTACGAACGCGCAAAGAAACATGGGAGGCGGGGATATCAAGGGCAGCTGGAGCAATGGCAAGCACGTCAAGCAGGCGGCTCTTTGCCAACGACGCATCGATGGTGCGCGGCGCCGCGTATTCCGAGATTTGCAGCCATCTGTCGGGGGAGGTGCAGCTTTGATACAAGTCAATGCTGACGGCGTAATCAGGAAGATCGGCATCGTAGAGGCGATAGCAGCTGATATCTTCTCGCTTAGCCCACTTGGCTCTGAGTTTGGCTACTTTCGCAAGCCGTGCGGCAAATTGATCCGAGGCATCTACCAGCACAGGAACGCGTTTTTCGCATACGCTTACCTCAGCGGCCGGCTCAAGCTTATCTGACGCGGCGTAGGTACGAATGCACGCGTCGGTTCTGCCGATGATGATTGGTGTCACAGTGGCACTCTGTTGCCGAAGGGCGCTGTCGCAGGTGGCGTCAAGCGCAAGGACTGTAGCCTTTTTGCCTGCCAGGTAGGCGAGTGCGGAGAGAGCTTCACTCTGGACGGCAGGTTCTGAACCTGTCCACGAGATATCCGCGATAACACCGGCGTCTCCGGTGCGCTGGGCGAGCTCAGCGGGAGAAAAGAACGAGGGCTCGACGAAAAGTCCGATGGAGCGGAGCAGGTGACAGGCGGTCGTGCGCGCGCCGCGGCGCGTGTCGGAAATCTCAAGTCGGACGGGCTTCTCGCCAGCCGCCTTGGAGCGTGCGTGCGCCTCGCTTAGTACGTCTTTCCAGGAGGAAGCGTCGTGGCCTCCCCAGCGCGACATGCCCCACGCGCTGCGCAGAAGTCCTGGAGCTCTGTCGTAAGCGATGCCGGCAAGCTCTCCTACGAGAGAGCCCGCGCCCGAAAAGACAAGCTGAGGGAGGTCTGACAGGGCCTGTCCGCTGTAGATGCCGTGCGCGGCGAGAAGGGCGGCGGCATAGTCAGGGCGCAGCGGCGCAAGATTGTGCGTGGAACGTCCCGAGACGGCATTACGCCTGAAGAGAGGCTCACCGGTAAGGTCGATGCCAATGGTTGCGCGCCCCTTGGAAATACGGACCGCAATGATAACGTCCGCAAGGCGCGTATTGACCAGGGGTCGACTTCCTCGCCGCGCCGTGAGCTGATCGACAATGGCGTCTTTGGTGCGCACGGCGGTGAAATGCGTGTTGCGAAGCTGGTCGTTTGAGCCGTGGGCTTCAACGGTAATAGTCGCTCCAAGGGGTATGTGTTCGCTCCAGTCGATGTGGGAGATGCCCTCGTAGAGCTCATCGGCGTTTTGTGCCGAAACGCGGTTAATCACGAGAATAATCCGCGAAGCGAGCCGGCTCCACAGGCAGGCGCGATACGCGTCAGCAAGTTCGCCATAAAAGGAAACCTGTCCACTGAGTGGTCGTACCTGAGCAATGTTGAGCTGGGCAAGTTCGTGTCCCAGCATCGGTTCAAAGCCCTTGGGACAGGTTGCAAAAAATTCCTGCGATTGTTTTTTCATCGGGACACCTTTCGCCCGTTGGTGTGTGGTTCTTCTCGCGTATGCAAAAGCCTACGAAGCTTTTTGTACCCTGTTATTTTTACACGAAACGTCTGACACGGCCGCAAGGAATTTGAGCGCGACATTTGAGCGCGGTGTAAGGAAGAGAGACGTGAAGAAAATACTTGCAACAAACCTGCCACGGCGCGGCAGTTTAGCATAAAATACTGCTATAGGGGGATGCGTCGAAAAACGATGCGCTACATAAAAGGAGAAGCAAATGGATGCAAGAATTCAGGCTGCCGTTAATCTTTGGAATGCACATGTTCAGGATGCTGATTTGCGGTCTGAGTTTGATGGACTGCTTGCTCCCGAGAAGGTGGACGCTCTCTATGATGCTTTCTACCGCAACCTTGCCTTTGGCACGGCTGGCTTGCGCGGCGTGTTAGGTGTCGGAACTAATCGCATGAACGTATATGTTGTTGCTCAGGCAACGCAGGGCGTCGCCGATTACCTGAACGCTCACTACGACCATCCAACGCTGGCACTGGCTCGTGATTCACGCAACAAAGGCGAAGACTTCCAGCGTGTAGTTGCCGGCGTTTTGGCCGCCAATGGCATCAAGGTCTTTGTGTATCCGCGCATCGAGCCGGTGCCAACGCTTTCGTTTGCCGTACGGTATCTGCATACATCAGCAGGCATTGTGCTTACCGCGTCTCATAATCCCGCGGTCTATAACGGCTATAAGGTATACAACGATAACGGCGGACAGATTACCGATGAAGCTGCCGCGGAGATTTCCGCCAACATTGAGCGCGTCGACCCCTTTGAGGTCAACGTGATGGACTTTGATGAGGGTTTGAAGCAGGGTCTGATTGAGTGGACTTCCGAAGAAGTGCTCGACAGCTTCATTGCGGCCATCAAGCGTGTGTCTGTTCCCGGCTTTAAGGCCGCTGATGGATACAAGGTTGTGTACACGCCACTTAACGGCACAGGTATGGAGCTTGTGACGCGCATTTTGAAGGAGATTGGCGTCAATGACGTCAGCGTGGTTCCCGAACAAGCTAT